>NZ_CP109432.1:5743887-6058516 GCF_036227065.1 Spirillospora sp. NBC_01491
AACACCGGCGGCACCATCGAGGGCGGCGACTTCAGCGTCGACGGCACCATGGCCTCGATGGCCTATCCGATGGCGCTCCAGTTCGCTTACGAGGACCTGGAAACGCATCTGGAGATGCTGAGCAAGTTCGCCTCCGGGCTCGACGCGACCGCCAGGACCTACCGGGCCGCCGAAGAGGCCAGCACGATCACTCAGGTCTGACCGGTCCACGGGCAGCGCCGATTCCGGGAAGAGGGGCATGACCTCGTTCGACGCGTACGACAGCATGATGGAAATCGCCACGACCTGCACCAGCGGAGCGGAGTACATTCTCCCGCCGGTCATTCCGATCACCATCCAGTTCGGGCTGGCCAAGGGCAGCCCGGCGAATCTGGAGACGGCCAGCCAGAAATGGGACGAGGCGGTGGCCGCCATCGAGCGGACCGCGAGCGAGCTCAGGGCCTCGGTCGAGAACATCGCGGCCCAGGACTGGGACGCCGACGACCGACGCCTCTACGAGGCGAAGGTCGGGGAGTTCCTCGCCCAGTTGGACGTCATGCACACCTTCTGCACCGCGGTGAGCATGGCGCTGATCGTCTACGCGTGGGCGCTGTTCGTGTACGCGATCTTCGCCGTCTCGATGGGGATCGCGATCGCGATCCTCGCCGTGACCGCCGCGGCCGCGGCGGCGGGGGTCATCACCGCCGAGGCGACCGTCGTCTGCGAGGAGATCGCCGCTACCTTCCTGGTCATCACGCTGGTCGCCACCGGCATCCTGGTCACGGCGGCCGGGCTCGCCGCGGTGGTGTTCCAGGGCGGCTCGCTGGTCACCGCGATGCAGGAGAGCCGGCTGGGCAACGACCAGGCGTTCAACGACTTCATGACGGCCGAGATGAACGGGTCGGCCACCGCCCTGGCCAACCTGGGGCAGAACATGGTCAACGCGAGCCTCTCCGCGGCCAAGGGCGAGTCGCCCCTCAGCGAGGTCGACTTCGACGCCGACCGGGACGCCGACAACACGTGGACCGTCGGCGGCGGGGCCACCTTCACCTCCGGCGACTTCGAGGGCACCGTGAACGGGCACCTCCAGTTCGGCGACGAGGGCTTCCAGGGCGGGGACGTCACGCTCTCGGGCAAGCACGAGCCGTCCGGGGCGTCGGCCGAGCTCAGCGCGGGGTACACCGATCCCGACGGCGTCGGGCAGGGCGAGGCCGGGCAGCTCACCTACGGCGCCAAGGCCGGGGTCTCGACGCCCGGCTCGGTCAGCGGCTACACCGCCGGCGTCAGCGGCGAGCACGACTTCGGGACCGGCCAGGGGAAGATCGAGGGCTACGGCGGCACCCAGCAGCTGGGCAAGGACGACGACAAGACGACCTACGGCTACGAGTACGACGGCCAGGGCGGCGGCAGCACCACCTACAAGCACGAGACCCCGGACGGGACCGACGAGACCCCGCCCTGGGACAAGTAGCCAGAGCGCGAACCGGAGCCGAGCGACGGGATCCCGTGGGAACGGGGTCCCGTTTCGTGTTCGGTGCGGAACCTCGGGCGCAACTCACCTATCAGAGCACCGCTCCGACGGGCGCGGCACTGGGATATGCCGGGCAGGGGTTCGGTGACCGTCCGCCCGAGGGACGGGTCGCGGGCCTCGGCCGGATGCGCGAGGACCTGTCGCGGGCCGTTCCGGCGACCTTCCGCCGGGGTTTCCGCGCCTCCGGAACGTATTACATCGCTCAGTCGGCCCGGCGCTGCTGGGTGACCCAGCCCGGACGCCAGCCGCGCCGCCGGCCCGCGGGGATCAGCACCCCGCCCGCGACGACGAGGGCCGCGAGGCCGAGCCCGCCGAGCCCGATGCCGAGGGCGGTGTTGCGGACGGCGGGGTCGGGCTTGTCGGCCACCGCGAGCCGGACCGAGCCGGGCTCGGGTGCGGGCGCCAGCGGGGTGTTGGGGTCGATCACCGCGGTGACGGCGGCGAGCGGGTTGACCACGCCGTAGCCGCTGCCCGCGCCCTTCTGCCCGTCGGCGGTGGCCTCGATGCGCTGCTTGAGCTGCGCGGCGGTCAGCCGCGGATGGGTCTGCTTGACCAGCGCGGCCACGCCGGCGACGAACGGGGTCGCGAAGCTGGTCCCCTCGCCCTTGACGATGTAGCCGCCGCCGGGGGCGATGGTGAGGATGTCCTTGCCGGGGGCGATGACCGAGACCCGGGTGGCGGTGTTGGAGAACTGGGTGACCTGGCCGTCCTGCGCGATCGCGCCGACCGAGAGGACCCCGCTGTACTGCGCCGGGTAGGACGGCGTGGGCGACCCGCCCTTCTTCGGGTTGACGTTGCCGGCCGCGGCGACGATCAGGATGTTCGCGTTCTGCGCCCGGGTGACCGCCTGCCGGAGCTCGGGGGTGTCGGTGTGCGTCTCGGACGAGATGTTGATGATCTGCGCGCCGCGCCTGACCGCCTCGTCGATGCCCTTGACCAGCAGCCGGTCGTCGTTGTTGGTGGCCGTCGCCGCGTACTTGATCGGGATGATCCGGGCGCCGGGCGCGACGCCCACGAACAGGCTCATCTTCGGCTTGGCCGCGATGATGCCGGCGACCTCGGTGCCGTGCCCGACGCAGTCGCGCCGGCCGGTGCCGGTGAGGTCGACGGTGGGCACGGCCTGGCCGGCGAGCTGCGGGCTGGTGGTGTCGACCCCGCTGTCGATCACAGCGATCTTCACACCGTGCCCGTCGGCCTTCTCCTGCGCCTCGGCGAGGGGGAGCAGCTTCTGCGCCCACGGTGTGTCGGTGATCTGGTTCTTGACCAGCCCGCCGGACTCGGGCGCGCTCGGGCAGCCCGCCGCGGCCTGCGCCGGCATGGGAACGGCGACCAGGGCCGCGAGGCCGCCGGTCACCACCGCGACCGCCGTCCATCTCATCTGAAAGCCTCCATGCCGCCGCACTCCGGTCCTCACCGACTCTAAAGGATCAGGCGTGCCGCATATCCGGCAACTGAAGTCCGTCACGAAGAGAGTGATATGTCCTATCCTGCCGCGGAGACCGCGCGGCAGGGGCGCGGAATCGGATGAAGTGTGCCGGAGCGTGGCGGACCGGAACGAGGGGCGAGTATGGGCGACCGGATCGAGATCAATCCCGGACGGATCGAGCAGCACGGCAAGGAGATCAAAAGCAAGATCGCGCCGAGCCTCCAGAAGGCCGGGGACACGCTGAACACCATCGATGTCTACAACCTGGAGGGCGGCTCGTTCAGCATTACCTGCACGACGGCCTCGATGGCCTACCCCGGTGCCGTCCAGTTCGCGTTCGAGGACCTGAAGACTCATCTGGAGATGCTCGACGGCTTAGCCAAGGGCATCGCGACCACGGCCGAGAACTACACCGGCGCGGAGAACGCGAACGTGATCAGGACGGTCTGACGGCGCACCCTGTTTCATCCCTGAACCACAGCGAAGGAACGGCAGAACATGAGTGCGCTTTCGGCGTCCGACGGCATGATGAACATCGCCACCACCGAGGCGATGGCGGCCGGGCTGGTGTTAGCGCCGGCCATCATGGTCAACTTCGAGTTCAAGGCGTCCACCGGCAAGGCCACCGACCTGGAGAAGGCCGGAATCGAATGGCAGAACGCAGCGGGCCTCGTCCAGAAGGCCGCCGAGGACCTCCAGCAGAGCGTCGCCTCCATCGGCGGGCAGGACTGGACGGCCGACGACCGCAAGGGCTATGAGGCCAAGGTCCAGGAGTTCTGCTCCCAGCTCCAGGTCCTCTACGTCTTCTGCATGGCGGTCGGGATCGCCCTCACCGTGATCGCCTACGCGCTGTTCGCGTACGCGATCTTCGCGCTGGCGATGGGGAGCTTCCTCGGCGTGCTGGCCATCGCCGCCGCCGCCGCGCTCGCCTCGGTGGTCGGCGCCCCGGCCTACCCGGAGCTGCTGGCGATCGCGGCGACCTGCCTGACCGTCACGCACGTCGCCACGGCCATCCTCGCCGGCGTCGGCCAGCTCGGGGCCGCGACCATGGCGGGCGGGTCGATGGTGGCCGCGATCGCCGAGACGGTCAAGGGCAACGACAAGGCCCTCGGCGACTTCATGCAGGCGCAGGCCACCGGCGCGGCCGGCGCGCTCGCCAACCTCGGGCAGAACGCGGCGAACGCCGGCCTCAACTACGTCAACCGGACCGGCGGCGTCAACATCGAGGGCGGCGGCAAGGGCACGCCGCTCAAGGCCGTCGACCTCGACGCCGACCGCAACTTCGACAGCACCTGGAACGTCGGCGCCGGCGCGACCGTCGAGGGCCCCGGCGGCGGCACGGCCGTGGTCGGCGCGCACGCCAAGTACGGCGATCGCGGCTGGATGGGCGTGGAGGGCGAGGGCAAGTACACCACCGCCTCCGGCGTGACCGGCGGCGGCAAGGTCGGCTGGGAAGAGGACGCCAAGGGCAACGACTCGGTGTACGGCGGCATCAACGGCGGCTACGAGAAGAACGGCTACGGCGCCACCGGCGGGGTCGATGGCAGGTACGGCGTCGACGACGGCAGCTGGTCGGTCAAGGAGAACCACGGCGCCACCTACCAGACCGGCAACGTCTACAACTCGACCAACGGCGTCGCCGTCGACGGCGACGGCAAGACCACGTGGAGCGACAAGACCGAGTCGGTGCTCGGCAACTCCAAGTCCGAGAGCGAGGCGCCGCCGTGGGACCGGTGACCGCCGGGCGGCGGACGGCCCGCCGTTGAGCGTCTTCGCCGCTCCGGTGCTGATCATCGAGCAGCGCTCGGCCGCGCTGGAGTACGAGATCGGCGACGCCCGGGAGAACCCGCTCGCCCGCGGCGTCCAGGCGGCCGGGGAGCGTCCGCGCAAGGGCCTGCTCGGCCGGTTCGGGTCGGGCCCGGCGAACGCCCGCGTCGTCGTCCAGGTCAGCGGCCTGGACGGCGCCCCGCTGTTCTTCGTCGACCGCGCCCCCGACTCGCCGGTCGCGATCGTCGCGCCGGACGGCACGCTCATCGGCCGCTTCGCCGAGGACACAGCGGCGTTCGCGCGGAGCCACCTGGAGGGCCGGAGCCGCCTCCCCGGCGGTCGCAGCGACTTCAACCAGGCGCAGCAGCTTCTCGACGCCGGCGGCACGCCGCTGTGCTCCATCACCTGGGAGCCGACGTACGTGGGCGGCGTCATCGACCACGCGGTCGGCGGGCGGGCCTGCGCGTACACCGACCCGGACGGCACCGAGCTCGCCCGGATGGAGCGGGCCCGGAACCAGTGGTCCGGCGACCGGTACGTCCTGCACCTGCCCTTCCGGCTACCGGACCCGCTGCGCACGCTCGTGATCGCCTCGCCGATCGCCTTCGACCTGAGCCGGAGCTGACCCATGGCCGGTCTGTACGATGCCCCGATCTGGACGATGGACGAGCCCGCCGGCCACCGCGCGTACGTCATCACCGGCCCGCAGGGCGAGCTGCTGGCCAGGGCCGTCCGGGTCCCGACCGGGCGGCCCGAACCGCGGGGCGGCGGCGCGCTCCCGTACGCGGACCCGCACGCCGCCGTGGACGAGTCGCGGGTCCTGGTCCGGGTGGAGGGACCGGACGAGACCCCGCTGTTCTTCGTCGACCGTGCCGGGAACCCGATGACGGAGCTCACCCGGCCCGCCGTCCTCGCCCCCGACGGCTCCCGGATCGGCCACATGGCCACCAGGCCGGTCGGCGCGAAGAGCCTGTTCAAGGCGTTCTCCAGCGGCGGTCGCACGACCACGGAACGCGTCGTCCACGACGGCTACGACCAGGTCGTCTGCACCGTCACCGGCGGCGCCGGCGCCCAGGGCCAGGACTGCACCGTCACCGACGCGCAGGGCACCGAGGTCGCCCTGATCGAGATCCGCCGTTCGGCCACCTCCCAGAAGCGCCGCAGCCTCACCCTGAAGCAGCGCTACGCGCAGTTGCCCGAGCCCCTGCGCACCCTCGTCATCGCAGCCCCCCTGGCCCTGGAACTCTCCACCCCGCAAGTCTGACCACCACGCCGGCCCCCGGAACGCTCGTTCCGGGGGCCTCCGCGCAGAAGGGTCAACGGGCGGTGGGGTCGCCCTTGCCCTGGTAGTTCTCCATGGCCTCCTTGGCGCGCTGCTGCTGGAGGCCGAGCTCGCGGGCCAGGTCCTTCATCTGGCCGGCGAAGCCGTTGGCGATCTTGTCGAGGGAGGCGAGGGCGGCGGCGGGGTCCATCCCCTTCGCCGAGTCCTGGCCCATCGAGAACATCTCGGAGCCGGCCGCGCGGACCTGCGTCTGGAAGTCCTGGCTGGCCGCGTTGACGGCCTTGCACACCTCCGCGCTGAGCTCCTCGGTCCCCATCCGTAACACGCGGGGGTCCAGGGTGAGCTTGGTGAGGCCGCCCTCGCTGCGGAACTCGGCGGCGATCCGGCCGTCGGCCGCCTCGCCCTTCCCTAGGGCCTCCTTGATGCGGTCCTGCATCTTGGAGAAGTCGCCGACGTTCTGCTCCATGTCGCGCTGGAAGCGCTCGAAGCCCTGACCGAGGCTGAACTCTGGCATTGGTCTACCTTTCCGGGGGTGGTGCGGTCTGCTGGTGGGCGGTCTGGACGAGCCGGGTGCCGCCGCGGCGGTCGATGAAGTATCCGCGGCCCGGGGGCAGCGCGTGGGCCTTGATGTTGCCCAGGACCACCCCCTCGTCCTTGTTGCCGGACATCAGCAGGCTGGGGGAGCCCATCTCCTTGATTCGCTGGAGGACCGGGTCGTACATCGCGCGGCCCGATCCGCCGAACGCGCGGGCCACGATGACGTGCAGGCCGATGTCGCGGGCCTGCGGGAGCAGCTCGACGAGCTGGGTCACCGGGTTGCTGGACGTGGCGACCAGGTCGTAGTCGTCGATGACCAAGTACAGGTCGGCGCCCGTCCACCAGGACCGGTCGCGGAGCTGGTCGGGGGTGAGGTCGGCCGGTGGGAGCCGGGCCTTCAGCGCGCCGACGACGTCCTTGACCAGCGACGCGGCGGCCGTGGAGGAGGCCGCGTAGCCGATCCGGTGCTCGGTGTCGGCGGTGTCGAGCAGCGCCCGCCGGTAGTCGAGGAAGACCAGCTTGGCCTGCGCGGGGGTGTACCGGTCGAGCAGCCCGCCGATGATGGTCTTCATCAGGTTGGACTTGCCGCACTCGGTGTCGCCGATCACCAGGAAGTGCGACTCCTGGGAGAAGTCCAGGTACACCGGGGACAGCGAGTCCTCGTCGATCGCGAACGGGATCCGCGTCCCGGTCTCGGCCGGCGACGGGAGCTGGGCGGCCTGGAGCACCGCCGGCAGCATCCGGACCTTGGGCGCTCCCGGCCCCTGCCAGTTGCCGGCGACGGCGCCGACGAACTTGCGGACGCCGTCGGCGAGGTTCTCGGCGTTCGGGTCGCCGTCCAGCCGCGGCAGCGCGGTCAGGAAGTGCAGCTTGTCGCGGGTGAGGCCGCGCCCGGCCCGTCCCTCGGGGACGTTCTGCGCGAGCTTGCGGTCGACCTCGGACTCGTACGGGTCGCCCATCCGCAGCTCCAGCTTGCTGCCGAACAGGTCGCGGATCATGGTGCGGAACTCCGACCACTTGTTGACCGTGGCGATGACGTGGATGCCGTAGCCGAGGCCGCGCGAGGTCAGGTCGGTGATGACCGGCTCGATGTTCTCGTAGTCCTGGCGGACCGTCATCCAGCCGTCCACGACGAGGAACACGTCGCCGTAGCCGTCGCCGGGGATCTCGCCGGCGGCGCGCATCCGCCGGTAGGTGGCCATGCCGTCGATGCCGCGCTCGGCGAACTCGCGCTCGCGCTGTTCGAGCAGCGAGGTGACCTCGGCGACGGTGCGGCGGACCCGGTCGGCGTCGAGGCGGGTCGCGATGCCGCCGACGTGCGGCAGCTCCTCGAACGCGGCCAGCGTGCCGCCGCCGAAGTCGAGGCAGTAGAACTGCACCTGCTGCGGGGTGTGCAGCACGGCGAGCGAGGCGATCAGCGTGCGCAGCATCGTCGACTTGCCGCTCTGCGGCGCCCCGGCGATGCCGACGTTGCCGGCCGCGCCGGACAGGTCGGTGTACATCGGGTCGCGGCGCTGGTGGAACGGCCGGTCGACGATGCCGGTGATCGCGTGCAGCCGGTTGCGCCAGGCGTCGTTCTGCGAGGTCAGCCCGAGTCCGGGGACGACCGCGAGGGTCGGCAGCAGCTCGTCCAGCGTGGGCGGGACGTCGAGCGGCGGGAGCCAGATCTCGTGCGCGGGCGGGCCGTGCCCCTCGAGCTGCTTGACCACCACGTCGAACAGCGACGCCTGCGACTCCTCCTTCTGCTCCTCCTTCTGGCCGGGCTCGTCGATGACCTGCGGCCGGATGTAGTCGGGGATGTACGGCACGACCTGCCGGAGGTGCTGCTTGCCCTTCTTCTGCGCGGGCTGGAGGTCCTCGGTGGCGGGGCCGGACACGTACGCCGCGCGGAACCGGGTCATCGACTCGGTGCCGAACTTCATGTAGCCGTGGCCGGGCGCCGACGGCAGCTCGTAGGCGTCGGGCGAGCCGAGCACCACCCGCGACTCCTGCGCGGAGAAGGTGCGCAGCCCGATCCGGTACGACAGGTGCGTGTCGAGGCCGCGGAGCTTGCCCTCCTCCAGCCGCTGCGAGGCCAGCAGGATGTGCACGCCGAGGGACCGGCCGAGCCGTCCGATCATGACGAACAGGTCGGCGAACTCGGGCTTGGCCGACAGC
Organism: Spirillospora sp. NBC_01491; assembly: GCF_036227065.1. Lineage (GTDB taxonomy): Bacteria > Actinomycetota > Actinomycetes > Streptosporangiales > Streptosporangiaceae > Spirillospora > Spirillospora xylanilytica. The sequence goes on from NZ_CP109432.1 coordinate 5,752,567, forward strand.
AGCTCGGAGAACTCGTCCAGCACCAGGAACAGCGTCGGCATCGGCTTGAGGGCGGCGCCCTGCTCGCGCGCCTTCTCGTAGTCGCGCAGCGAGGCGTAGTTGCCGGACGAGCGCAGGTACTCCTGCCGCCGGACCATCTCGCCTTCGAGCGCCGCGTACATGCGGTCGACCAGCGGGAGCTCGTCCTCGAGGTTGGTGATGACGGCCGACACGTGGTTCAGCTCGTCCATGCCGAGGAACGTCGCGCCGCCCTTGAAGTCGACGAGCACGAAGTTGAGCACCTCGGACGAGTGCGTCGTCGCGAGCCCGAGCACCAGCGTGCGCAGCAGTTCGGACTTGCCCGAGCCGGTGGCGCCGATGCACAGGCCGTGCGGGCCCATGCCGCCCTGCGCCGACTCCTTGATGTCGAGGGAGACGGGCCGCCCGTCCGGGTCGATGCCGATCGGGACGCGCAGCCGGTTGCGTGGCGCGCGGGGCCGCCACACCTCGGCCGGGTCGACGCTGAAGGGGTTCTCGATGCCCAGCAGCGAGGTCATCGTGGTCGCGGAGGACAGCGCGTCCTCCTCCGGGCCCTGGAGGCCGCTGGCGCGCAGCGGCGCGAGCTGCCGGGCGAGCGCCTCGGCCTGCTGGAGAGTGATCGTGTCGGGCTTGCCGATCCGGGTGTAGACGTCCTTGCCGGTGCGGTCCTTGGTGAGCCGCGCGATCTGCTCCTTCTGCACCTCCAGCCGCAGCATCGTCGACTCGTGCGTCGGCGCGGTCGACCCGGTGAGGTCGATGATGCAGACGCCCTCGATGCCGTCGGCGGCGAGCTGGGAGTCGTAGGACGCCTGCCCGCCGTCCATGATGATGATGTGGTAGGGCAGGTCGTCCTGCGACATGCCGGGGGTGAACCGGGGCCGGTCCTTGACGGCCTGCCCGAACATCGCCTCCAGCGTGGCCATGCTCTCGCTCGTCAGCCGGACCTGGCCGGCCGCGTCGTGCTCGGTCGGGTGCAGGTTGTGCGGCAGCCACTTGACCCACTGCCACCAGGGCAGCCGCTGGCGCGCGGCGCAGATCGAGATCTGCACGTCGTCGGGGGAGTGGAACGCGGCGATCTGCGTGATCATCGCGCGGACCATGCCGTAGACGGCCTCGGGGTCGCCGTGCGGGACGATCCGGGAGAAGGACCGCAGCGAGACCGAGATCGGCAGGTTCGGCACGTTGGCGTGGGTGCGCATGAACCGGCGCAGCGCGCCGGCGCTCATCGGCTCGAGGTCCTCGACCGGCTTGGTCTCGGGGGAGACGAGCTGGACGGCCAGCTTCTGCGCGCCGGTGCCGACGCGGACCTGGCCGAAGTCGTCGTCCGGCGGGCGCCGCTCCCACAGCCGCGCGCTCATCACCAGCGACCACAGCGACTCGGGGTCGGGGCTGCCCCACTCCAGGGCCTCGCGCTGCTGCTTGGCGGCGGCGCGGACGCGGCGCCGCACCTGGCCGAGGTACCGCAGGTAGTCGCGGCGCTCGTTGTTGAGCTTGACCTTGCGCTCGCCGTTGCCGCGGCCGACCTGGCCGAGCATCATGCCGAACATGGAGACGGCGAACATGCCGCCCGCGACGTACTGCATGGTGCCGCCCCCGCGGCCGACCATCATGAAGACCATCGCACCCGAGCCGGCGAGCATCGGCAGGTACGTCAGCACCGCCTGGAAACCTTGCGGGACGACCTCGGGCAGCTCTGGCGGGGACTCCAGCAGAACCTCACCCCGTGGCAGGGCCGGGGGTTTCCGTCGCTCCCGGCGCCGGACGACAACCGTGCTCACGTTCGCTTCCTCCCATGCGGACCCGTTGGCCAGGTCAGGCCAGAGCCTGGGCCGGTCACCTCACACCCCGGCCGGACCGTCACCCTGACCGGGGGTGACCCCGGTGCACCAGGGTCATCTGTTCCCGTGTTCTTCACCGAATCGACCAAATGGTAGAGGCCCCCCACTACTGCCGCCCCGGGCCGTATTTCGGGCATTCCGAGGTCGTTTCGGTCCCAAGTGGCTGGTCAGAGCCGTCTCCCCGGCGTCCCGGCGGATCCCGAGCTCCCCGGCCCCGAAGGCTTTCGGCTCGTTATGATCCCGTTAAGACCCATGTTGTTCACACGGAGGGATGACCGTCTTGGCGGATTTCTCGGCGGCCGATCTCGACTCCATGTTGTCCGAGGCGCGCCGGACGCTCGAGTCCATGCGGTCCGGCTCAGCCCCGGCGGATCCCGCGGCCGAGGGAGAGGCGGTCCAGGGCGTCGGCGAGGCGGCCGAGGGCCGGGTGAAGGCGACCGCGTCCGTCGGCGGCCGGCTCAAGAGCGTCGAACTCGACCCGCGCGCGATGCGGATGGCCTCCGCCGAGCTCGGCGAGCAGCTCGTGCTCGCGGTGAACGCCGCGCTCGACGACCTGCGCGCCAACTCCGCCGGAGCCGCCGCTGCCGCCGCCGGGGCGCCGGACGTCGAGGCCCTCGGCCGGCAGGTCGAGCAGGTCCAGAACGAGGGCATGCGGCAGATGGAGATGATCACGCAGGCGCTCAGCGACACGATCTCCAAGATCGGAGGCCGCCGGTGACCGCGGACGGGTACACCGTCCGGCCGCAGACGCTGCGGGCCGCCGCGAGCGGTCTGGCCTCGGCGGGCGAGCGGCTGGCGGCGGAGTGGCGGAACCTGGTGTCCGGCGTCGAGGGCATGGGCGCCCCCTGGGGTGGCGACGACATCGGGATGCTGATCGGCGAGTCCTACACCGCGGTGCAGACCAAGGCCGGAGAGTCGTTCAGCGGTGCGGCCGAGGACCTGGCGGCGCTCGGCGAGAAGTTGATGGAGATGGCCGACAATCACGAGCGCGCCGAAGAGGAGATGGTCGGCGAGATCACGTCGATCTCCACCGCCCTCAACGGCTGACCGGCACGGGCCCGGCGGGGTCGTCCCGGCGCGGCCGGCTCCCGCCCCGTGGCCGTTGGTCCGCGCCGGCGGCGCACATTCGGTGCGTCTTGCCGGACCTTTTCTCCCGCACCCGCACGGGTGTCATGTCCCTGTGCCAATGGGCCGCATCGCGATGCGTGGAATGTGCTGGGCCGGAACGCCGCCGTGCTCGCCGAACGCACCTGGCGCAGGCCGCACCGGCATCCGCGCCGCCCCGGCGAACGTAGATCGAATCGGAGCGCGGACTCCATGAACTTCGGTCGCCGATCGCTCGTCTACCACCCCGGGCGAGATCGCCGAAAGGGCGGGCCGGTGCGCCGTCCGGCGTCCGGCGGCAGGAAGATCAGGGTGCGATCGGCCGATCGATATGGAACAGTGCCCAACCGGTCGTATCCGTCACGTGAACGTTGCCCAGGGTTCATGGGATTTGCATTATCTAGGGTCTTGACCAGCACAAGGGTGAACGAGGCAGCGCGCGTGCAACCGCGCATGGCGGCTTCATTACCCCCACAACGGATTACTTGCGAGGAAGTCGTGAGCGCGCCCCCCGGAGCTGACCTCTGCCGGATCACGGTCGTCGGACCGCAGCGGAGGGTCGACATCGCGCTGCCCGCCGACGCCACCTTCGCCGAGCTCTACCCCACGATGCTGCACTACGCCGGGCAGGATCTCGCGGACGCGGGCCTCGCGCACGGCGGCTGGGTCTTACAGAAGATCGACGAGGCGCCGTTCCAGCCCGCGGCCACACCGGCCCAGGTCGGGCTGCGCGACGGTGACCTGATCTACCTGCGCCCGCGGATGGCGCAGCTGCCCGACCTCGCCTTCGACGACGTCCCCGACGTCGTCGCGACCGGGGTCAAGGACCGCCCCGGACGCTGGCGGCCCGAGTCCGCCCGCACCTTCGCGCTCGGCTGGGGCGTCACCGGCCTGGTCGTCGGCGCGATCACCCTGCTGCTGACCGGTCCGTCCTGGCTGGTGCCCGCGATCGCCGCCGGCGGTGTGGCGGTGCTGCTGCTCATCGCGGCCGTCGCGCTGTCGCGGGCGGCCGGCGACGCGGGGGCGGGCGCGGCGCTCGGCTACGCGGCGCTGCCGTACGCCTTCCTCGCCGGGTTCCTCGGCCCGGCCCAGGACAAGGCGCTGACCGACCTCGACTCGCTCAACCTGCTGGCCGGGTTCGGCGCGGTCGTGCTGGCCGCGACGATCTGCGGCGTCGCCATCGCCGACGGGCTGCCGGTCTTCTACGGCGTGTCCGTCGCCGCGCTGCTCGGCGCGATCACCACCGGGCTGTCGCTGGTCCTGGACTTCGACTCGGCGGGCATCGCCGCGATCACCGTGTCGGTGGCGCTCGCGCTGACCCCGCTGCTGCCGGGCGTGGCGTTCAAGCTGGCCAGGGTCAAGCTCCCGCCGGTCCCCAACAGCGCCGACGACCTGCGCCGCGACACGCTGATGGTGGACGGCAAGCAGGTCCTCGACCGCACCGCCGCCGCCGACCGGTTCGTCACCGGCGGCGTCTCCGGGCTCGGCCTGACCGCGATGGGCGCCTCGATCCCGCTGGCGTTCGCCAGCGGCTGGGTCGCCCCGGCCATGTGCGTGGTGCTGGCGCTGGCGCTGCTGCTGCGCGCGCGGATGTTCAGCGGGCGCGCGCAGAAGCTCTGGATGCTGGTGCCCGGCGTCTTCGGCCTGGCCGTCCTGGCGGTCGGCACCGCGCTCGGCCTCGACTCGCAGGTCTTCCTGCTCGGGGGGATCCTGCTGCCGACCCTGGTCGTCTCCGGCATCGCGGTCGGCGTCGGCATATGGCTGCCGAAGAACCGGCTGACACCGTTCTGGGGCCGGGCCGGCGACATCGTCGAGATCCTCTTCGTCGTCGCGCTGATCCCGCTCGCGCTCGGGGTCGCCGGGGTCTTCGAGTGGGCGCGCGGGCTCACGGGCTGACCACGCGGACGGGTGAGGGAGAGGCACGGGTAGATGCAGACCAAACGAGATCTCCTCCAGGCGCACCGGCTGATGACCCAGCGCGCCTCGCAGGCCCTGATCCTCGGCGAGCCGGACTTCCCCGAGCAGCCGCTGAAGCGGCTGAACATCGGCACCTTTTCGGGAATCATGGTCGCCGTCCTGGTCGCAGCGGGCTTCGGCATCGCCGGCATCCTGGTCGGCGGGGGCGGCAAGGGCCTGGACGACCCGCAGACCCTGCTCATCGACAAGCAGACCGGGACCCGCTTCGTCTGGTGCATCCCGCAGGGGCAGAAGGACAACGTGCTCTGCCCGGTGGCCAACTACGCCTCGGCGAAGCTGGCGGTCGGCGGCGGCGGCAAGCAGAAGTCGGTGTCCTCGAAGTCGATCGCCAGGTTCCCGCGCGGTCCGATGATCGGGATCGCCGGGGCGCCCGACTCCATCCCCGAGGCCAAGCGGCTGGTGAAGGGCCCCTGGTCGGTCTGCGTCCGCACCGCGACGGGCACGTCCGGGGTGCCGCGTCCGGTCGTGTCGATGGTCGGCGGCAAGGAGGTGGGCGGCCGGGTGCTGGCCGACGATGCCGGGGTGGTGGTCGCCGCTGCCAACGAGAACTGGCTCATCTGGAACAACCTGCGGATGAAGGTGAGCCCCGGCGGCATGACCGTGCTGGGCTCCCCGACCCCGGCCCCGGTCTCGCCGACCTTCGTCAACGCGCTGCCGCAGGGGCCCGACTACTCGGCGCCGCAGATCGCCGGCTTCGGCCGGCAGGTCCAGACGCCGAACGGCGTCAAGGGCCGGATCGGGCAGGTCAACTTCGTCGAGAAGGGCGAGAACGACGACTGGTACGTGCTGCGGCAGAACGGTTTCGCGTCCATCACCTGGGCGCAGGCGCAGTTGATCCAGTCGACCCGGGCGTACGCCACGATGCCGCCGGCGTCGGCGATCCAGCCGAGCATGGTGACCGGTGGTGGCCAGCGGCAGAGCATCCCGGCGAACGGGCTGCCCGAGACCAGGGTCTCGGTGGTGCGGTACGACCCGAAGGAGGCCCTCTGCGTGGTCTACAAGGAGAGCGGCGGGGGCAAGGTCACGCCCCGTCTGACCACCGGCGGCGGCACCGACCTGCCGATGCCGACGACGCAGGCGGCCGGCACCGGCATCGGTGTCGACAGCGTCGTCCTGCCGCCCGGCAGCGGGGTGGTGGCCAGCGCCCTGGCGAGCAACGGCCAGGCCGGCGCGCCCAACTCGTTCAGCTTCATCGGCGACGACGGCCGCAAGTACCCGCTGAAGAACGCGGACGCGGCCAAGGCGCTCGGCTACACCATCGGGCCGGGCAAGGACAGCGACGCGACACCGGTGCCGGCCGACCTGCTGCGCCTGCTGCCCCAGGGCCCCGGCCTGGAAGTGCTCGATCCGAAGAACCCGCCTCAGGCCAACACGGCCGGGAACGTGCGTCACTAATCGCGTAAAAAAATCATGGTGTGTCCTGATCGGCTGGATATTCTCCTGGCTGGTGCAGGGGAGACGGAGGAGGAGAGCGTGGGCGAGGCGTTCGGCGTGACCTACTCGGCGCTTCAGAAGGCCGAGGAGATGTTCAAGAGCAAGAACAGCGAGATGGTCGAGCTGCTGGACGAGCTCGAAGGCGATCTCCAGACCACCCTGGCCAAGTGGGAGGACGACGCCCGCGACGCCTACTTCGACTCCAAGAAGAAGTGGGACGCGGCGGCGAAGGAGCAGGCCAAGGCGGTCAAGGAGTTCTCCGAGGCGATCCGGACGGCGAGCGAGAACTACAAGAAGGCGGAGCAGGCCAACTCCAAGATCTGGGCCTGACCCACTCGGTATCCCAGGGGTGACTCGCGGGGTCGGAGTGTCATGGGCGGCCGGTGTGACGGGTGGACGCCGCGGTCACGGATCGATCACGGGTCGGTGACCGGGATTGGCTGGACCCCTTGGGTAGATCGACCATAGATGTGGCTTTTGCCTAGTGTGGTCGGGCCGTGGCTGGACCATCCGCCGGGTGTGATGTGGCTCCTGAGAAAGATCCATCTGCCCGGGAACCTTCGTGGCGTTCGCCGCATCTCACAACATCGCAGACGTATGTGGAAAGGGTGACTGATGGGTCAGACGTCTTCACAAGACAGACATGAAATGGCTCAGGCGGCGCAGCGCGTCGAAGAGGCCGGCCAGACGCTCAACAAGATCAAGAGCGACCTGGGCAATGAGCACCAGCAGCTCCAGGGCATGTGGAAGGGCGCCGCCTCCAGCGCCTTCACCAAGGTCTACACCGAGTTCGACGGTGACCTCGACAAGGTCCTCCAGGCGCTGAACCGCCTCCACGAGACGCTCGTCCAGGTAAAGATCAATTACCAGGCCAGCGAGGACCAGCAGGAGCAGGAAGTCAACCGGATCGCCGGTCTCCTCTGACCACTGACCCGATGCCCAGACACGCAGGTACGGAGGAATTATGAGCTACAGCTCGATGAACTTCGGCGCTATGCAGCAGGCATACGCCGCGTTCCAGCAGAAGTACGCCGCCATGGAGTCGGAGCTCAACGACCTCGAGAAGTCGATCGAGCAGAAGCTCGGGCAGTGGAGTGACGGCGCCAAGGACGGCTACATGCAGGCCAAGCGCGAGTGGGACAACGCCGCGGCCGACATCGGCAAGGTCATGAACCAGCTCGGCGTGGTCATCAACTCCTCGTCCGAGACCGGGCAGAGCACGGTTCGGACGAACCAGCAGCTGATCGGCTGACGAGGCCGGGACCGGCCGTCCGGGCGGATCCGGACGGCCGGACGGGGGAGACGACGGGGGCCGGGAGTCCGGCCCCCCGGTTGTTGTCGACAGAGGGAACAGGCAGCGGGCCGGCTCGGCCCGCAGGAGGCTGACATGGTTGCGTACGAAGGCGGTGGAGGCGGCGGATACGGGGGCTTCTCCCTTGACCCGTCCTGGCCTGGACTGGCCTCGGGCAAAGAGCTCGATATCGACAAGGACGACGTCAAGAAGATCCTCAAGATCCTCCGGGACGACTACGAGGCCTACAGCGACGGCAGCGGCACCCTGAACGACATCCAGTCCAACGGGAACATCACCACGGCCCAGCTGGGCGACTACCCCGCCGCGCAGAGCCTCCAGGCGAGCACCTCGGCCGCCTACAGCAACCTCAACACCCAGTACAACTCGTTCCTGACCAGCTACAAGTCCGTCATCGACGCCCTGGAGAAGGCCGTCGAGAACTACGAGGACATGGAGACCAACAACACCGCCACCGCCAACGGCGTCTCCACCTCCGGCACCTCGAGCTCCAACAACGGCAACACGACCGCGTTCTAGGCTGTGCTTACAAACGCCCGGCCCGGCGTCCTCGCCTGGCGGCTCGGACACCGACCTGGCTTGGGCGAGCGCGACATCGCTTCGCGATCTGACCGGTGAGGCTCGCCTCCGGCTTCGCCCCACCGGCCAGATAACGCGCTCGCGCTACGGCCGAGGCACTTTGAGACAGGCCCTAGAGCTCCGTCCGGACTAATCGCGATGACGAAACGGGATAGGGACGATGACTGCTGACAGCAGGCCCCAGACGACACCGATCCGGGTCGCCGCCGGCCAGCCGGCGGAGTGGGACGGCGACCTCGATGAGATGAAGCGGATCCTCCAGGCGGCCAAGCCCCAGGATGTCCGTCTGGGAGGCCAGGCCTACACCGACGCCGCCGCGAAGTTCGACACGACGGCAGGGCTTCTGCGCACCCACGCGATCGGGCTGGCCAACGCCTGGAAGGGCCCGGACGCCGACGCTACGCAGAAGCAGATGCAGCGCCTGAACGCCACCGGCAAGGAGATGAACGCCCGCTACGGCGAGACCGGCACGGCGCTCACGCAGCACGCCGAGAAGCTGGAGTGGTACCAGCAGAACGCCCCCGGCGGCGGCGCCATCCCCAACTTCAGCTACAACGACGCGACGGTCTTCGCCGCGGGCGCCACGATCGCCGGCCCTGCCGGCGGGGTCATGGCGGTCGCCGGCAAGAAGGTCTCCGACGTCGTCGGCGACCTCACCGGCTGGTGGGACAGCGAGGAGAAGACGCTCGCCAAGGAGCACATGAAGGGGCTCCAGGAGCGGACGGTCCAGACCAACGACATCTACATCCCCAAAGAGATCACCACCGACATGCCGAACCCCGGCGGCGGCAAGTTCGAACAGAACCCCGGCGGCGGATCCGGCGGCGGACCCGGTGGCGGGATTCCCGGCGGCGGTGGCGGCGGCGGCATCCCCGGCGGCGGCGCGGGCGGCGGCATTCCCGGTGGCGGGATTCCCGGCGGCGGTGCCGGTGGCGGCATTCCCGGTGGCGCGGGCGATGGGATCCCCGGCGGCGGTATCCCCGGTGGCGGCGTCCCCGGCGGCGCGGGCGGCTACCCCGGTGGTGGCGGGATTCCCGGCAGCGGCAGCGGCACCGACTTGGCCGGCATGCCGCCCTCTGACGGTCCCTCCATGCCCAGCACGGGCGATCCCTTCGGGCGTTCCGGCCTGGGCGGCACTCCCCCCAGCGGGGGCGGCCCCGGCGGTGGCATGCCCGGCGGCGGTCTCGCCGGCGGCATGCCCGGTGCCGGGATGGGAGCGGGCCGCGGCATGGGCGCGGGCCGAGCCGGTGCCGGCGGTATGGGCGGCGGTATGGGCGGCGGCCGTGGCGGCGGCGGTGGCGGCGGCGGCAGCCAGGACGAGAACGAGCGCAGCACCTGGCTTCACGAGGACGACGACGTCTGGGGCGGAAGCGACGGCGACACCTCCCCGCCTGTGATCGGCTGACCCTGAGGTCGATGCCGTGACGATGTTCGCGTCGGCGCGAGTGGCCCGGATCCGTCCGGGCCACTCGCGCCGCTTTCGTTTGTGAGGGTGTGTGCAGTGCGACGGTTGACGCGGATCCTGGCGGTGACCGGGGCGAGCTCGATCCTGGCGTTGAGCGTGGCCGCTCCCGCCGGGGCCACCCCGGGACCCCGGAACGAGCAGTGGTGGTTCGCGGCCTGGCAGATCCAGCAGAAGGTCTGGCCGGCCGGCAAGGGAGCAGGCGTCACCGTCGCGGTCATCGACTCGGGCGTGAACACCAGGCTCCCCGACCTTCGGCCGGCGGTGGTGCCGGGCAAGGACTTCCGGCTCGCCGACGACTGGTCCGGCGGCAGCGGGGACGGCCGCTCCGACACCGACCCCGAGGGCCACGGCACGGCGATGGCCGCGCTGATCGTCAGCCAGGGCGCCGGCTCGGGGTACGTCGGCGTCGCACCGGAGGCGAAGGTCCTGCCGGTGGTCGCGTCCGGGCCTTCCACCGCCGAGGCGGTCCGCTACGCGGCGGACCACGGTGCCAAGGTGATCAACGTTTCGCAGGGCGACCCGGCGCCGTTCGACAAGTGCCCGGCCGATGTGCAGCAGGCGATCGGCTACGCGATCCAGCACGACTCGCTCGTGGTGGCCGCCTCCGGGAACGAGGGCGGCTCGACCAACGGAAGCCTGTCGCCGGGGATGTGCGCTGGCGTCCTCACGGTTGGCGCGATCGACAACCGGAAGCGGGCCTGGCCCAAGACGCAGCGCAAGCCCTACGTGGCGGTGGCCGGCCCCGGCGCCAACGTCGGCATCGTCCGCCCCAACGGCTCCTTCGACGCCGGGTTCTCGGGGACGAGCCAGGCGGCGGCGCTGGTCTCCGGCGCGGCGGCGCTGGTCTGGTCGAAGAACCCGCGGCTGTCCAACCGCGAGGTCGCGCAGCGGCTCATCGCGACGGCCAAGGACGCGGGGCCGCCCGGGAAGGACGACCAGACGGGCGCCGGCGTCGTCATCCCGGGCGACGCGATGAGCGCGAACGTTCCGCCGAGCGCGCCCAACCCGGTCTTCGCCGCCTACGACCGGTGGGCCAAGACGCAGCCGAAGGGGGCGCAGGGCACGGCGCGGAAGCCGGGGGGAGCGGCGTCCTCGTCCCCGCAGGAGGAGGAGGGTGGTTCCGGCACCCTGCTGATCATCGGGGTGGCCGGTGCCGCGCTGCTCGTCGTGATCGTCCTCATCGTCGTGCTCTTCGCCCGGAAGGGGAAGGGCAGGGGCGGGCCGCCCCAGGGACCGGGCGCACCGGCGCCGGGGATATATCCGGGCGGGCAGGCGCCGGGCGGGCCGCCGCCGGGTTGGGGAGGGCCTCCCGGTCGGCAGGGTCCGCCGCCCGGCTATCGCTGAGTTGAATTGACGTGAGTGCCCCGCCGTTCTTCACAAGAACGGCGGGGTTTCTTCGTCATAAAGATCATCACTTCGGGTGGGATCGTGTGTCGAGAGTGCAAGCATGGACAAGAGTGGCGCAGTACCATGCTCTACGCGAAGTAATACCTTCCCCCCAGAGAGGTAGTGCTGTGAAGAAGCTCCCGGTGTTGGCCGCGGCCGTTCTCGCGCTCACGCTCAGCGTGACCGCGTGCGGCGGATCGGATGACAAGAAGGGTGCCGCCAAGCCGGCGGGTGGCGGCGCCGCTGCTGCTCCGAAGACCATTCAGCCGAGCCAGCTCAACCCGGGAAATGCGGGCGGGAATGGCGCCGCGGGCGGCGCCAAGGGAACGGGATCGCTCACCCCGGCGCAGAAGAAGTCGTATCAGAAGCTCGTCAAGGTGGCGGCGTGCATGCGCAAGAAAGGGCACACCGTCGACGACCCGAAGCCCGGCGACTTCGGTGTCGCGCCCAAGAACGTGACCAACCCCGACAAGGCCAACAAGGACTCGATGGCGTGCGCCAAGCAGGCCAACGGCGGCGGCTAGTCCCCCCTGTGCGGGTGCCCGGATCCCGTCGCCGTTCGGCGCGGGTCAGCCCAGCAGGGCGCCGATGGCCTGGTCGATCAGCAGGTCGATGATCATCCCAGTGATCTCCTTGAAGATCGGGATCTCGGCGAGCGAGGCGCCGAAGGTGACCACGGCGGTGGCGACGGCCTGGGCGATCTCGATCGCCAGCATCACCAGCTGGACGATCACCTGGATCTTCAGCGCCAGCACGATCGCGGCGCACACGAAGAAGCACGCCCCGACCGCCATCGCGCCGGTGCCGGCGTCCTGGAGGATGCCGGCGGGGGCGTCGTCCTCGCCCCACGCCTTCCGGAAGGCGTCGATGTCCTGGCCCTGGTTGCCCGACCACACCTGCTGCGCGGCCGAGCCCGCCTCGGACGCCACGCCCTGGACCGTCCCGGCGAACTCCAGCCACGTCGAGCCGATCTCGAAGAGCTTGGTCTCGTCGGCCTCGGGCCAGGTGTAGCCCAGCATCCCCAGAAGGCCGATCAGTTCACCTGGAAGCTGCATCCCCAACGCTCGTCACCTGCCGTTCAGCCGAGGAGCCACGCCGCCGGCGCGCGCCCCGTCCCGTTCTCGTCAGCGTCGGAAGCATTACCACTCGATCCGTGGCGAATCAGACGCTCGGTCACGGCGCGGCGCGGGCTCAGTTGACGCTCATCAGCGAGCTGGTGACCTTGAGGCCGAGCTCGCCCGCGGTGGTGTAGACGACGCCGGTGCGGCTGCCGGGCTCGGTGCCCCTGGCGTAGTACGACTGCGCGTAGACGACGTGCTGCCCCTGCGTCCAGCTGCGGACCCAGGACGTCGGCTTGCGGTCCAGGTGCGGGATGCCGCTGTTGGTCGACGGGGTGAGCAGCTCGGGGTTGGCGCCCTCGCTGGTGGCGTCGCTGACCTCGCTGGCGGTGGAGGCGTCGGAGAACTTCAGGATGGAGATGACCGTGATGATGGTCCGGTCGGAGGTGGCGTAGACGGCCGACTGCATGTCCTCCACGCAGGACCGCCCGCTCAGGGCCTTGGCCAGGTCGGCGTCGGCGCGGGAGGTGCAGGAGGCGGTGCGGGTGCCGACGCGGGTGAAGGTCTTGCCGGCCGCGGTCGTGATCGTCGAGGTGAGCACCCCGCCGATCCCGGTGCCGGTACCGGAGTCGCCCGGCGCGGCGGAGGGCGACCCGGGCTCGCTCGGGGCCGCCGAGTAGGTCGGCACGGCGATGGTGCGGCGCCGCTTACCGTCGCCGTCGTCGTCACCGAGGATCACGAACGCGGCCACCGCGATCACGACCAGGACCAGCAGCCCCCCGCCGATGAGGACGCCGATCACCGCTCCGTTGCCGCCGCCGCGGGGAGGCGGGGGCGGTCCCGGGGGAAAGCCGGGCCCGCCCGGCCCCATCGGTCCGCCGGGGCCCATCGGCCCGCCCGGTCCGATGGGGCCGCCCGGTCCACCTGGTCCGACGGGGCCGCCCGGTCCGTAGGCGGGCTGGCCGTACGGCGGGCCGGACGGGGCCGGCGGCGGGAATCCCGGCTGGCCGGGCGGTACCTGACCAGGCCATTCAGGGGGGTTCATCATGGCTCCATGCTGGTAGGCGGGGGAAGATATCGTTTTCACATCAAGGTCGGGTAAGCGTACCTGTGTCGGTAGCGACCGGTCAGCCAGGATCGTCCGTATATTCGGCGCCGAATCGTTTGGTGACAGGCCCAGTGGGGCATTCCGGACGACCGTGCGCGGGTATCCGGAGGCGGGCGTTGCGGGTGGGACCCGCTGTGCGAACGACCCGGAGTCTCGTAGGCTTTGCGAAGAGGAGAGGGAGGCAGGTGTCCGACTCGAGCTGGCAGCAGGTCGTCCTGCGTGACCTGGGCGCGTCCGGACGGGGGCTCGCCTCGCTCGAACCCGCCTCGCCCGCCCCGGCGCACGGGACGTGGGGAGCCGACGCGGCCCCGCAGCCGGTCGCCGAGCCGAAGCCGATCGAGGTGCCGGCCGAACCGCATCCCGCGGTGCCGGTGCTCCAGCCCCCCGCCCAGGAACAGCCCGTCCCGCCGGGGCCCGATCCGTTCGGCCCGCCCCCGGTCCGGCAGGACGAGGCCGCCGCGCCGGAGCCGGCCGCGCCTGAGCCGGTGAAGTCCGGGCCGCCCGATCCGTTCGGGCCGCCGCCTGTGCGCGATGAGTCTCCCGGGCCTGACCCGTTCGGTCCGCCGCCTGTGCGTGACGAGTCTCCCGGGCCCGATCCGTTCGGCCCGCCGCCCGTCCGTGACGAGCCGCCCGCGCCCGCCCCGGCCGCGCCGGAGCCCGTCCAGCAGCAACCGCAGGCGCCGACCGGCAATGAGCCGATCATGCGCGAGGGGTTCAGCCCCGAGATGGCGATGGCCCCGATCGTCGGCGGTGCGCCGCCCGAGCTCGGTGGCGCGCCCCCCGACCTCGGCGGCGGTTCCGGGGAGGAGCCCGGCGCCGACGCCACCACGAGCCGGCACGAGGTCCCGCCCGCTCCGGCGCCGCCGCAGCCGCCCGGTTCCGTCGTCCCGTCGGCCGACGAGTTCCTGCTGAAGAACCAGCACGGCGATCCGCTGATGCGCCGGGTGGGTCTCGGCCTGCGCCGGGCCGTCGGCGGATCGGGCGGCGCGGGGTTCAAGGACCAGGCCGAGATCGTCGAGCTGCTGCGCCGCCCGGTGCCGAGCTACCGGCAGCTCGCCGTGGTGAGCGTGCGCGGCGGCGCGGGCAAGACCACCATCTCCGCGCTGGTGGCCTCCGAGCTCGCCCGGCACCGCACCGACCGGGTCATCGCCATCGACGCCGACGCCGAGCTCGGCTCGCTGCCGCTGCGGCTCGGCGTCCGGGCCGAGCGGTCGCTGTTCGACCTGGCCGGTCAGCAGCCGCGCTCGTTCGAGGAGGCCGCGCAGTTCCTGACCCGCAACGCCGCGGGCCTGTGGGTGCTGTCGTCCAGCCGGGGCGGGCGGATCGCCGGGGAGTTCACGATCGACACCTTCCAGGCCGCGGTCGGCGCGCTCAGCCGGTACGTCTCGGCGGCGGTCGTCGACTGCGGCGCGGGCATCCTGACCGAGCTGCACCGCGGCATCCTCGCCACCACGCACGCGCAGGTACTGGTGACCCCGGGCACGGTCGACGGCGCGCTCAGCGCGCGCGGCGCGCTGGAGTGGTTCTCCAACAACGGCCAGTCCGCGCTGCTGTCCCGCACGGTCATCGCGATGGTCACGCACGCCCCGCACGGCGGCGCCGACCTCGACCGGGCCGGGCAGATGCTGAGCTCGGGCGGGCTGCCCGTGGTGTACGTCCCCTACGACCGGCATCTCGCGGTCGGCGGCGCGCTCGATCTCACCAAGGTCTCCGAGGCGACCCATACGGCGGTGACCCGGGTCGTGGCCGAGGTGTTCGCGCGCTCGTTCGGACCGGCGGGGGTGGCGCGGTGAGCAGCGACCTGGTCGCCCTGGTGCGGCGGCGGCCGGACGTGCACGCCGTCGTCGACGGCCTCGTCGCGCTCGGCGAGTCCCTGGAGGTGCGCGGCGGCGACCCCGACCCGACACTGCTGTACGACCCGGAGGGGCGGCTGCTGGCCTCGATCGAGGCGCCGGTGCTGGTCTCGGTGCCAGGTGAGGTCGGCCGGCTCCTCGGCGCCGACCACGCTGCGCGGGTGACCCCGCCGGTGTGGTGGGTCGACGTGCGGGCCGTCGCCGACGTCCCCGACGGGGTGCGGGTCGCGCGCAGGTTCGCCGACGCGCTCGTCCACTGGCAGGGCGGCGACATCTGGCCGAAGCCCGGCCCCGACGCGATCGCCCGCGTGGTGGACGGCCGGAGCAAGGGCGACGACGCCGCGGCGGGACCCGCCGCCGCGTCCGCCGCGGGGCCGGGCGTCCCGGGCGGTGCGCACGGCGGTGCGCAGGGCGGCGTTCCGGGGCCCGGCTACAGCGGCTGACGCGGCGGTCGGTCAGCGGCGCAGGTCGGCCTGGAGCCGGTTCACCATCGCGGTCGCGCCGCGCAGGTTCTCGGCGATGGCCCCGGCGGCGGCCTGCATCTCCTTGCCGAGCGCCGAACGGTCGGTGAGCAGCGCGTTGTCGGCGTCCACCATCTCGGTCAGCCAGGCGCGGCCCTGCGTTTCGACGTCGCGCTGCGCCTGCTGGATGAGGGCGAGGATGGTCTCGCCCAGCTCGGCGGCGCCCATCCGCATGGCGCGCGGGTCGATGTGGACGGCGCGGACGCCGGTGTCGCTGGAGTACTCGACCGCGATCCGGTGGTCGACGGATTCTGCGCGCGCGGTGAGGCTGGCGGCGCCCTCCTGCATGTCCCGCATCCTGGCGAAGAAGTCGCCGGCGTCGGCGGAGAGCTTCTCGGGGTCGAAGCCGAGCAGTTTCTTGAAATCGTCCATGAGGTCCTCGCGCCCTTTCCTAGTCCCACGGGTAGGGGTACGAGCCGTCCTCGTTCTGGCTCGGCGTGAAGTTCCCCGTGATGGTCTGGTTGTCGTTGCCGTACTGCGTCTCGTTGAACGTCTTGGCGCCCGCCGCGTGGGTGAACCCGGCGGGGAGCGGCTGCCCGGCCCGTCCGCCGGCGATACGGCCGTAGAGGCCCTCGGCGGGATAGTGGCCCTGGAGCCCGTAGGACGTCGCGTCGCGTTCCACCCGGTTGGCGGTTCCCCAGATCAGCAGGGGACCGCGCGACACGGTCGCCTTGGCGAAGTCGGTCACGCCGCTGAAGTCGCCCTTGGTGGCCGCGACGAACACGTCGCCGGCGACGAGCAGCCCGAGCGCCCCCGCGCAGGCGTGGACGAACACGGTCAGGTTGGTCTCCACCGCGCTCGCGCTCGCGAACATGTTCGCCAGCGTCATGATCGCGGTGGCGCGTGCCATCGCCGCGCTGACCGGTGTGATGGTGGCGATGACGACCCAGGCGGCCAGCGCCGCGAGGACCGCGGCCAGCAGCGCCATGAACAGGATGGTCGCGATCAGCACGCCGGCGGCGGCCATCAGGATCCCGGCGACGGCGCAGGCCCGGATCTCGATGCCGTGCAGATCGTCCAGGAACCGGTCCATCCGCTGCGCGAAGGCGCGGCCGTCCTCGCTCCGCCACGCATCCTCGGCGACGCCGTCGACGAGGTGGTGCACCTGCTCCCGCGCCTCGCGGGCGTGCTTCGCGACCTCCCACCAGGCGGTGGCGCCGTCCCAGAACACCTTCGGGTCGTACTGGTGGCAGTAGAACTTGGACACGAACGGCCAGCCGCCGGGCACGCCCATGGCGGACAGGGTGAGCGCCGCGCCGGTGCCGGTCTCCAGGGTGAGGTCGCAGAGCCGCGGGCCCGCCTCCCAGGCGCCCATCAGGCGCCCGGCCCGACCGTGCTCGACTGCTCGGCGGCCTCCCAGGCGTCGGCCGACGCCTTCACCATCTCGTGGTAGCGGACGGTGTCCTCGGCCCGGTGCTTCAGCTCCTGGAGCGTGTACGCCTCGACCTCGTTGTAGGCGATCGCGAGGGAGTAGGTGAACGAGGTGAAGGACGCCTCGGAGACGCCGAGGCCGACCAGCTCCCTGACCGCCCGCTCCAGCGGCTCGGCGGCCTTCGGCAGCCCGGCCTGGATCTCGCGCAGGCGGTCGATCTCCACCTGGACCTGCTGCGGGCCGGCCGGAGGCCGGGGCGGTGGCGCCCAGGGCGGCCGGTCGGTGCCCTCTGCGGCGGCAGGGCCGTTCAGGAGTCTCGATATGTCGTTCACGATGGTTCTCCACTGCTGCGGGACGGGCATGCGTGATCAGCAATTGGAGATCATCGGGAGCCGGGCGGCAAGACGGCTTTACGCGCTCCTAGCGCGTTTGACGGCTTCTTAGCGCGTCGGTTTCGGCGGCGGGCGGGCCGCCGGTCGGACCTCGAAGGCCGCGGCGGCGGGCGTCAGGTCCAGTCGCGGCGGAGGTCGAGGTTCCAGGCGGTCAGGTTCCACGGGCTGTGCGGGTCGGCGGCCAGCTCGTCCACGAGCGCCTCGTGCCCGGACCGGTCGCCGTCGCCCGTGCCGCCCGACCACAGCAGCCGGCCCTGGAGGTAGCAGGTGGCCATGTCGTGCCAGGACGTGTAGCGGCGCTGGACGTCGATGGCGAGCGGGAGCATCCGGTCCCAGCAGTACTCCTCGGTGAGCCAGCCCACCATCCGGCCCCAGCGGTAGAGCATCAGGGCCCGCCCGTAGTCCCAGACCAGGAAGCGCTCGGCGTTGGCGCGCAGCTCCGGGTCGGTGAGGGCCTCCAGCCGGTGCAGCTCCTCGGCGGCGTGGTCGCGGTCGTTGAAGAGCGCGTTCAGGAACCGTGACAGCTCCGAGCCCTCCTCGCCGACGTCGGCGCCCGGCTCGTCGCGCAGCAGCGAGGGGACGAGCCGCGCGTACTCGGGGCCCTCGGCGCCGTAGCGGATCCGGACGAGCTCGATGAGCCGTTCGATGAACGGCGGTTCGAGCTGGTCGCCGGCGATCTGGGTGTCGATCTCGCGGAGCAGGCTCGCGTACTCCTCCCGCTCGGCCGGGGGCCGGGCGGCCAGCTCGGCGTCGTGGGCGAAGCCCGCGCGGTGCCCGTCCTGGACGAGCCAGTTCGCCGCGCCGAGCAGCTGCTCCAGGTCGTAGGCGCCCCAGGGGTCGCGGAGCAGCTCGTGCGCGGCCCGCCGGTCGGCGGCGGCGGCCTCGGCGCCGGGCGCGGTGCCGAGCCGGTCGAGCCGGAAACCGTTGAACGCGCCGTACTGGGCGGCGGCGCCGAGAATCCAGCGCTGCACCGGGGTGAGCGAGCCGGACGGCCCGGCCGTGCCGATCAGCTCCCACAGCCTGCGGTGGAACTCGTCCGCCTGCCGACCCTCGTTCTCGAAGAACTCGGCGAGCGGCCCGCGGATCCGCGGATGCCGGACGTAGAGGCGCCGGAAGAACCGTCCGTCGCGCCAGACCAGGTGCTCGGGACGCAGCTCGCCGAACGGGACCCGCACGCCGCGGCGGGCGATGACCCGTTCGGTGAACCGCAGCTCCAGGCGGGGCCACAGCCGCGGCAGCGGCGTGAAGCGCAGCAGGAGGACGAAGGCGAGGGAGAGCAGGAGCAGGGAGACACCGGGCGCGAGTGCGAGGCCGGCCGGGCCGTCCAGCCCGGTGAGGGACAGCAGTGCCCCGCTGACCAGCAGGCCGACGCCGCCGGCGCCGGCGGCGATCAGCGCGCCGGTGGCGGCGAGGGGGACACCGCCTGCCGACAGCACGCCCGCGTCGCCGTCGAAGCCGAGAGACCCCTCGGCCAGGCTGCCTTCGACGGCTCGCTCGAGCGCGTCGAACCGACCTGCCTCCCCCATGTGTACAGACCGTACCGGATGCGGCTTTCGCCCACCCGGGGGGAGATCAGCTTTGCGGGATCGACTGGAGGTGCTGCATCAGCAGGCTGTGCCGCTGCCAGCCGTCGGGGGAGCGGCCGTCGCCGAGCGGGAAGAGCGTCAGCGGCGAGTGCGCGGGGCCGATGTGCTGGCCGGGGATGCCGGCGGGGCCGGTGAGGTGGCCGCTGACCGCGAGCCCGACGGGGGCGGCGGCGCCGGTCCAGCGCGGTTCGGTGGTGAGGTCGGCGCGGCCCGGCGTGAGCTGCACGAACAGGGACGCGACCGGCTGGTCGGCGGCGAGCGCGCCGACCAGCGAGGGCAGGTGCTGGAGCGGCGGCGGGTCGTCCTGCGCGTAGCCGACGGTGATGGTGCTGACCTCGGCGACGCCGCCGCCGTCGGTGGCGCTGAACTCGCAGATCGCCTGGGCCGGGCGCGGGCCGTCGCCGACAACCAGGAGCCGCGAGACCGACCGTCCGCGCGCGTACTCGGTGAGCGTGTCGCCGCGCCAGACGTGTTCGAGCGGCTCGGCGGCGCCGAGGCCGGCCGGCGGTTTGCCGGTGAGGAGCTGGAGCAGCCGTTCGACCGGGCCGCCGATGCCGCCCGCGGGGCCGTGCTTGGTGCGGTAGACGAGGGTGAGCTGGGCGCCGATCGGGGCGGTGGGCCGGGTGGTGAAGCCGGGCGCGTAGTCGCGGGCCTCGGGGATCGGCGCGAACGTGCCGCCGCTCCAGCGCAGCGGGCGTCCGGTGAGGCCCTCGTAGTAGCCGTCGCCGTGCCGGACGACCCAGTGCACGTCCTCGCCGGTGGCGGCGGTGCGGAGGGGGAGGGAGAGCCGCGAGTCGAGGGGGGTGACGAGCTGCAAGGTGCGGCCGGTGCCGCCGCAGTCGTCCATGGCCTGGCTCAGCCACGGGCTGAGCGGGACCACGGGCCGGTCCTGTAACACGACCATGGCCTGATCGGTCAGTGCGTCTACGGTGCTCATCCTGACCGGAGTCTAGTCGCGCACCGGGGCTCCGGAACCCCGGTGCGCGAACGGGACGACTTTCCCGCGACGCGGGTGGCCTGTGTCCAATCTGTGCTGAAATGTTACGGATGCAGCGAACAGCCCCGCCGCAGCGCGTCTACTACGCCGACACCGCCCCACCGCCTCCGGGACCGCCGGAGCGGGGGCGGCGCTGGCGCGTGCTCGGCTGGGTGTCGATCGCGATGTCGGCCCTGCTGGTGGTGGGCAGCATCACCGCGTACGGCTTCTGGCGGCGGCTCGACGGGCAGATCGACCGCGAGCACGTGGACGACAAGCTGGGCGACAACCGCCCGGCCAAGCTGAACAACGCGATGAACATCCTGCTGATGGGCTCCGACACCCGCGAGGGGGAGAACGCCCGGTACGGCACCGAGGAGGGGCAGCGGTCCGACACCACGATCCTGCTGCACATCTCTCCCGGCGGCGAGCAGGCCATCGGGATCAGCTTCCCGCGCGACTCGATGGTCAACATCCCCTCGTGCAGGAAGCGGAAGGGGAAGGGCACCTCGCCGGCCCACCTCGACATGATCAACTCGGCGTACGCCTACGGCGGTCCCGCCTGCACCTGGAAGACCATCGAGGCCGTCACCAACATCCGGATCGACCACTACGTCGAGGTGGACTTCTCCGGCTTCAAGCGGGTGGTGAACGCGCTCGACGGGGTCGAGATCTGCGTGCCGAAGGCCGTCGACGACCCCAAGGCCGAGCTGCATCTCAAGCGCGGCCGGCAGACCGTCCGCGGCGACCAGGCCCTCGGCTACGTGCGCACCCGCACCGGCGGGCTGGGCGACGGCTCGGACCTGTCGCGGATCACCCGGCAGCAGGCGTTCATGGCCTCGGTCGTCAAGAAGGCCACCGACAAGGGCATGCTCACCGACCCGGGCCGCACCTACAACTTCCTGTCGGCCACGACCAAGTCGCTCAAGGCCGACGACCGGCTGTCGCTGTCGGTCATGCAGAAGCTGGCCGGGAGCCTGCGCGGGATCAGCGCCGGCAAGATCCGCTTTGTGACCGTCCCGGTGCAGGCGTACCCGGCGGACAAGAACCGCGTGCAGTTCAACATGGCGCTGGCGGGACCGCTCTTCCAGTCGGTCCGCGGCGACAACGCGCCGCCCGAGCCGCCCCCGCCGCCGGTGCCCGCGCAGCCGGACGGCCCCAAGGTGCAGCCCGTCAGGCACGTGCTGGTGCGGGTCGCCGTCTACAACGGGACCAAGATCCAGAACCTGGGGCAGCGCACGGCCGACCAGCTCCAGGAGGAGAACTTCAAGGTCGTCAAGGTGGGCACCCGCAAGGCGTCCGCCGCGGGGCGCACGCAGATCCTCTACGGGGCGGGCGCCGAGCGGCAGGCGGTGACGCTGGCCAACGCACTGCCCGGCCATCCGCCGCGCGCGTGGGCCGGGGGGCGGCCCGGGATCGTCTACCTGATCATCGGCACGGACGGGGCGAACCTGCCGGGGCTGAACCAGCGGCTGCCCAAGGTCGCCGGTGAGATTCGTGCAGATCAGGACATTTGTAAGTAGACCTAGGTGATCCGGGGGCGTCCGGCCGGTGACGGCCGCGAGAAGGCGCCCGGCATCGCGGTGTTCGGGCGGCGTCCGTCCGGGCGCACCGGTATCTTGGCGGCGCGCAAACCATCAATGGCAATAAAGCGTCACAACTAGGACGTCGGTAAAGTCTGCTCCCCGCCCCGCCTCCCCGCCCCGCCCCCTCGACCCCCTGAACTCCCCCAACCCCCTCAGCCCTGAGGAGCCACCCCCCGCCCCGGGCTCCGGTGGGCGACTACGGCCCACTTCCGAAATGGACCGCATGCTGCCCGAACCCTTCACCCTGTTGATGACCGTCTACGGCGGTGACCGGGAGGAGTATGTCCGGGCGGCGTTCCGGAGCGCGGTCGTCGACCAGATCCTCCGGCCCAGCCAGGTGGTGCTCGTCCAGGACGGCCCGGTGCCGGCCGAGCTCGCGGTCTGCCTGAAGGAGCTGGTCGCCACCAGCCCGGTCGAGGTCACCTTCCTGCCGCTGGAGCACAACCGCGGTCTCGGCCCGGCCCTGGACGCGGGACTGCACGCCAGCCGCTGCGACATCGTGGCCCGGATGGACGCCGACGACGTGGCGATGCCGCACCGCTTCCGGCTCCAGGTGCCGCTGGTGCAGTCGGGCGCGGACCTGGTCGGGGCCGGGCTGCTGGAGTTCGGCGCCGACACCGACGACATCGTGGGCCGCCGCATCCCGCCGAGCGACCCGCTCGACATCGCCCGCTACTCCCGGCTGCACGACCCCTTCAACCATCCGACCGTGGTCTACCGGCGCAGCGCCGTGATCGCGGCGGGCGGGTACGGCGACCTGCCGCTGATGGAGGACTACTGGCTGTTCGTGCGGATGATCGCCAACGGTGCGCGGGTGGTCAACGTCGCCGAGCCGCTGGTCTACTACCGGGTCGGCGACGGCGCCTACGAGCGGCGCGGCGGGCGCGAGCTGCTCCGCTCCGAGCTGCGCCTCCAGCGCGAGATGCGCCGCGAGGGGTTCATCTCGCGCTCGCAGTACTGGCGCAACGTGCTGGTGCGCGGCGGCTACCGGCTGGTCCCGACGCCGATCCGCCGGCCGTTCTACCGGTGGCTGGTGGCCCCGTACGGGGCGCGCCGCAACCGGTCGCGCGGACGGCTGGAGATCCCGGACGCGCAGATCGCCGAGTCCACCGCGTACGTGCCGCGCCATGCCCGTCCCACCGCCCCGCGCACCCCTCAGGGCCCCGCGAGCGGATTCGGGCCGCCCGAGCCGACGCCGCCCCACAGCGAACGCTGACGCTCCGGGCGCCGCGCGGGCGGGCGCGAACAGCGGCCGAACGGGCGGACGCCACGTCCGGGGCCGGACGCGGCGTCCATCGGGGCGGCCGGGACGTGCCCGACGCGGTTCCGGCTACGGGACCGGGCGGGTCCACAGGACGGGCTCCTCGCCCGCCGCGCCGGCGCTGCGGCCCACGCCGAGCAGCCTGCCGCCCAGCGCGACCAGCCCGGTGATCTGCTGGTCGCCCTGCCCGGCGAGACCCTCGGCCCCGGGCGTCGCGGCCTGCCAGGCCGAGCCGTCGGCCGACGTCCACGAGACCACGTCGGAGGTGCCCTTCTCGGTGCTCGCGCCCGCTGCGGCGAAGCCCTTGGGCGTCGCGGTCAGCGCCGTGACGCGCAGCTCGCGCACGGGCGCGGGGAGGGTGACCCCCCGCCAGGTCTTCCCGCCGTCGGACGAGACGTACCCGAGCGGCACCGAACCGGCGCTGCCGGACGCGCTGCCCAGCGCGACGAGCAGGTCGCCCTTGGCGGTGACGTTCGTCAGCGACCCTTCGGACAGCCCGGCCGGCAGCTGAAGCTGGTGCAGCCTCCACTGCTTGCCGTCGGTGGAGTTCCACACCGCCGGACGCTGGCCCGGGGCGTCCTGCGCGGCCGGGTCCTGCACGCCGCCGGCGGCGACGTAGCCGAACGCGCCGCCGACCGCCGAACGCAGCCACCGGTTGCCCCTCGGCAGTGCGGTGAGGTCGTTCCTGCCGACGCCGCGGCCCCGCTGCCAGTTCTTCAGGTCGGCGGAGAACCAGGTCGCGCCGGACAGCCCGTCCTCACCGACGATGACATAGCCGGACGGTCCCGCCGCGGCGCCGAACGTGGCCAGCGACTGCTGCCCGTTCTGCGCGAAGGCCTGGTTGCCGTCGGCCGCCTGCCAGCTCGCGCCGTCCGCGGAGGTGACCACCAGCGAGCGGCGCGGCTGCCCGCCGCCGTCGCCGACCGCGAGCCAGCCGTTGGCGCCGGCGGCGACGCCCGTCAGCCGCTGGGACAGCGGGCGGGCCATCCCGCCGGGGAACTGCGCGCGGTTCCAGGCGGCGCCGTCGGGCGAGGTCCAGACCGTCGCCTCGCCGCCGCTGCTGCCGACCGCGACCGCGCGGCCGTCCTTGGCGGCCAGCCCGGTGACCGCGTGGTCGGGACGGACCGCGCCGGGGATCTTGGCCGGGTCGACCGGGACCTCGGTGCCGCGCGCGTCGCGGACGGCCAGCAGGGAGTTGAGGTCGCCGGTGCCGGTGTCGCGTCCGACCAGGACGGTCTGCTCGCCGGACGCGGCGACGCCCTGGAGCGCCCGGCCGCTGTTGGAGGCGAGCGTGCCCGCCTCCTGCCAGGACGCGCCGTCCGCGGAACGCACGACCAGGGTGTCGCGGCCCCGGGACACCACGCCGACGTAGCCGCCGTCGGAGGCCAGGACCCGGTCGACCTGCCGGTAGCCGGACGACCGGATCCTGCCGCCCTGCTTCCACCGCTCGCCGTCGGTGGAGGTGAACACCTGCCCGTACGCCGAGGAGCCGGACTTGACCTCGCGGATCGCCATCAGGCCCGGCCTGCCGCCGCCGATGATCAGGTTGCGGGTGCCCTTGGGCGCGGGGACCTTCGCCGGCGCCCAGGTACGGCCGCCGTCGCTCGACTTCCACACCCGGCGGAACGTCGGCTTGCCGGGCGCGGGCGTGTGCTGGCTCTCGACCAGCACCGCGCCGCCGCTCGCCGCGGCCTCGATGAGCGACACCCTGCCGCGCACCGGGATGCCGACCTGCCCGCCGGTCAGCGCCTCCCAGCGCTGCCCGTCCGGGGACAGCCAGGCCGCGGGGACCGAGTCGCTGAAGTCGCCCTTGCGGGAGTTCTCGCCGACGGCCAGGAAGCCGCCGTCGGTGCCGATCACGCGCTGGACGCGGTTGCCGGGGCCGAACGCGTCGCCGGCGGCGTCCGGGAGGCGGCGCCAGGTGCGGCCGTCGGTGCTCGTCCACACGGCGCCGCCGCCGGGACGGGTGCCGATCGCGACCCAGCCGCGCGGGCCGCCGGCCACCTGCCGGGGCACCTCGCCGTTGGCGGGCTCCCCGCCGTCGGCGCCCTGCACGTCGGCGGACTTGAACGTCCTGCCGCCGTCGGTGGAGTACAGCAGCACGCCGCGGTAGTTGCCCGGGTCGGCCTCGCCGCCCGCGGCGACCACGGTCGAGCCGACCGCGGCGACGCCGGTGAGCTCCTGGTCGCGGCCGTCGGAGCGGGCCGCCGGGTCGGCGGGGAACAGCTTGCCCGCGAGCCGGGCGCCGTCGTCGCCGCCGTCGGACCCGTCGTCGCCGCCGAGCAGCACGACCGCTCCGGCCGCCACCAGCGCCACGGCGGCGACGCCGCCGACCGCGCCGAACAGCACCTTCTTGTTGAGCTTGCGCTTGGCGCGCTTGGACGGGGCGTCGGTGCGCCACGGCTCGTTGATCTGGGGCGGCGGGACCGCCTGGTGCCGGAGGTCGGGCGCGGCCTGCTGGTGCGCGCCGGCCTGTTGACCGGGGATCTCCTGCGCCCAAGGGAACGGCGCGGGCTGCGGCGCCTGCTGCTGGTGGTGCTGGTGCGGAGTCTCGGGGATCTCTTGTGCCCAGGGGAACGGCTCAGGCGCGGACGGTGCCGGCGGCTGCGGTGCCGGGGGCTGGGGCGCGGGGGGCTGCGGCGCGGCGGGGATCTCCTGTGCCCAGGGGAACGGCTCAGGCGCGGACGGCGCGGGCGGCTGTGGTGCCGGGAGCTGCGGCGCCGGAGGCTGCGGCGGGCCGGGCATCTCCTGCGCCCAAGGGAACGGCTCGGGGGCCGGCGGCTGCGGTCGCGGCTGCGGCACCGGAGGGGCCGGTGGCTGCGGCGCGGGCGGCTGGGGAGCCTCGATCTGTTCCGTTGCGGGCTCCGGCATGGGCGCCGGGATCTGCTGGGTGGCCGGTTCCGGTGCCGCGAACGGCTGCGACACCTGGGTCCGCGTGCGCTTGGGGGGTGCGGTGCCGCTCGGGCGCTCGACGCGGGTCCGGTCGAGGTCCTCGTCCTCGTCCAGGTCGTCGTCGGCGGCCCCGGCGGCTTCGGCGCCGGCCGGCATGAACTCCGACAGGTCGGTGATGGTCTCGTCCATGGACGGGCCGCTACGGAACGGCGGCGCCTGCTCGGACGGGGAGGACGCCTCGCTGAACGACGGGGGCCCCTGCGGCGGCCCCTGCCGGTCGCCCTGCGGGAAGATCTGCGTCCGCATCGTGCCGCTGATGTCGAGATCGGTGACGGTGCGGTCGGACAGGCCCTCGTCCGCGGGCTCGGGCGGCGGCGAACCGAACTCCGGCAGGGGCTCGGTCTCGGGCAGCAGGTGCGCGCCCGGCGGCCGGTCCTGATCCAGCCACTGCGGGGGCGGCGGGGGAGCCTGCTCCGGGGTCTGCGGGCGCTCCGGCTCGGACCGGCCACCCTTGGGCTCGTCGTCAGGCGTTCCGGTCGGAGTCACACCCGCCCTCCCCTTGGCCGTGCGATCGGTGCGTCGTCACGGATCATAGCGACGCCGGGCGGCGTTGATGACCTCGTCGGTCGGCCTCGGCCCGTGCCGCAGCCCGTCGCGGATCCCGGTGCGCAGACCGCGCCGCAACGTGCCGCGATCGCCGGAGCGCGCGTAGGTGCGGGCCCAGCGGCGCAGCGAGGATCCGGCGTACAGGACCCGCTCGGCCGGGCCGAGCCCGCGGCTGCGGGTGAACAGCCATAGCTTGTTGCGCACCTCGTAGTAGAACCGGTCGCCGGGGTCGGCGTCGGTGCCGCCGAACGTCCGGGTCTTGTGCACCACGACGCTCGCCGGGCAGTACAGGCCGGTGCGCCCGCGCAGCAGCCGGGTGGTGAACTCGAAGTCGTCGTTCCACAGGAAGTAGTCGGCGACGGGCAGCCCGCGTTCCCGGACGACGGCGGCGTCGACGAGCACCGACACGAACGAGGCCGAGCGGACCGGCTTGCACCCGGCCACGGCCGCCGCGGCCAGCTCGTCCCGCGAGGCGCCCGGTTTCACGCGGGGCGTGTTCATCGGATGGTCGCGGCCGTCGGTCCACACCACCCGGCTGGCGACCAGCGCCGGGGCCCGTCCGGACGCGGCGCCGCCGCCCCCGGGCGCGGTCCCGCGCTCGCGGGCGTCCAGGAGCGCGGCGAGGGCGCCCGGCTCGGGGACGGTGTCGTCGTCCATCAGCCAGATCAGCTCGGCGTCCAGCTCCAGCGCGCGGACGATGCCGGTCGCGAACCCGCCCGCGCCACCGGTGTTGCCGGCCAGCTCGACCAGGTCGGCGTGGCCGAACCGCTCGCGCACCAGGTCGGGCGTCCCGTCGGTGGAGGCGTTGTCGACCACGATCACCGCGTCCGGGCGGCGGGTCTGGGCGTCCAGCGCGGTGAGCGCCTCGACCAGCAGGTCGCGCCGCTCGTAGGTGACGACGACGGCGGTGACGCGCGGGCTCATCGGACGGTGGTCCGGCTGGACAGCGTGGGCCGGGCCGCCTCGTCCGCCGGGGCCTCTCCCGCGCCCTCGCCGTCCTGGCCGTCGGTGCCGGTGGCGACGTCGGCGGGAGCCTCACCGCCGGACGCGGATGCGGGCGCGGCGGGCTCGGGGAGCGGCGGCGGCTCGATGCCCTTGATGCGCTCGACCATGTGCCAGTAGCCCACCCGCATCTTCCAGACCGCCTGGTTGCGCTCGCTGAGATGCCGGGCCATCAGCTTGGGCAGGGCCGTGCGCTCCTGCTCGGCGCGCTGGCGGCGCAGCTCCCCGACGTCCTCGCGCAGCATGGAGATCCGGTCGAGCAGGGCGAGGATGGTGTGCGCCGCGGCGTCCACCAGCGCGCCGTCGGCCGGCGGCGCGGCGTCCGGGACGGCGTCGCCGGGCAGCAGCTCGTCGAGGTCGCCGACGACGTCGTACCCGGCCGAGCGGATCGACTCGACCAGCTCGCGGGCCCGCGTGGCGGCCCAGTCGCGCCGGTCGCCGGGCAGCGGCACCCGCCCCGGGGCGCCCTGGCCGGGCAGCACCCGCAGCGCCAGCACGTCGGTGACCAGCCGGTGGTAGAGCCACATCGGGGCGTCCTCGCGGGCCGCGCCGTTGATCCGGCGGAGCAGCTCGGTCTCGGTCCAGCTCAGCGCGGCGTTGGCGCGGGCCTCCGACAGGTCGGCGATCGCCGGGTCGACGCCGATCAGCCCGGCGAACCGCTCCCACAGCAGCTCGCGCGGCGCGCCCGGCCGCGGCATCGTGAGCACGTGCACCCGCTCGGGCGGGACGTGCGCGGACCAGCGGGCCAGCACCTCGGGGATGTCGTGTACCCGCCAGAACCACGCGGCGGCGGCGTCGTCCGGCGGCCCGTCGACGACCTCGCCGAGCCAGTGCCCGAAGTCGTAGTGGAAGCGGTGCTTGACGTACTCCTGCCACTCCGAGGGGAGCAGCCCGGCCAGGTCGCGCGCCGAGTAGACGACGTGCACCTCGGCCGGTTCGAGCGACCGCACCGCCCGTCCGGCCTGCTCGGCGTCGGCGGCGGAGATGACCTCGTTGGAGACGACCGCGACGCGGGCGTCCGACTCCTTGATCCGGCTCGCGATCAGGTCCCAGGCGCCGGTCCAGTCGGGCGCCGGGTCGTCCGGCTCGCGGACCAGCCCGCGCAGGTCGCGGGTGGCCCGCACCTGCGCGGCGAACGAGCCGCCCGGCATCAACACGCCGTGTTCGCGGAGCGTCCCCGCGTTGTGCCACAGCAGGCCCTGGAGAAAGGTCGTCCCGCTCTTGGGGGCGCCGATGTGCAGGTAGACGGTCGGCGGGGCGCCGGTCGGGTCCGCGGGCACCTGGTCACTCCTGTCGGATCGCGTACGGACGTCGTCGATCGCCGAGACGGATCCCTGGCAGGGGGCGGGGACGGCCGACCGGGCCGATTTCGGCCCGAACGAGGCGACTGCGCCGGTATCTTAGCCGCGCAGCATCATCAATCATCCCAAAGCTCGCAGAACCGCCTTCTGGCCAAGCAGGCGTTGATTCTCTCTCACGATGCCGCGGGGGCGTCGAGGAAGATGGGCCGTGAACGTTGATCTTGTAGTGGCCGGCTCGGGGTTCTTCGGCCTCACCGTCGCCGAGCGCTGCGCCGCCGAACTGGGCCTGCGCGTCCTGGTGCTGGAGCGCCGCGACCACATCGGCGGCAACGCCTACAGCGAGGCCGAGCCGGAGACCGGGATCGAGATCCACCGGTACGGCGCGCACCTGTTCCACACCTCCAACGAGCGGGTGTGGGAGTACGCCAACAGGTTCACCGCGTTCACCGGCTACCAGCACCGCGTCTACTCCACGTTCAAGGGCCGCGTCTACTCGATGCCCATCAACCTGGGCACCATCTGCGAGTACTTCGGCCGCGCGTTCACCCCGGACGAGGCCCGCGCCCTGGTCGCCGAGCAGGCCGGCGAGATCGCCGCCGGCCGGGAGCCGCGCAACCTGGAGGAGAAGGCGATCTCGCTGATCGGGCGCCCGCTGTACGAGGCGTTCATCCGCGGCTACACCGCCAAGCAGTGGCAGACCGACCCGCTCGACCTGCCCGCCGAGATCATCGGCCGGCTCCCGGTGCGGTACACCTTCGACAACCGGTACTTCAACGACACCCACGAGGGGCTGCCGGTCGACGGCTACACCGCGTGGCTGGAGAAGATGGCGGACCACCCGAACATCGAGGTGCGGCTGGAGACCGACTTCTTCGACCACCGGGACGAGTACGCGGGCAGGGTCCCGGTCGTCTACACCGGACCGCTCGACCGCTACTTCGGGTACTCCGAGGGCGAGCTCGGCTGGCGCACCCTCGACTTCGAGCTGGAGGTCAGGCCGACCGGCGACTTCCAGGGCACCCCGGTGATGAACTACGCCGACGAGGACGTCCCGCACACCCGGATCCACGAGTTCCGGCACTTCCACCCCGAGCGCGCGCACTACCCGGCGGACAAGACCGTGATCATGCGGGAGTTCTCCCGGGCCGCGGACCGCGGCGACGAGCCGTACTACCCGATCAACACCGCCGAGGACCGCGACCGGCTGCTGCGCTACCGCGAGATGGCCGCGCGCGAGGACGGCGTCCTGTTCGGCGGGCGGCTCGGCACCTACCAGTACCTCGACATGCACATGGCCATCGCCAGTGCGCTCAACATGGTCGACAACCGGCTGCGGCCCCACTTTGCGTCGAACGAGCAGACCCGGGGCGAGCGGCTCATCAGCGGAGGAGCGGACCGATGACCGAGCGGGCCACCCAGCCACGGCAGACCGGACCGCGGCGGAGCGCGGCAGCGGCGGGACGCACACTCATCCAGCAGGCCGCCGCCCGCCCGCAGGAGGCCGTCCCCACCGAGGGCGCCGCTGCTGAGGCCGCTCCGGCGGAGGCCGTCCCCACGGCGACCGCCTCCACCGAGGCCGTCCCCACGGAGGCCGCCCCCATGGCGACCACCCCCACCGAGGCCGTCCCCACGGAGGCCGTCCCCACGGAGGCCGCTCCGGCGGAGGCCGCCCCGAAGGAATCCGTCGCCGTCTCTGCCGCCTCCGCTGCTCCGGCCGCGGAGGAGGCAGCCGCCCCGGAGCCCGACGAGGCCACGGAGGCCACGGAGGCCACGGAGGCCGCGGAGTTCCTGGAGGCCGCCGAGCCGGTCGCTGAGGCCGGTGCCGCGCGGGAGGCCGGCGAGCGCGGGTCGGGGGAGCAGGCCGCGGTCGAGCGGTCCGGCACCGAGCACGCCGACGCCGGCACCGAGCACGCCGACCCCGTCCCGGATCCCGACCCCGTCCCGGTCGAGTCGGCGTCCGCGGACGACGGCGCGGTCGGTGACGGCGAGGGGCTGCGCATCCTGCACCGGGTCGTGATGCCCGCCGAGCGCGACTTCGACGTGCTGAAGCTGTACGTCGACGGCAACGCGGTGTTCGGGCGCCGCACCGCCGACCTCCAGAGCGCCGCCGAGCAGGTGCTGTCGGAGCAGGACGGCGACGCCGCGCGCGCCGCCCGCGCGGCCGGCTACCGGCCCGCCTCCACCGACGACAGCGCCGAGATCGTCGGGCGCCGCAGCCTCATCGTCCCGTCCGGCGCGCGGGTCTCGTTCTGTAGCTACTTCAACGCCTTCCCGGCCGGCTACTGGCGCCGCTGGAGCACGGTGGAGCAGGTCCGGCTCCGGGTCCGGGTGCGCGGCGAGGCGACCATCCTGATCTACCGCTCCACCGGCAAGGGCCACCTGGAGCGGATCAAGTCGCTGCACATCGACTCCGACACCTCCGTCGAGGAGACCGTCGACCTGCCGCTCGCGCCGTTCATCGACGGCGGCTGGTACTGGTTCGACATCATCGCCGACGGGCGCACCGCCGTCCTGGACAGCGCCGACTGGTGCGCGGTCACGGGCCGCGTCGAGCCCGGCACCGCGACGCTCGGCATCACCACCTTCAACCGGCCCAAGTTCTGCGTCGAGCAGCTCACCGCGCTCGCCGCCGCCGGCGACGTGCTCGACGTGGTGGACGAGATCCTGGTCGTCGACCAGGGCACCGAGCGGGTCGAGGACCACCCCGACTTCGCCGCCGCCGCCGAGGCGCTCGGCGACCGGCTGCGGATCATCGACCAGGCCAACCTCGGCGGCTCCGGCGGGTTCGCGCGGGTCATGCACGAGACCGTCGAGGCGGGCCGCAGCACCTACGCGCTGCTGCTGGACGACGACGTCATCCTGGAGCCCGAGGGCATCCTGCGGTCGGTCACCTTCGCCGACCTGGCCCGCGGCCCCGTCATCGTCGGCGGGCACATGCTGGACCTGTACAACCGGTCGGTGCTGCACGTGTTCGGCGAGAGCATCGCCCGCTACCGCTGGTGGATGGTCCCGGCCGCGCACACCGAGATGTCGCACGACCTCGCGCACGCGCCGCTGCGGCACACCCCCTGGCTGCACCGCCGCGCCGACGTCGAGTACAACGCGTGGTGGATGTGCCTGATCCCGGTGGACGTCATCCGCAAGATCGGCCTGTCACTGCCGTTCTTCATCAAGTGGGACGACATCGAGTACGGCCTGCGCGCCAAGGCCGCCGGGGTGCCGACGGTGTCGCTGCCGGGCGCCGCGGTGTGGCACGTCCCGTGGCACTCCAAGGACGTGATGACCGACTGGCAGGCGTACTTCACCGAGCGCAACCGCGTCATCACCGCGCTGCTGTACTCGCCGTACGAGCGCGGCGGCAACATGCTCAAGGAGAGCCTGTTCATCACCATCAAGCACGCGCTGGCCATGCAGTACTCCACGGCCGAGCTGATGCTGATGGCGCTGGAGGACGCGCTCAAGGGGCCCGCCGACCTGCACCCGTCGATCATCACCAAGATGGGCGAGCTGCGCGAGATCCGCGCCGGGTTCGTGGACGCGCAGGCCAAAGCCGACCTGGACGAGTTCCCCGCGGTCCGGCGCAGCAAGCCGCCGCGCAAGGGCCGTGACGTCGTCCCGCCCAAGAACCGGCGCGCGATGTTCCAGACCGCGCTGATGGGCGCGGCCCGCCAGATCAAGCCGGTCGGGGCGCACCCGAAGACGCACCCCGAGGCGGTCGTCCCGCACGTCGACCAGACCTGGTGGCTGCTGACCAAGTTCAACAGCGCGCTGGTCTCCTCGGCGGACGGCACCAAGGTCTCCTGGTACCAGCGCGACCCGCACCGGTTCTGGTCGCTGATCCGCCGCGCGTCCGCGCTGCACGCCAGGCTCGGCAAGGACTGGGCGGAGCTGAGCCTCCAGTACAAGGAGGCGCTCCCGTCCCTCACCTCGCAGGAGGAATGGGTGGAGACCTTCGCCAAGGCCCGGCAGGAACGATGACCGCGGGCGCCGGGCTCGCCGGCCCGGGACCCGCCGACCCGGGCCTGGTCGAGCCGGGACGCGGCGGCGGCCTCGCCGAAGTGGTCCGCCGCCGCTACCTGCTGAGGCTCATCGTCCGGCGCGAGCTGCGCGCCCGCTACCAGGGCTCGCTGCTCGGCCTCGGCTGGTCGTACGTGCGCCCTGCCGCGCACTTCTCGGTGTTCTTCTTCGTGGTCGGCGTGTTCCTCGGGATGAACAAGAACGTCCAGCACTTCCCGATCTTCATGTTCTCCGGGCTGATCCTGGTGTCGTTCTTCAACGAGACACTGATCAACACCACCCACTCGGTGATCGGCAACGCGCCGCTGGTGCGCAAGGTCTACCTGCCGCGCGAGCTGTTCCCGGTGGCCTCGCTGCTGGTGTCGGGGGTGCACCTGCTGCCGGGGCTGGCGATCGTGCTGACCGTCTCGATCACCTGGGGCTGGACGCCGTCGGTGGTGGCGGTCGGGTCCGCGCTGCTCGGCTTCGCGCTGATCGCGGTGCTCGGCATCGGCCTCGGCCTGATGTGCTCGGCACTGCACGTGTTCTACCGCGACACCGACAAGGTGGTGGACATCGCCACGCTGTTCGTCACCTGGTCGGTCCCGATGATCTACCCGTGGACGGTGGTGCGCGACACCGCGCCCGGCTGGGCCCTGGACCTGTACCTGGCCAACCCCGTTGCCGACGCGGTGCTGCTGTTCGAGCGGGCGTTCTGGTGGCCCACCACCGACCGGACGTTCCTGTTCCCGCCGCACCTCACCCGGGACGGGCTGATCTCGCTCGCGCTGGCCGTGCTGCTCCTCGGGGCGGGACAGCTCGTCTTCGCCCGCCTCCAGCGCCGCTTCGCCGAGGAGCTGTGACCATGCCAGGACCCGCCGACGCGCGGGCGGCCGTCGTCGTGGACGCGGTGACCAAGCGGTTCACGCTCCGGCACGCCCGCTCGATCAAGAACATGACCGTGCGGAGGCTGCGCGGCGAGAAGCTCCGCGAGCGGTTTGTCGCGCTCGACGCCGTCTCGGCCACCATCGCGGTCGGCGAGTCGGTGGCGCTGCTCGGCGTGAACGGGTCGGGCAAGTCCACCCTGCTGAAGATCATCTCGGGGGTGATGCCGCCCGACACCGGCTCGGTCCGGGTGCGCGGCCGGATCGCCGGGCTGATCGAGGTCGGCGCCGGCCTGCACCCCGACCTCACCGGACGCGAGAACGTCTTCCTGAACGGCGCGATCCTCGGCATGGACCGGGCCGAGACGCTGCGCAAGTTCGACTCGATCGTGGAGTTCGCCGACATCGGCCGGTTCCTGGACCAGCCGGTCCGCTTCTACTCGTCCGGCATGTTCATGCGGCTGGCGTTCTCGATCGCCGTGCACACCGACCCGGACGTGTTCCTCATCGACGAGGTGCTGGCGGTCGGCGACCCGCTGTTCCGCGAGAAGTGCATCGAGCGGTTGCGCGAGTACCGGCGCAGCGGCCGGACCATGGTGATCGTCGCGCACGACGCCAAGCTGCTCCGGCAGATCTGCACGCGCGGGATCTTCCTGGAGAACGGCCGGGTGGTGTGGGACGGCGACATCGACACCGCCGCCGACCTGCTGGTGAAGAAGCGCCAGGAGCGCCGCGGCAAGGCCCGTCCCGCCGCCGCGCCGCCTACCGCCGCGCCGCCCGCTTCAGGCTCGTCCGCTTCAGGCTCGTCCGCCTCGGGCCCGGGTGCCGGGCCCGCGCCGTCCGCCGGAGCGGAGGCGGGGACGGGGCGATGACCGGTCGCCCCGCGCCGGGGCCGCGGCTGCGCGAGCTGGACCTGCTGCGCTTCGTCGCGGCGGCGGCGGTCATGCTGCACCACTACGTGGGCGACATCTCCGGCTGGGGCGTGGCCCACCACCGCACCATGCCGGTGCTCGCGCCGATCGCGCACTTCGGCGCGCTGAGCGTCGACCTGTTCTTCCTGATCAGCGGGTTCGTCATCCTGATGAGCGGGTGGGGCCGCGGGCTCGGCGACTTCGCGGTGTCGCGGATCGTGCGGATCTTCCCGGCGTACTGGTTCGGCGCCTCGCTCGCCGTCCTGCTGTTCCTGGCCACCGGGATCGCCTCGCTCGGCGCGAAGCCGGGCGGCGTCGGCCCGCTCGGCGCGTACCTGCCCAATCTGACGATGCTCGGCACCGGCGTCGGCGTCCAGCCGCTGGAGGTCGTGTACTGGACGCTCTGGGCCGAGCTGCACTTCTACGCGCTGATCGGGCTGCTCGTCTGGCGCGGCCTCACCTACGGCCGCTGCGTCGCGTTCATGGCCGGCTGGCTGGCGCTCGGCGTCCTGGCCCAGGAGACGCACTCGGCGCTGCTGACGGCCCTGTTCATCCCGCAGTGGGCGCCGCTGTTCATCGCCGGGATGGGCTTCCACCTGATCTACCGGTTCGGGGCGAACCTGGTGCTGGGCCTGATCATCGGCGCCTGCTGGGCGCTGACGGTCCACTACCGGGTGACGGTCGTCAACAAGGAGCTGGTCTGGCCGGTGGTCTGGGACGCCGTGACCACCGGCGTCATTACCTTCCTGTTCCTGCTCATGCTGATGGTCGCGACGGGCGAGCTGGACCTGGTGCGCTGGCGCGGCTTCACCGTGCTCGGCGGGCTGACCTATCCGCTCTACCTGCTGCACGAGACGCTCGGCCGGGCGCTGAAGCAGTGGCTCGGCCCGTACCTCGGGAACTGGGGGCTGCTGGGCGTGAGCTGCGCCGCCGCCCTCGGTTCCGCCTATCTGGTATACCGGTTCGTCGAGCAGCCGGCGCAGCGATGGATGCGCCCGAGGCTGAAGGGGGCACTGGCACAGATCCGTGGCGGCCGGACGACGCCGTCCGGAGACCCGCCGGTGACATCGCGGCCTGAACGCCGCCGGGTCGACGGCCCGTCCGCACGTCCAGCAGAGGTCGCCCGTTGAACGCTCCCGCTCCCAGTTCCACCCCCACCCCCACCCCCACCTCCACCTCCACATCCACCTCTACATCCACTCCCGCCGCTCCCCGCCACCGTCCGCCCAGCCCCCTCCCCGGCCCCGGCCAGGGCTCGCGGTTGCGCGAGCTGGACCTGCTGCGCTTCATCGCGGCCGGCGCCGTCATGCTGCACCACTTCGCCGGGGTGCGCAGCACGGTCTGGGCCGGACGGGACGGCCGCAAGATCTTCCCCGAGCTCGCCCCGGTCGCGCACTTCGGCTACCTCGGCGTCGAGCTGTTCTTCCTGATCAGCGGCTTCGTCATCCTGATGAGCGTCTGGGGCCGGGCGCCCGGCGACTTCGCCGTCTCCCGGATCGTGCGGATCTTCCCCGCCTACTGGTTCAGCGTGCTGCTCGGCGTGGTCCTCTTCCTGGTCACCGGCGCGGCCGTCCCGTTCCGCCCGGACAATCCCGACCCGGTCGGACGGTTCCTGCCCAACCTGACGATGCTCCAGGACGGCATCGGGGTCCTGCCGCTGGAGGTCGTCTACTGGACGCTCTGGATCGAGCTGCACTTCTACGTGCTCATCGCGCTGCTGGTGTGGCGCGGCATCACCTACGGGCGCTGCGTCACGTTCATGGTGTCCTGGCTGCTTGTCGGCGCGTACGCGAAGGAGGCCGACAACGAGCTGCTCCAGAAGCTCCTGTTCCCGGAGATGGCGCCGCTGTTCATCGCGGGGATGGCGTTCTTCCTCATCTACCGGTTCGGGCCGAACCTCGCGCTGGGCCTGATCGCCGCCGCCTGCTGGGCGCTGTCGGTGCACTACGGCGTCCAGGACATCAACGAGCTGAACACGTGGCCGGGCGTGCACGAGACCGTGGTGCCGATCGTCCTGACCGCGCTGTACCTGATCATGACGCTGGTCGCGCTGCGGAAGCTGTCCTGGCTCGGCTGGCGGGGCTTCACCGTGCTGGGGGCGCTGACCTATCCGCTCTACCTGCTGCACGAGATGGTGGCGCGGGCGATCGTCAAGCAGTTCTTCCCGCACCCGGTGCTCGACCGGCTGACCATCCTGCCGGTGATCACCGCCGCCGCGCTGCTGTCGGCGTACCTGGTGTACCGCCTGGTCGAAGTGCCGATGCAGAAGATGATGCGGCCGAGGCTGAAGTCCGCCCTGGCGCAGATCCGCCGCGACGGAGCCCCGCCGGTGCCCTAATCTGAATCCGTTTGGCAGGGTCCCTGGCCGCTCTTCCGCTGCTTGATATCCGATATCCGAAAGGCATGTGATGCTCGGCGCGAAGCCGCGGCGATGGCTGGCCGCACTGACCGCGGGGGCGCTGCTGCTCGCCGGATGCGCCGACCCCGGCTCCGGGGGCACGGGCGGGGGCGGCAAGAAGAACGTCGCACCCGCCAAGAAGCCCAACATCGTCTACGTGCTCACCGACGACCTGTCGTGGGACCTGGTCGACTACATGCCGAACGTCAAGCGGCTCCAGCAGCGGGGGCTGACGTTCTCCAACTACTTCGTCGCCGACACCCTGTGCTGCCCGTCGCGGGCGACGATCCTCACCGGCAAGTACCCGCACAACACCGGCGTGCTCAGCAACGATCCGCCGTTCGGCGGATTCGACGTGTTCCGCAACAAGGGCAACGAGCAGGCCACGTTCGCCACCGCCTTGCAGAAGGCCGGCTACCGCACCGCGCTGATGGGCAAGTACCTCAACGGCTACGAGCCCAACAAGCGCCAGGGGGCCGCGCGCACCTACGTGCCGCCGGGGTGGTCGGAGTGGCAGGTCACCGGCCTCGGTTACGCCAACTACAACTACGACCTGAACGGGAACGGGACGCTCACGCACTACGGCCGCGGTCCCGGCGACTACCTCAACACCGTGCTCGGCGGGAAGGCGGTCGACTTCATCAACCGCTCGTCCGACCAGAAGCAGCCGTTCATGCTCCAGATGTCGACGTTCACGCCGCACTCCCCGGCGACCCCGGCGCCCGAGGACGCCGCGTCGTTCGCGCACGTCAAGGCGCCGCGCCCGCCGGGGTTCAACGAGCCCGACACCGGCGACAAGCCGGGCTGGCTGCGCAGGTACCCGCTGCTGCGGCCCCGGCAGCTCCGCGAGGTCGACGCCGCGTTCCGGCAGCGGGTCCGCGCGGTCCAGTCGGTCGACCGGATGATCGGCAAGCTGGAGGCGGCGGTGAACGCGCGCGGGGCGGGCGCCGACACCTACTTCTTGTTCAACTCCGACAACGGCTACCACCTGGGCCAGCACCGGCTCCGTGAGGGCAAGCTCACCGCCTACGACACCGACATCCGGGTTCCGCTCGTCGTGGCGGGACCGGGGGTGCCGGCGGGGCGCACCGAGGGGAGGTTCGCGCAGAACACCGACATCTGCCCGACGTTCGAGGAGCTCGCGGGCGTGAAACCGCCCGACACCGTGGACGGGCGTTCGCTGGTGCCGCTGCTGCGCGGGCAGCGGGTCGACGGGTGGCGGTCCACCGCGTTCATCGAGCACCGCGGTCCGAACTACAGCCACGACGACCCGGACCTGCCGCGCAAGTACGGCGGGAACCCGCCGACGTACCAGGCGGTCCGCACGGCCAACGAGCTGTACGTGGAGTACGAGAACGGCGACCGCGAGTACTACGACCTCGCGCGCGACCCCCATGAGCTGGGCAACATGTGGGGACAGGCGCCGGGCGCACGCAAGACCGAACTGCAATCGGTCATCACCTCGTACCGCACCTGCGGCGGACCCAACTGCCGCGATCTCTAGCCGTCGCACTGGACGAGGGCGACGGCTCCGCGGTAGGCGACGGCGCTCAGCGTCACTCAACTGCGCTCAACCGCGCTCAACCGCGGTCAGCGGGGTTCGAAGCGCCATAGCTGCGGGGCGCGCTGGTTGCACGCCGACTGCCGGACGACCGCGCCCTCACTCTGCGCGCCGTCCGTCACCTCAAGGCACCGGCCGTCCGCCTGGAGGGTCGGGGTGTAGTAGTTGCCCGCGACCCGTTTCAGTAGCCAGCCGTCCCCAGGGCACTCGCCACTGCCGAGGCACCGTCCGGTACGGGTGTTGCGCAGCCACTGGGCGCCGTCTCCCGTGGGCGCGACCGTCCACCGCTGGCGGGGGCGGCTGTCGTCGCAGGGAAGCTGGGTGAGGGCGTCTCCGGGGCCGGTGGCGTCCAGGCAGAGACCGCTGTGGGCGTTGCGCACCCGGTAGGGGCCGTCCTTGGGTTCGCCGGGCGTGGTCGCCAGGGAGGCCGCGCTCACGTACGCCTGGCATCGTCCGTCGCTACCGCGCTTGGTCGCGACCTCCAGCACGCCGGAGCCGTTCCCCAGGGGAAGCAGGCTGGAGCTGTAGTTGGAGCACACGACTTCGTCGTGGTCCGGCTGGGAGGAGAACGTCACGTGCACTGGGGCGGGCTGCTCGTACCAGCGTCCGTGTCCGTTTTCGGTATTGACGAGGAGGGTCGAGCCGCTCGCCGGACGAGAGAGCTTCCCGCCGTGGTCCCGGAGCAGCCCGCCGACGAGCAGGAGCCGTCCGTCGGGTCCGCCGCCGGGCGCCCACGCGATCGTGGGCGCGTGGTAGAGGAATTTGCCGTCCGACGTACGGGCCGCCGTGCCGCGGTCGCGTGGGTCGCCCCACGTCCAGCCGTCTGCGGACCGCCGGTAGTAGACCTTGCAGGAGTCCGACCCCGCCGGACCGCACATCTCATACGTCATGAGGTACGAACCGTTGGGCAGTCGCCGCACGACCGGCATCCCCGGCCGGTCGTGCTCTCCAGGGGCGACGACGGTCGTCTTGGGGCCCCAGGTCGCGCCGCCGTCGGTGGACGCCACCTGCGCGAGCGCCTGGTCGTAGCCGGGCTGGGTCTCGTCCGCGAAGTAGCAGACCAGCCGTCCCTGGCCGTCGAGCGTCAGTTCCGGCTCCCAGAGGCCGCGGTCCCACGGCGTCCCGTCCGGCGCGGAGGCGCAGCTCGACAGGTAGGCCCAGGAGCGCCCGCCGTCGACGCTGCGCCACACGCGCAGCTCGGGACGCCGGCCGGGCGCGTGGTTCTTCATCCCGGCGGTGCCCGCCCACAGCAGCGTCCCGGCGGGCTGCGCGCCGGCCTGCCGGGGGAGTTCGAGCAGGCTGCCGCAGCAGCCGCCGCGCCCCTCGGCCGCGGCGGGATCGCGGATCTCCGACATCGGACGGAACGACCGGCCCTCGTCGGAGCTCTCGTAGAACCGCGCCACATCGGTGACGCCCTCACCCGCGGATGTGGCCACGGTCAGGACGATGCGACCGTCGCGCAGCCGGACGACCCTTGGGTACATCGCCGTCCGGTCCTCCAGGAGCCGTTCCGGAAACGCGGCGAACGCGGCGGGCCCGCCTGAAGAACGCGGCGCGCCCGCCGGGCCCTCGCGGTTCTGGGCCGCGGCCGACTTCTCCGGCGCGCCGGTGCAGCTTGCGAGGGCGAGGGCGAGCACGGCGCCGAGCACGGCGCAGAGCGCGGTGAAGGACGCCGACGACGGCGCGCGTGCGCTCAGGCCGGTGCCGCCCCTCATGCCCTCCCCGCTGCCGTCAGACGCTGAGGCCCCTGCTCATCCACCGCAGCACCTGCGGGAGGACGCGGTTCCAGGTCTGGAAGTTGTGGCCGCCGCTGTCGAGAGTGATCGACGACGCCCGCATCGGCGGCTTGACGAGGGAGAGGAACCGCTCGGTCCCCTCCTTGTTCTTCTCGCCGACCTTGCTGGTGGTCACCAGCACCGACACGGGCGGCGGCGGCATATGGCCCAGCCGCCAGAACAGGTCGTTCTCATTGCGGACGGTCTGGCTGCCGCCGTACAGGTCGCCGGTCGTGACGTCCTTGATGGCGCCGTAGTACCCCGACAGGGACGCGGCGGCGGAGAACACGTCCGAATTGCGCATCGCCAGCTTGAGCGAGCAGTAGCCGCCCGTCGACAGGCCGAAGACACCCCAGCTCTTGCGCGCGTCGGGCACCCGGTAGTTGGCGCGGACCGCCTCGGGCAGGTCCTGGGTGAAGAACGTCGACGTCTGCGGCCCGCCGGGCACGTCCATGCACTCGGTGTCGCGGCCGGGGACCATCGAGGGGCGCAGCAGCACGTAGACGGTGGGCTGGACCCGTCCGGCCCGGATCTCGTCCCGCGCGGTCTGCGGCACCTTGACCTGCGTGACCAGGTTGCGTAGCGCGCCCGGGTAGCCGCTGAGCGCCACCGCGACAGGGAAGCGGCGCTTCTCGCCGCCGGGCTGGAAGTACTGCGGGGGCAGGTAGACGTAGGCGCGGGCGTGCAGGCCGGAACGGGCGCCGCGGATGTCGACGGTGTCGAGCCGGCCGTCCTTCTGCGGGACCCCGCCGATCGACATCTCCGGCTTGCGCTTGATCAGCTTGGCGTTCACCCCGACACCGCCCTGGCCCTGCCGCTGGGTGAGCCGCCCGCCGTCGCCGGCGCCGCCCGCGCCGGCCAGCTCGCCCCAGCTCTCGTAGAAGCCGAAGTTCCGGTTGATCACCACCAGCACCGACAGCGTGATCAGCACCTGGCACACCGCGATCAGCCCGAGGCGGCCGGCGATGAACCCGGCACCGGACCCGGCGAGGCGGCGCCAGCCCCAGACGGTGGCGGTCACCAGAGCGATCACGACCACGATCAGCAGGCAGAGCAGCGGCCGGCCGGTCAGTGACACACGGAACTCCTCGGGAAGCTCGACGTATCCGTGGACACCGGACATTACCGCCCTCGTCCGCCTTGCGGCGCGGGTGGCGTCCGGGTTCGGGTCCGCCCCGAACCCCGGACGGGCCCGGTTCCGGGCGCCGCCGGGGAGGTGACCCGATACCGGGAAAATCGGTCGGAAGTCCCGAGAATCCGCCGACGCGCTGGCCGGATCCGGCCAACTTCAGCGTTGGGCCCTGTCCGATCTTTCCCGCAGGTGAACCTGGTGACCGAATTGGCATGTCAAGTCGGTCATTGGGATTCGTGTTCGGTTGAACATGCCGCGTCGCTCCAGGAACCTCTTTACTCTGTGCGGTGTAGGAATCCACCCAACCCCAGCCCCAGGCGTTCCTCACCATTCCGCAACTCCCAGGGGTCTCTCGACGTGACGGACATGGCGAGCGGGTCCGCGATGGCGCGGTTCACCCAGGCCGACCGCGTCTATGTCGGCTGGCGCTACGCACAGGTGCATCCCGACCCGGGACCGCCTCCTCCCGCCCCACCCCCGTCCCCTGAACGCGGCCCCGTGCCGCCGCCCGTCCGCAGGCCCGGCGAGCACATGGCCGCCCGGCCGCTGTGGATCGCGGCCTTCGGCAGCGTCGTCGGCGACGTGCTCTTCCTGACCTGCGGCCTGGCGGGCGTGCTCCCCTGGGCGTTCGCGCTGGTGGCGCTGCTCGCCTGCGCGGTCATCCTGGGGATCACCGGCCACCTGCTCTGGCAGGACGAGCGCGCCGTCCGGGCCCGGCTGGCCGCCGAGCGCGCCCTCGGCGAGCGGGCCCGCGCCGCCCGCGACCGGGAACGCGAGACCGCCGAGCGCGAGCACGCCGACGCCTACCGCGACTGGGAGCGCCGCAGCCGCGCGTACGAGGCCCAGCGCGAGTGGTACCCGGTCGCCGTCCCGCCCGGCGTCGACCGGGTCGACGTCGTCGGCGGCACGCTCGCCGGCTGGTCCGCCACCGTCACCACCATGGGCGCCGCCCGCCTCGCCGCCGGTGCCCGCCTCACCGTCATCGACCTGTCCGAGGGCGCCGTCGCGCACGACCTGCTGCGGCTGGCCGCCGACCGCGGCGACGACCCCCTGGTGTGGGTGCTGCCGAACGACCTGCCCCGCCTGGACGTCACCCGCGGCCTCGGCCCCGAGGCGCTCGCCGACGTGCTGTCGCTGGTGGTCAGCGCGGGCGAGGAGCAGGGCAGCACCCGCGACCTGTCCTTCGACAATTCGATCCTGGAACGGATCATCGACGTGCTCGGGCCCGCGGCGACCCTCCCGCGGATCACCGCCGCGCTGCGGGTGCTGGCCCAGGTCGGCGACCCCCGCGACGACCTGCGCAAGGGGCTGCTCACCGACGAGCAGCTCGAACGGGTCGCCACGCTGTTCGGCCGCGACGCCACCGACCGCATCGTCGTCCGGCGCGCGTGGGCGCTGGAGGCCCAGCTCCGCAAGTTGGAGAAGCTCGCCGCCGAGCAGGTCCGGCTCCCGCCGTCCCGGCTGCACGTGGTGTCGATGGACCGGCGCGCCGGCGTCCTCACCAACCGGGTGCTCGGCACCTACGTCGCGACCGCGCTCACCCACCGGATCCGCGAGGCGCCGCCCGGCGGGCCGTGGGACCACACGCTGTTCCTGTGCGGCGCCGAGAAGCTGCGCGGCGACGTCCTCGACCGGCTGATCGACGCGTGCGAGGCCACCGGCACCGGGCTGGTCCTGATGTACCGCTCGCTCCCGCAGCACGTCCGCGAGCGGCTCGGCCGCCGCGGGCACGCCGCGGTCGGGTTCATGCGGCTCGGCAACCCCGAGGACGCCCGGGTCGCCGCCGAGCACATCGGCACCGACCAGCCGCTGCTGGTCGCCGAGATCACCGACTCGGCCGGCGAGACGCTGCTCGACGTCGCGGGCGAGAGCTACGCCAGCACGGTCGCCTACGCCCGGGTCCGCGGCGACGGGCTCACCGACCCGGCCTGGTCACCGCTGCCCGCCCCGGCGGCCGACGACGCCGCGCTGGTCGAGGGGATCAGCTCCGCGACCGCGTGGGCCCGCACCGTGTCGCCCCGCCGCCGCGACGGCGCCGGCGGCGCGGACGGCGCACCGGCCGCGGGCAAGCAGCGCCACCGCGAGCTGCTCATCGGCCCGCCCCAGCTCCAGGAGCTCCCGCCCACCGCGATGATCTTCACGCACTCCGGGGCGAGCGGCCGGCGGATCCTGCTGGTCGACGCCAACCCCGGCATCATCACCCTGCCCACCGCGCACTCGATGCAGTTCGAGGAGTATCTGCGCGAGCAGGAGCTACTGGAGCGGGCCGCGGTGGAACGCGACGCCCCCGGACCGTCCTCCACCGGCGAAGCGGGCACGCCGGAGCAGCCCGACGCGTCCGGTGCGGCGGCCTATCCGGAGCAGCCCGCCGCATCCAAGCCGCCGGTCGATCCGACCGTGCCAACCGCGCCGACCGCGCCGACCGCGCCGACCGCGCCGACCGCGCCGGACGGGCCGACCGCGCCGGACGGGCCGTCCGGACCAGGCGCCCCGAAGCCGGGAACGGGCGGCGCGCCGTTCGCCGCGCCGTCCCCCGGGTCCCGGGCGCGGCACGCGCTGCCGCGCGGCGCGGCCCCGCGCAACCCGCGCATCGTCTTGCCGCTCAAGGCGAACGGGAAGCACGCCGCGGATCCGCCGTCCTGACCGTGTGGTGGCGCGCTGAGAGCGACCGGGAAAGGATGCACGGGTGACCCAGCCCCCAGGTACACCGCCGCCCGGCATGCAGCCCCC
This sequence comes from Spirillospora sp. NBC_01491, assembly GCF_036227065.1. Taxonomy (GTDB): domain Bacteria; phylum Actinomycetota; class Actinomycetes; order Streptosporangiales; family Streptosporangiaceae; genus Spirillospora; species Spirillospora xylanilytica. The sequence goes on from NZ_CP109432.1 coordinate 5,796,581, forward strand.
TGTGCCACGCCACCTCCTGAGGGGACGAGCGCAGGGCCCGCAGGTGCCCCCGCCCGGACCGCCTGGGCCGCCGCCCCCGAGCATGCGTCCCGCCGAGGTGGACGCGCCCGGCCTCCTGCCGGGCCCCTGGTACCGGATCCAGGCGATCCCGACACCGGAGCGGGCCGCGTCCGCCGAGTGGGACTTCGTGAGCGTGCTGCCCGCCGCGCTGTCCGCGGCCCGCAGCCGCCGCCCGTTCGTGGTCGGCTGGCTGTCGCGCGGCGGGGGAGCGCCCCTCGAACTCATCACCAACGCCGGCCCGATCAGCGCCCCCGGGGCCGCGCACGGGTCCGCGCACGGGGGCGGCGCGTCCGATGCCGGTGCGGACGGTGAGGCGCACGGGCTGCTGTTCCCGAGCGGCGGACGGGGCGTGCCGATCGGCGACGCGTGGCTGGCCCACGCCGAACGCATGGCGTGGACCCGCTGCCCCGGACGGCTCGCGCCGCAGAACGCCGCCGTGGAGGCGCCGAACCTGTTCGAGGCGACGCTCGTCACCCTGATGGAACGGCCGTTCGGCTGGTTCGTGGTGGCCGACCCGGGCGACGAGCGGCTCATCGACGGCGAGATGCGCGAGCTGCACCACGAGCTGCGGATGCTGCGCCGCGGCGAGGACGAGCAGGCCCGGCTGGCGGTCGCCCGCGCCGACCGGCGGCTGGCCGAGCTGGACGCCTTCCGCGAGGCCGGACTCTGGCAGGTGCGGGTACTGGCGGGCGCGGCGTCGCAGGCCGAGCTGGGCCAGATCGCGCCGGTCCTGGTCGGCTCGATGGAGCTCGGGCACCACCCGTACCGGCTGCGGTCCGGGCAGGGCGGCGGCACGTTCGGCGAGATGCTGCGGCCGGGCACGGCGCCCGAGCCGCTGCGCCCGATGGCCGAGACCGAGCAGCGCTACCCGTTCACCGCCACGGCGGGCGCCATGGCCGCGCTCGCCGGGCTGCCGCGCCGCGAGGTCCCCGGGGTGCGGGTGCTCGACTCCGGCTACTTCGACGTGACGTCGGAGACCGACGGAGCCGCGGAGGCCGCCGCACCGGAGCCGCGGATCGAACTCGGCGCGATCCTGGACGGCCAGGACCGGCGGGTGGGCCGGTTCACCATCCCGCGGTCCACGATCAACCGGCACGTGTTCGTCACCGGCGCGACCGGGTCGGGCAAGTCGCAGACCGTCCGGCACCTGCTGGAGCAGCTCACCCGCGCGGGCATCCCCTGGCTGGCGATCGAGCCCGCCAAGTCGGAGTACGCGGCGATGGCCGGCCGGATCGAGGACCTCGGCGGGCCCGTCACCGTCGTCAACCCGTCCGACCCCGGCGCGGTGCCGCTGTCGGTCAACCCGCTCGCGCCCGAGCCCGGCTACCCGGTGCAGGCGCACATCGACATGGTCCGCGCGCTGTTTCAGGCCGCGTTCGACGCCGAGGAGCCGTTCCCGCAGATCATGGCGCAGGCGTTGCAGCGGGTGTACGAGAACAACGGCTGGGACGTGGTGACCGGCGGCGGCGTCCCCGGCTCGCTCATCGAGCCCGCCGTCCCGACCCTGGAGCAGCTCCAGCACGCCGCGCTCCAGGTGATCGGCGACGTCGGCTACGGGCGCGAGCTGATGGCCGACGTCCAGGGCTTCGTGGACGTGCGGCTCCGGTCGCTGCGGATCGGCTCGGCCGGACGGTTCTTCGAGGGCGGGCACCCGGCCGACATCGGCGGCATGCTGCGCGACAACATCGTGCTCGCCATCGAGGACGTCGCCAACGACGAGGACAAGGCGTTCCTGATGGGCACGCTGATCATCCGGATCGTCGAGCACCTGCGGATGCGGTCCCGGCGCGGCGGCGGCACCGCCGGGCTGCGGCACGTCATCGTGATCGAGGAGGCGCACCGGCTGCTGCGCAACCGCGGCCCCGAGCGCACCAGCTCGCACGCGGTGGAGCTGTTCGCCGGGATGCTGGCCGAGATCCGCGCCTACGGCGAGGGCATCATCGTGGCCGAGCAGATCCCCACCAAGCTGGTCCCGGACGTGATCAAGAACACCGCGCTGAAGGTCGTGCACCGGCTGCCCGCGCACGACGACCGGCACCAGGTGGGCGCCGCGATGAACCTCGACGAGGACCAGTCCCGCGAGGTGGTGTCGCTGCGTCCCGGCGTCGCCGCCGTGTTCGCCGACGGGATGGACCGCCCGCTGCGTGTCCGGGTGCCGCTCGGCGAGGGCCGCGAGGCCGTCCTGCTGGGCCCGCCCCCGCCGGTGGACGGCCGCAGGTCCGCCGCGTGCGGGTGCGAATGCCGTTCGGGCCGCGCCTGCACGCTGTACGAGCTGCGCGAGGCCGACCTGGTCGCCGGGCATCCCGACCGGGCCTGGCTGCGGCTGTGGGCCGACACCCTGGTGCTCGCGCACGTCGCGGGCCGTCCGCTGCCCGCCGTCCCGGCCGAGCTGGCCCGCACCTGGTCCCGGCTCACCCCGCGGCTGCGCGAGTGCGCGCTCGCGACGGTGCTGGAGAGGGCGGTGACCCGCAGGTCCCGGGCGCTCCGCACCGCGTTCCCGCCGTCCGGCCTCACCGCCACGGCCGCCGGCGTCGCCCAGCGGCTCCTGGACGGCTCACCCGACCCGGTGGAGCCGCCGCCCGCCACCTGGGTCATCCCGCAGGTGCGCTGGCTGCACGAGCTCGACCGGCTGTTCCCCTACGGCGAGGGCGCCCCCGACAAGCACGCGCCGGCCCCGCCGCTCGACTACCAGCTTCCCGGCCTGAAGCAGCCGCCGGACCCCAAGCTCGGCCACCGGCTCCGCGCGCTGCGCCGGCACCCGCTGTCGATGGAGCTGGACCGCAACCGTCCGCTCGCGCTCACCGCGCTGATCGGCGACGACGACCACGAGGGCTTCTACCGCGACCTCGCCGTGGTCGCGATCGGCCTCGATCCGGACGAGCAGATCGCGCACATCGCCACGACCATGCGCGTCACCGGATGGCTCGAACCGGTGCTGAGCTGGCCCGAGCGCTTCGTGGCCCCGTTCGAGGACCCGTCCGCCGGCCTGCCCTTCCTCGCCGGAGACCGTCCGCCGCCCGGCTGATACCGCCACCCGCGTGCGGGGAGTACATCGACGAGGAGCACCGCGGGGTCGTCCCCTCGTTCGAGTTCGACCTCCGGCCGGTCATCCTGCACGCGCTGCGCGCCCGGCGACTGCGGCTGTACCGCGACCTGATCATCGCCGCGGTCTGGCTCACCTCCTGGATCCTGCTCCCCGCCATGACCGCGTCCTACCTCTTCCTCGCCCTCACCGCCTCGATCCTCTACGCCGTGCCGTGGCACGGGCTGGTCTGGCGGTGGCGGCTGCTGGCCGGCCTGGTGATCTTCCACGTGGCGGCGCTGATCGCGCCGGCTGGTTCCTGGACCTCGGCGGCCGGTCCCAGTCGCTGGACGGCTACGAGCAGGACGGGAGCCGTGCCGGGTTCCTGGTGTCCTGGCCGAAGCCGTCCGCAATTTGGCCACCCATCTGGGCCTCCCCATCCCCTGACCCCCCCGTCCGGACGCCGGCCCGGACGCCTGCACGTCCGCCCGCCCAGATGCCCGCCCGGGTGTCGCCCGCCCGGACGCTCGTACATCGCCTGTCTGTGTGCCGAGCGGGTGGCCGGGGGCTGAGGCCGGGTGTGCTGGGTGGGCGTCAGATGGTGTCGGGGGAGCGGGCGGGGAGTCCGGCCTGCTCGGCGACGGGGCCCCAATAGCCGATGAACTCGTTCTTGGCGTCGCTGGCCCGCTGGTTGATGTCGGCCACCTCATCGTCGGACGGGCAGCCGGGGGCCGCGTTCAGGTAGCGCTGGTTGGACTCGACCGAGGCGTCCAGCGCGCGGACCAGGGCGTCCTTGAGGTCGGTGCCGCTGGTGAGGGCGCCCACCTCCAGCGCCCGCGCCTTGCCGAGCTGCTCCTGGCGCGCGTCGCGGATCCGCTCGAGGCCGGCGCGCTCGCAGCCGCCCGTGACCACCGAGCCGAGGTCGGATCGGGTGCCCTTCATCTCCGCCAGCAGCGCGTCCACCGCTCTGGCCTGCTGGGTGAGGTCGGCCCCGGCCGCCGTGGTGGTCGGGGCGTCGGACGGTGAGCCGCTCGCCGTCTCGGTGCCGCCCTGGCTCTGCGACGGCGGACCCGAGGTCCCCGCCCCGCCGGCGGTCTTGCCGGAGCCGCCGGGCCAGAAGACGATGCCGAGGGCGACCGCGGCGAGCACCATGACCCCGGCGGCGATCAGCAGGTAGGGACCCCTGCGCTTCCGGGGCGGGGGCGGCTGCCAGATCGCCGGTTCCTCCCACGGCTCCGGCGACAGCGAGAAGGTCGCCTCGCCGGGCGACGGGGGCTGCGGCGGAAGGGGCGACGCCGCCCACGGCTCCGGGGACAGCGAGAGCGTCGACTCACCGGGCGGCGGCGCGGGAGGCCACGGCTCCGGGGACAGCGAGACGAACGTCTCCCCGGCGCCCGGCGCATCGGGCTGCGGCGGGATCTCCCAGCCCGGCGGGTTCTCCGGGTTCTGCGACCACGGCACCGGCGGTGGCTGCGGAGAGAGGCCGCCCGGCCGACCGCCGAGCGGGTCCCGGGACGTCGCGTCGGACTCCCCGGACTCGTCGTGCACGGTCGCCTCGCCCAGCAGCGCGTTGCAGCGGGTGCACCGGGGCAACGCCGGGGTCGTGTCGCTACCGCATCCCGGGCACCGCATAAAAACCCCTTACGTGAGGTCCAACGGTCACAAGATACTGCGACATCCCCTGACAGGTGCGGTCCGCGCCGGGTCGAGACGCGGTCGTGATCGAGCGGTCACACCGAGGTCCACCGCCGCTGCGGCTGGCCGGTGCTCTTGGCCACCGGGTTCCACAGCGCGACGAAGTGCTGCTTGGCGGCCGTGGCGCGCTTCTCGCCGACGGCGCGGCCCGGGACGTGCCCGGCGTCCGGGCGCGGCCTGCCCTTGCATTTGCGCTGGTTGAACTCGGCCCACTTCAGCAGCACCTGGTCGACCTCCAGCGACGACTGGAACGACTGCCGCAGGTAGGCGCGCAGCTTCTCCCCGTTCTGCAACTGGTCGACCTGGAGGCTCTGGGTGCGGCGGAGCTGGTTCTGCCGCCGCTGCGCGACGCTCCGGAACCCGTTGATCGCCTGGGGCAGGTCCCGGCACGTGCGGGACGCGCCGAGCGCGCGGGTGAGGATCTTGCGGGTGTCGGAGCTGGCGTTGAGCAGCTCGTTGACCGAGCCCGCCTGCGCGCGGGCCGGACCGGGGAGCTTCTGCTTCTCCGCGACCTGCTGCTTGTTGGAGCTCGACGCGCTCGGCGTGGCCGACGGCTTGTTCTTGCCGTCCGGCCACATCACCAGGCACACGGCGACGAGCGCCACCGCGACCAGCGCGCACACCGAGATGATGAGCGGCTTGCTCGCCTGCCCGCCCGAGTGCGGGGGAGGGGACTGCGGATACCCGCCGAACCCGTCCATCGTCCCGCCCTGCCCGCCGGGCCCGCCCTGGCCCATCGGGCCGCCGAACCCGCCGGGGCCGCCGGGACCCATCGGGTCACCGGGACCCATACCGCCGCCGGGCCCCATCGGCATCGCACCGGGACCCATATTGTTCGGCCCCATACCGCCAGGCCCCATACCGCCGGGACCCATCGCGCCGGGACCCATCGCGCCGGGACCCATCGGGCCGCCGAACCCGCCGGCTCCGGCGCCCTGTCCGACCGGCGGCATCTGCATGCCCTGACCCACCGGGCTCTGGTCGAATCGCGTCTGGTCGAGCGGGGAGGGCTGCTCGGCCGGGCCGGGGACGAACTGTGTCGCGCCGTCGGCGCTCGGACCGACCACCATCGTCGCGTCGGCCTCGCCGGAGCCTCCCGGGACGGCCGGCGGTACCTGCCCGCCGCCCCACGCCTGGTCGGGCGGCTGGGGCGTCCACATCTCGGGTCCCGGGTCGGGCTGCACGTCCGGCTTGCGGGGTTGCGCGAACCACGAGTCGGGGACGATCGACTCGTTCACCGTCTCGGTGCCGAACGCGGCGGGCGGGGCGCCGGGGCCTGGCTGGTCGTTCGCCCACGCGGGCGGCGGCGGAGCGCCGAACCCGCCGGCCGGCGCGTTCCCGGACGCCGGGTTCCCGGACGCCGGGTTCCCGGACGGCTGCGCAGGGCTGCCCGCCATAGGGGTGTCGGGGTCGTCCTCGATCGTCCACGCCGCGGTCGCCTCAGGGTCGGCGGACGTCGGCGACGCAGACGAGGGCGCGGGCGCGGGGTCAGCGGGGGCCGGGGCCCACGCGGGCATCGGCGGCGGCACGAACATCGTGCTGTCGGCCGGTGACGGCTCGGCGGACGTCACCGGCGCGCCCAGCGGGACCGCACCGCTCGCCGGGGCCGGGTCGATCGGTGCGTTGCAGTGAGAACACCTGCCGAGCGTCCCGGGCGTGTTCGTACCGCACGTCGGACACTGCATCGCTCAGACCTCGCCTTATCGCCGCTTCGCCCACGTTGCGAGCATCGGCCCGCCAGCGGCGGGCGCTCCTTCCCACGTAACCGCGGGCTCCCGACAAAGTAATGGGTGGAGTCCTTCTTGGGCGCCTTGATGGGAATCTGTCTCACCGCGTTCGGGGCTCGCACCGAATCACGACATGTCACCGTCGGTCAAGATTGCCCCGGGTGGTTTACCTGGATCAGTGTGAGCCTCGTCGCATTCTGCCGTCCCCGGGGCGCGGATCGGGCGGAACGCGCCGGGACGCGACGGGACGGGTCGGACAACGGCTAGGCTCGGAACGGTTTCCGAGGCGCCCAGAGGCACACACCAGAGAAGACGGAGTCCATGAGCGATCTTCCGCTGCGTTCGCAGCTGGCCGTCGCGCTCGGTCGTACGGCCGCGAGGATGTCCCGCATCGCGGGCAAGGGTGACGGTTCGGTGATCGGAGGGCGGATCGGCCTCCGGCTCGATCCCGAACTCCTCACCAGGCTCGCCCGGGATCGCAACCTCGCCCTCGTCAGCGCCACCAACGGCAAGACGACGACGACCCGGCTGATCACCTCGGCGATGACGCCGCTCGGAGAGGTCGCCACCAACGCGTTCGGCGCGAACATGCCCACCGGGCACGTGTCCGCCCTCGCCTCCGCGCGGACCGCCCGGTACGGCGTCCTGGAGTGTGACGAGAAGTACCTCCCCATGGTCCTGGCCGAGACCGGCGCCAACGTGGTCGCGCTGATGAACCTGAGCCGCGACCAGATGGACCGTGCCGGTGAGATCTGGCTGCTGGCCGGCAAGTGGCGCAAGGCGCTGGAGGCGGCCCCGCAGAGCCACGTCATCGCCAACTGCGACGACCCGCTGGTCACCTGGGGGGCCTCGACCGCCAAGAGCGTGACCTGGGTGGCCGCGGGCCAGCACTGGCGCGAGGACTCCTGGTGCTGCCCCGAGTGCGGCGGCCCGCTCGACCGGCAGGGCGGCGAGGAGAACAGCGACTGGCGCTGCCGCCAGTGCCACTTCGCCCGCCCCCGGCCCGACTGGATCCTGCACGGCGACCAGGTCGTCGCGCCCGACGGACGCTCGTTCCCGCTCGGGCAGCTCTCCCTGCCGGGCCGCGCCAACCGGTCGAACGCCGCCGTCGCGCTGGCCGTCGTCGCTCAGTTCGGCGTCGCGCCCGAGCACGCGCTGCCGCTGCTCGGCGAGGTCAAGTCGGTCGCCGGCCGCTACACGACCGTCGAGCACGAGGGCCGCCGGCTCCGGCTGCTGCTCTCCAAGAACCCCGCGGGCTGGCTGGAGGCCTTCGACGTCCTCCAGCCCGCGCCCGGCCCCGTCGCTCTCTCGGTCAACGCGCAGGGCCCCGACGGCCGCGACACCTCCTGGCTGTGGGACGTCGACTACCGGATCCTGCGAGGCCGCCCGATCTGGGTGGCCGGCGAGCGGCGCGTCGACCTCGCGGCCCGTCTCGAGGCCGCCGACGTCGCCTTCACCATGGTCGACGACATCGAGCAGGCCGTGATGGCGGTGCCTCCGGGCCACCTCGACGTGATCGCCAACTACACCGCCTTCCAGAACATCCGAACGAGGTACGGCCGTGTCGTCTGACTCCACGCAAGCCGCCCCCCGCCGTCCGCTGCGGATCGTCTGGATCTACCCGGACCTGCTCAGCACCTACGGCGACCAGGGCAACACCATTGTCCTGGAGCGCCGCGCGGCGCTGCGCGGCATCCCGACCCAGACCGTCAACCTGCGGTCCGACGAGCCGGTGCCGCCCGACGGCGACATCTACCTCCTCGGCGGCGGCGAGGACCGTCCGCAGATCCTCGCCGCGCAGCGCCTCCGCAACGACGGCGGCCTGATCCAGGCCGCCCGCCAGGGCGCCGTGGTCTTCGGCGTCTGCGCGGGCTACCAGATCCTCGGCCACGAGTTCGGCGGCGAGGAGGGCCAGCCCGTCCCGGGACTCGGCCTGCTCGACATGCACAGCAATCGCGGTGCACAGCGCGCCGTCGGCGAGATCGTCGGCGACGTCGCGGGCGAGCTGGGGGTCCCCCGGATCACCGGCTTCGAGAACCACCAGGGCGTCACCCACCTGGGCCAGAACGTGCACCCGTTCGCCCAGGTCATCGCCGGTATCGGCAACGGCAACGGCTACGAGGGCGCCTACAGCGGCCATGTCCTGGGCACCTACATGCACGGGCCCGCCCTCGTCCGGAACCCCGGCCTGGCCGACCTCCTCCTCACCTGGGCCGCGGGCCACCCGCTCCAGCCCATCGACGACTCCTGGGCGGGCCGTCTCCGCGAGGAACGCCTCGCCGCCGTCCTGAACTGATCCGAACTCCGCCGATTCTTCGCGGCATGCCCACGGGCCGTCTCACGGACGACCCGCCGGGCCGAGCGGTGGGGCATCGCGCCGATGGACTCGGCGCATGCCCCACCGAGCAGGTCGGATCCTCTTCGTGGGCGCACGATCGCGCCGCCCGCCTCAGCCGAACCCATGTGACGCCCCTCTCAGTGCTGACCGGCTTCGCTGGTGGCGGGGGTATGTCGGCGCTGCGGGCGCGGGCGCGGGGGCGAGTCGGGTGGAGCGGGTGGGAGCCCGGAGTCCTTGGGCTGAGAGAGGCGAGGACGCCGCAGCGGTGTCCCGCTCTCGGTGACTTCGCCCAGCAGCCTGCCCAGAGTGTCTTCGGATCGGGTGAGGACCGCCTCGATGGCGGTGAGCCGCCGGAGCTGGTCGGCTTGGGTGGCCTGCATGGCCTGGAGCAGGCGATGGTGGGCGTCCAGCCTGCCGGCGACGGTCATGCCGGTGGAGTCCTCGGTCATGCCCACGTAGGTCTCCACGGCGTTCACGCGGAGGTGGAGGGCGCTGGTGCGCAGCATGGGAGGCCGCCTTTCTTGGGGAGGTCTGCGGTTCCCAGCATGCCGGGGCCTCACTTGATGTCACTACAGAATCGCGTTCTGTGGATAACCCCGGTCGTTGATCGCGAGCTGTAGACGGGGTGGCCGCGCGGCGGGCGCTCGGCCGGCGGCAGGATCCCGCCTTGGGCGCCGCCTGCGCGGACCGGCCGTGCTCGCGCGCCACCGTTGGGTCGTGTTGAAGGTACGTCCTTATAAACCCTTGGAAACGGCGCCAAAGTCTACACCGAAGGTTCAACGATAGCGTTGAAGCGACTTCGCCCCTATGGACAAGGATGACGCTATGGCGGATGACTCCACGACGATCGAGCTCAGCCGGTCCGAACTCCGCGAGGTCACCGGCTATGCGGTGGCGTGCGCGCGGCCTGCATTGGCGGTTTTCGAACGTGAACGTCCCGACGACCGGCGTCCACGAGCCGCGATCGACGCGGCGCAGGCGTTCGCGGACGGAGCCGAGCGGACCAAGGTGCTACGTGACTGTGCCTGGGCGGCACACCGGGCGGCTCAGGAGACCCGCGATGCAGGGCAGGCTGCGGCGAGCGACGCCGCACGTGCTGCCGCCAGCGCGTGCGGCGCGGCGTTCCTCCACCCCTTGGCCAAAGCTACGCAGGTCAAGCACATCCTCGGATCGGCCGCTCATGCCGCACGGGCGTTCGAACTCTCCGCCGGCGACGATTCCACCGTTGGAGCCGACCACATCGCGCAGTCGCGGGTCCTCGCGCATCCTGGCGTGGTGGACGTCCTGAGGCGCTACCCGGCCGCCCCGCCTGGCGGTGGGCGGGTCGGGGAACTCATCCGTCAGCTGGACGCGGCACTCCGGTGATTCCCGGCGGTGCGCTGATGTGCTGGTAGGACTCGGGTGCGGGCCCGCGTCCTCGTATGCCGGTCGGCGGAGATGCGGACGTCCGGGCCCGCCGAGAGCCACCCGGTGGCGGTGCCGTCTGGACACCGCTCCGGGGAAGCCGTGCTCAGCTTGAGAAGCGCCTGACCAGGAGCGCTAGGCGGCGTTCGTGATCCTCCTGGCGGAGTCTGCCGTTGTGCATCAGGGTGACGAGCCCGTGCAGGCCACTCCAGAAGGTCTCGGTCAGTACCTCCAGGTCGTCGTCTCCGGTGTGCGGGCGTATGGCCTGACGAAGCTCGTCGAACGCCTCGTGCAGGGCGGCCGGCGCTTCGGGCGTGGCCCACGGCAGATCGACGATGTGGGTGAACATCGCGTCGTACAGGGCGGGGCGCTGTGCGGCGAAGGTGGCATAGGCGGCGCCGATTCCGGCCAGGGTCTGGTCCGGGCCGGTCGCCGCGGTGCGGGCCGCGCGCAGGTCGGCGGCGAGGTCGGCACAACCCTCGACCGCGACCGCGGCCATGATGGCGCCCTTGCCCTTGAAGTGGCTGTAGAGCACCGGCTGGCTGTACTCGATCCGCGCGGCGAGGCGCCGCGTGGTCACCGCGTCCCAGCCCTCGGCCTCGGCCAGCTCCATCGCGGCCGTGACGATCGATCTTTCCCGTTCCGCCCGCTCGCGCTCCCGGCGCTCCTGAATCGACATGGCATCGAATCTAGCATCGCTAGCGCTCCTGTCGTTGGCATGTTAGTGTCGATCTCGTTCCTAGCACCGCTAGCACCTGGAGACACCATGCTCACCCCCATCGCCTACGGCCTGGCCATCGTGCTCAACCTCTTCTGCGTCTTCATCGGCCTGCGGTTCTTTGCGGTGCCGCGTGCCGCCGCCGCCGGATACGGTGTTCCGGCCAAGGAAGACGGGGACGCGGCCTACCTGACGATCAAGGGCCTGCGCGACGCGACCTTCGGCCTCCTCGGCCTGGTGCTGCTGGCCTTCGCGGACGCCCAGGCCGAGGCATGGTTCATGCTGGTCGTCGCCCTCCTCCCGCTTGGCGACACCGTCATCGTCCTGCGCCACGGGGGCACCAAGGCCGTTGCCTTCGGCATCCACTTCGCCACCGCCGTGGCGCTGCTCATCAGCGCCGCCCTCCTCTTCGCCGTCTGAGAATCCGAACCAGCAAGGAGCCACGCAGATGTCTTTGATCGCACCGGATTTCGACGAGTCCGTGATCGTCCGTTCCGCCGAGGCCGAGGTGATCGGCCGGGCGCCGACCACCATCCGGCTGCTGGCCGACAGCAGTTCGACCGGGGGCGCGCTCTCCACCCAGCGGGTCAGCCTCGTGAACGGCGCCGACGGCGCCAAGCCGCACCACCACTCCAATTCGGCGGAGCTCTTCTACGTGCTGGACGGCATGGCGCAGTTGCTGTCAGGTGAGCAGGTCGTCACCGCCGAGCAAGGTGACCTGGTCATCGTTCCGCCCGGCCTCGCGCACGCCTTCGCCGCCGCCCCGGGTGAGGACGCCGATCTCCTCATCGTCATCACCCCCGGTGTGGAGCGGTTCGAGTACTTCCGCCACCTGGAGCGCATCGCCTACGGGAAGGTGCCGCCGGAGAGCCTGCTGGAAGTCCAGGAGCTCTATGACACCTACTTCCGCAGCAGCACCGCTTGGGACGACGCCAGGCCCTGACGTCTTTGGGCCTGGCAGAGTGCTCCGGCCGCTGGGACGCTGCGCGCATGATCTGTTGCGGGCCCAGCCGCCGGGAGCTGATGCGCTGGAGCGCGGTGGTCGCGGGGGCGGCGCTGGTCCTCCCCGATCGCGCGCACGCGGACGAGGCGGTGCGGCCGGTGAATCTGGAGCTGGTCACGCTGACCGAGACCAGTGCGATCCTCACCTGGTACACCGGGGCCGCCGGTACCGATGACGGGCTGGGACGGATGAAGCCCGTACCGGCTGACGGCGAGGTCCGCTACGGGACGCGTCCCGGACGGCTCGACCAGCGGGCGTACGGGGACAGCACGCCCTACCACTACGCGGAGCTGACCGGACTCGAGCCGGGGCGCACGTACTACTACCAGGCTTGCTCGCGGGGGCGGCCCGCCAGTGCCACGGCGCTGGCGGCGGGACAGTCGGCGGGGACGCCTCTAGGGGACGGCGTGTTCGCGTTCACCACACCGCAGCCGCCGCCCGGACGGTTCCTGTTCTCGGTCGCGCTCTGCAACGACCTGCACTTGGGCGAGACGGTGGCGGGACTCGTAGGGCAACTGCCATGGATCAAGGGGATCGAGCAGGTTCCCGGGCATCCGCCCTACCCGGAGCTCATGGCCGAGGCGCTGGTCGCGGACGCCAGGCGGCGCGGCGCGTCCCGGCTGCTCGCGGCGGGCGACGTGGCGGCCGAGGCGGGGGTGGACGATCTGGGACGCGCCAAGGCCCTGCTCGACGGGTTCGGGACGTACGGCGAGGACTACCTGGTGGCGCGCGGCAACCACGACAGGGCGCACGAGGGCGGCTCGTGCAGCCCGGGACGGTGGCAGGGGCGGGACTGCTTCGGCGACGCGTTCTTCGACGGCAGGCCCAGCTACTTCTCGCACGACCTGGACGGACTGCGCGTGATCGGGCTCGACACCTACGACAAGCCGGGGAACGGGGGCGACGCGGGCGGGCTGTCGCGGGAGCAGCTCGCCTGGTTCGACGCCGAGCTGAAAGCCGACCGCGACCGGCCGACGGTCGTGTTCGGCCACCATCCGCTGTTCGTGGAGAACGCGCCGCTGGCCGTCACGGGTGGGCAGTCGCTGGACGCGGGCCAGTCTCTGTCGATTCTGGGGGCGTACCGGGGGACACCAGGGGTGTTCCTGCACCACGCGGGGCACACGCACCGGAATCAGCGTTCGGTGTTCCCGGCGGCGCCCCGGGTCGTCCAGCAGGAGGTCGGCGCGGTCAAGGAGTATCCGGGCGGGTTCACGCTGCTGCGCCTCTACTCGGGCGGGTACGCGCTGAACTTCTACAAGACGCGCAGCGATCCGGCCCGGGAGTGGAGTGAACGCAGTAGGCAGGAGCTCTCGGGACTCTGGCCGCAGCTCTCACTGGGGAACCGGGTGGCCGACCGTAACAGTGTGGTCGTCCGGGACCTGTCGGGCGTAGGCGGGTAGCTCACCGCTTCTGCTCTTCCTGTTCCGGACGTTCCCGGCGCGACTTCCGCAGGGAACCGGCCTGGGCGCGCTCGTCCGGGTGGGCCCGCACGCGAAGCAGGCTGGCGACGGTGGTGGCGGCCAGGATGAGCAGGATCACGAGGAGTGACAGCGGCGTGGGTATCTCGGGGATCGAGGCGCTGACGTCCTTGTGCAGGAACAGCAGGATCAGCTTGACCCCGATGAACGCCAGGATGACGGAGAGCCCGATCGACAGGTAGACCAGGCGTTCCAGCAGGCCCTCGATGAGGAAGAACAGCGCGCGCAGCCCCAGCAGCGCGAAGGCGTTGGCGGAGAACACGATGAACGGCTCGCTGGTCACGCCGAACACCGCCGGGATGGAGTCGAGCGCGAAGAGCAGGTCGGTGCTGCCGATGGCGATGAACACCAGCAGCAACGGTGTCATCACGCGCCGGCCGTCCTCGTGCGCGAGCATCCGCCCACCGTGGAAGCCGGTGCTCATCGGGAGGATCCTGCGCGCGCGACGGACGAGCCAGGTGTCCTCGACGTCGGGCTGCTCGTTGCGGTGCCGCACGAGCTGCACCGCCGTCCACAGCAGCGCCAGCCCGAAGAACAGGAAGGTGAAGGAGAACGCGTTGATCGCCGCCGCGCCGACCGCGATGAAGACCGTGCGCAGCAGGAGCGCCGCCGCGATCCCGAACAGCAGCGTCTTCTGCTGGTACTCCCGAGGCACCTCGAACCGGGACATGATGATGACGAAGACGAACAGGTTGTCGATCGACAGGCTCTTCTCGACCACCCATCCGGCGAAGTACTCCGTCCCGGGCTCCGAGCCGATCAGCCACAGCACCGCGAGCCCGAACAGCAGGGCCACCACGATGTAGAAGACCGACCAGAACGCGGCCTCGCGGATCCCGACGGCGTGCGGGCGCCGCACCGCGGTCACCAGGTCGAACGCGAACAGCACGAGGATCAGGCCGACCGTCGCGGGCCAGGCCCACACGGGTATCTCGACCATGCCGGGTGGCCCCCTCTCCGGAACGGGACGTCGGTCCTGGTCATGTCCGTTCCATAGAAGATCAACCGGGGTCGGGGACGGGCCGCCGCGCACTTTTCGAAAGCATCATGTCCGGGCAACGGAAACGTGTCGGTGACATTACGCGGCAACCCCCGGAGGGGCCGCCTCCGCTAGTGTTTGAATCCGGCGAAATGAGGTCGTACGGAGGTCTAGCCGTGGCCGGCCCTGCATCTGAGAGAACGTCCTACTGGTCTTCGGGAACCTTCTTCGCCAGCCTCGGCGACAAGCCGCGCAAGGACCTTCTGGAGCTGGTCCCGCCGGTGCGCTATCCGGCCGGGACCACCCTCGTCCGCCAGGGCGAACCGGGCATGCAGGCGTTCCTGCTGCGCTCGACCGGCCCGGCGTCGTCCGCCTGCGTGAAAGTGATCGCGACGCTGGAGAACGGCAGCGAGAGCATGCTCGGAATCAGGGTCGGCGGCGACGTGATCGGGGAGGTCGCCGCGATCCGGGCGACTCCGCGCAATGCCACCGTGGTGACCTGCACGCCAATTCTCGCGCATCCGCTTCCGCGGGAGATGTTCCTGGCGTTCCTCAATCGCCATCCGGAGGCGTGGCAGGCGATCGCCGCGATGATGGCCGACCGGCTCGACTGGGCCAATCGGCGGCGGCTGGAGTTCGTGGGGTACGACGTCCCGATCCGGCTGGCCCGGATCATCGTGGAGCTCGCCGACCGGCACGGCCGCGACGTCGCCGAGGGGCGCGAGCTCGGGGTGCGGCTGTCCCAGCCCGAGCTCGGCAAGCTGATCGGCGCGGGGGAGGACGCCGTCGGCCAGGCCATGCGCAGGTTCCGCGACGAGGGGTACGTGCTGTCCAAGTACCGGGCCGTCACGATCCTGACGCCCGACCGGCTGCGCGCGTTCGCCGAACTGCCCCCGCGGCACCCGTCCGCCGATTCCTGACACCCGTCCTCCCGGCCAGGACGGGAGGACGGGCGGTCAGCGGACGATGATCGTGCCCAGGCCGGCGACCAGCATCGCCGCGGTCCAGGGGACGGCCCGGGCCACCTTCGCGTGCTTGGCCCGGGCCAGGTCGGCGAGCAGCCGGATCATGGCCCACGCCTCCGCGCGCTCGGACGCCGGGTCGGCGGACGCGGGCGGCTCCGCGTCGCCGGTGAGGCAGGCGATGGCGAACCGGCTGTACCGCCGCGGCCCGTGCAGCCGGGGGCGCAGCGCCTGGAGCAGGTGGTATCCGGACACCGCGAGGGCGAGCACGAACACCGCCAGCAGGACCGACCACGCCGGTCCCGCCTGGTCGAGCGGGCCGTCCTGCGCGGCCACGACCGCCAGCGCGGTGCCGGCGTGCACGGCGAGCAGGGTGCTGACCTTGGTGTCGGCGTGCTGGACATGGTTCTGGAAGGAGTTCAGCAGGGCCAGCGTCACGGTCAGGTCGCGTTCACCGTCGTCCATGGATTCCCTTTCGCCCGGGGCCGCCGGTTCCGCCGGAGGCCGCCGGTTCCGATCCAACCGCCGCCGGACTTTCGGGAAGCCGCACGAATGCGGGAAGGCGGCGATGCGAGGATCACACCCCCCGATCCGAACGCTTGGCGGAACGCCGTATTGATGCGGTATCCGTGCGGCGGGCCGGGCGGAGACTGAATCCTTCTTCTGATCGTGCCGGTACCGGCGAAAGGGCGGATCATCTTGGAGCACGGTGAGGGTTTCGGCCGGCGGCTCCTCGTCTCGGTCGACGCGAAGAGCTACGGCCGCGGCGACGACCAGCGGCAGGTCGCCATTCAGGACGGCCTTCTCAAGGTGCTGGACGAGGCGGCCGCGGGGGCGCGTCTCTCCAGAGCCGGCTGGATCAGGCAGGGCGCCGGGGACGGCGAGCTCGCCGTGCTCCCCGAAGGGGAGAGCGAGCCGCGCGTCGTGGACGACTTCGTCCGCGAACTGCACGCGGCGCTGACGCGGCATAACCACGACCGCACGGACGAGGCGTGGCTGCGGCTGCGGATGGCCGTCCATTTCGGGGTCGCCATGCCCGCGTCCAACGGGTTCTCCGGGCAGGGCATCGTCGCGGTGAGCCGACTGGTCGATAGCCGCCCTCTAAGGGCGGCGCTCGCCGCGACCGGCGGCCCACTGGCGGTGGTGCTGTCCGGCCGCGTCTACGACGAGACGGTGGTGCAGCGCCATACGTCCCTGGCGGCGGCCGACTTCCGCAAGGTGCCGGTCCGTAACAAGGAGTTCGTGGAATCCGCGTGGATCCGGGTTCCGGGCGCCGACGTTCACGCACACGACCTTGGACTGGACGTCCAGGACGATGGCGGAGCACAAAACGGACGCGATACCGGGGGCGACACCGCGGGCGAGGGTGGCGCTGGTAGCGAGGGCGGCGCCGGTAGCGGACGGGTGCCCTCTCCGGCACCGGGTGTGCAGAACCAGTTCCACGGGACCGTGCATGCGCATGGCGCCACCTTCGGAAACAGCTTCCGGTGAGCGCCCATGCAGGAGCGTGACTCCGAAGACGCAGATCCGCAGGAGGCGGCGCAGGCGCCACGCGAGCCCGCCGCCGAAGCAGCCCCCAACGCCGAATCCCAAGCCGAGACCGATGCCGAAGATCCGGCGCACACGGACAAGCCGCGCTCGGAGAACAAGCAGGACAAGCAGAACGGTCAGGACACCTCGGAACGTCCCGGCATCGCCGTCATCAACGCCTTCTTCTCCGAGGTCATCGCCAACGGCTCCACGTTCGGAGCCGGCCTCGGGGAGGGCGACGGCGCGGCCAGGGGACTCGCGATGGCCGCCGCGCAGCGTCCGGTCACCGGGAGCGTGAGCGTCCCCGAGATCGCCGAGGCGCTGGACCACTACGTGGCCCCGGCCTGCTACGACGAGGCTCTGCACGCCCTCCGGTCCGAGGGGGTCGTCGTCCTCGCGGGCCCCGAGGGGACCGGCAAGCGGGCGGCGGCGATCTCCCTCCTCCGGGACTCGACGGGCGAGGGGCTGTGGGCGCTGTCCCCGACCGCGACGCTGGAGACGCTCGCCTCCCGCACCTACAACCGGGGCGCCGGGTACGTGGTGCTCGACCACTTCGAGCCGGGCCCGCGCGGCCAGGGCGGCGGCGGCCGGCAGGCGCGGGTCGCGGCCTTCGACTGGCAGCGGGTGTCCGGGCAGGTCCGCGAGGCGGGGGCCTACCTGGTGGTGACGACCACCGCCGTGCGCGACGCCGGGACGGGGGCGGGCGCGGTGCGGACCGTCCGCTGGGAGCCGCCTCATCCCGAGCGGGTCCTGCGCGCCCGGCTCGGTGCGTCCGTGGACGAGGCCGTCCTCGTCCAGGCCGTCGAGGCCGTCCCCGAGGTCTGGACGATGACCGACCTCGTCCGGTTCGCCAAAGATGTTCTGGCGGTGGCCGGCAGCGCGGGCGGCGTCGGCGACGGCGCCGTCGAGGCCATGGCCGGGGAGGCGTTCAGGGTCGCCGCGCGCCGCCAGGTCGCCGCGTGGTTCGACGGGGAGCCCACCCGCAGGGAGGTCGTGGAGATCACCGTGCTGGCGTTCGTACTGGGCGTCGGGGAGCGGGAGTTCGAGGCGTACGCCGCGGGGTTCGAGCGCGTCCTCGAAGGCCACGTCCCCGTGCCGCCGCCCCACCCCGCCGGCTCCGCGCCCGGGTCCGCGCCCGTCCAGGCGGGCGCCGCCACGGGGACGGCCGTCGAGCCCGCACCGGCCGCCGAGCCGTTCCAGCCCGCGGCGGACGCCCTGCCGCAGCGGCGGAGCGGGCGGATCACCCCCGGCGGCCTGCTGAAGGTCCAGCGCCACAGCGGCGGCGGGACGCCGCGCCGGTTCCTGGCGTTCAAGAACCCCGTCCAGCACCGGTTCGTCCTCGCCGAGCTGTGGGACCGGTTCGACGGCGCCTTCTGGGACGCGGCCGGCGAGTGGCTGGACGAGGTCGCCGGCGATCCCGGCACGCACGTCGTGGTCGCGAAGGGGCTGGCCCTGCTCTCCTTCGAGTCCTTCGACGAGGTGGAGACGGGCTACCTCGCGCGCTGGGCGGACGGCGGGCGGCTGCCCCTGCACCAGGAGACGGCGGTGCTGACGCTCTGGTTCATGTGCCTGGACGAGACCCTCGCGCCGGTCGCGCTCGGCGCGGCGACCAGTTGGGTCGGCTACGGGACGCCTCGGCAGCGCCGGGCCGGAGCCCTCGCGTTCTCCGGGCAGCTCGGCGTGCGGTACCCCGACGAGGCGCTGCGCCGCCTGTGGCAGCTGATCGTCCAGGACACCGACCTCAGCCCGGAGGCGACGGCCGCCATGGCGCAGCTGTTCGCCACCCTCGCCTCGCACGGGGAGGGCGCGGGGAAGGTGCTGCTGCTGCTGGACGCCAAGGTGCGCGGCCTCGCCCCGACCGGCGCGGACCGCCGCAGGTACAAGCTCGCCCTCGCGGCGGCCGTCCAGGTGCTGTCGGTGCGGGCGCCGCAGACCGGTGTGCCCAGCATCGCGATCTTCCTCGCCGAGCGTCCCGACCGGCTGCCCGCCGCCGCCGCGGTCTGGGCCGCCGCGCTGCGGCACCGGCCCTGCCGCCACGACGCGCTGCTGGCCCTGTGGGAGGTGCTGGGCGCGCTCGAACGCCGGGCCCGCCACTCGAACGGAACGCCCGGGGGAACGGCGCCGGACGGCACGTTCCAGAGACCGGCATCGGACGGCCCGGCCTCGGACGACGCGCCGGCCGGCCCGGCATCGGACATCGCGGTGGTCAGGGCGCTCGGCGGCGCGCTCGCCGAGCGCCTCCCGCCGCACGAGCGGGAGCTGCTGCGCAAGGACCTCGGCCACATCGCGCTCAGCGCGCGGAACCGCCGGACGCGCTCGAAGGTACTCACCGAGGTGCTGCTCGCGGCCCTTGACCGGGCCGAGCCCCGCACCGACCAGACCGAATCAGGAGAGCCGGCGTGAAAGTCAGCAGCTCGTACCCGATCATCGAACAGCGCGTCCTGGCGGAGGCGCCCAAACGGGGCCCGTTCGGGTTCGGCGGGCGCGGCCGGGCGGACGGCGACCTGCCGCGGGTGGACGCGCACCAGGTGCTCGTCTTCCGCGTCGACGGACGGTTCGTCCTGGACAACGGCTACCGCGGGCTGAGGGACGAGCAGGTCGTCAACGCGTCCCACGTCAGCCTGGTCGACATGACGCGGAACACGCCCGTCATGGTCGAGCTGGCGATCCCGTCGGCCGAGGCGGGCGAGTTCACCGTCCAGGTCCAGTTCCTGTGCACGGTCCAGGACGCCGAGACGGTGGTGCGGGACGGGCACGAGGCCACCATCGCGCTGCTCGGCTACCTGCGCAGCCACCACCGCATCTTCGAGCTCGGGCTCGACCACCCGCTGACCGCGATCAACACCGTCCGCCGGGACGTGAAGGCGCAGATCGAGGCCTACACCGAGCTCAAGCCGCCCAACATCCCGGGCATGACCATCGCGATGGCGAGCGTCGAGGTGCTCACCCCGGGCGAGCTGGTCGAGCTGCACCGGACGCTCCGCGGCCATCAGCACGGCCACACCGTGGAGCTGACCCGGGCGGCCCACGAGACCGAGCGCGACCGGGTGCGCACCGAGAACGACCAGGCCCTCGACCAGATGCGGGCCGACTACCAGCGGCTGACCGAGGAGCAGCAGATGCGCTTCGAGCAGCAGCGCCTGCTGTACGAGCGGCAGCGGCAGGAACTCGAGCAGGCGCTGGACCGGCAGCGGCAGCTCAGCGAGCAGGGCCTCGCCCGGCAGGCGCGCGCGTTCGCGCAGGAGGAGACCGCCGAGGTGTACGCGTCCATCGGCACCGACCCGCTCAAGGCCGCGCTGTTCGCGCACTCCAAGGGCGAACTGACGACCCGTGAGCTCCAGGGCGAGCTCGAGGCGGCCAAGGAGCGCGAGCAGGCCGAACAGGAGACGCTGCGGCAGGAGGCGCGCGAGGACGTCCGCCGCGCCGAGGAACTCGACCAGGCCGACCGCCGCTACGCGCTGGGCGTCCGGCTCGACGTCCTGAAGGAGGTCGCGCGGCACGGGCATCTCGACGAGATCCACGTCGACGTGGAGCGGCTCATCGGACGCCTCGTGGATGAGTCGGCGGGGAACGGGCGGTACGGCGTCTCCGGCGGCCCCGTCCCGACGACGGTCACGGCCGCCCAGGCGCCTGAGGAGGTCGCCGAGCTGCCCCGGGCCGCGTCCGCGGAATTCGCCGACGACGTGAGGGAAGAAGACGGTGACTAACGAGCCCCCGCCGGAGCTGCCGCTCACCCCGGAGCCCCCGCTCACCCCGGAGCCTCCGCCGCCGGTCTTGCAGCCTCCTCCGGCCGTGCCGTTCCGGCCGGTGCCGCCCGTGCGGGACCTGGGACGGTGGCTGAGGCGGCGGATCGGCGTGCGGGAGGAGATCCTCGACTGGGTCCCCGAGGAGCGGGCCCGCTACAGCAGGCTCGGCGCGATCGTCCTGAACACCGGCTGCCTCGCCGCGCTGTCGATGCTGCTGTTCCTGACCAAGGCGCTCGGAGCCCCGTGGATCCTGCTGGTCCCGGTCGCCGCCTTCTGGGGCTGGGTGATCTTCAGCTTCGACGCCTGGCTGGTCTCCAGCACGCACGGCGCGCTCCACGCGTCCAAGCTGGGGATCTACCTGCCCCGCGCGCTGCTCGCGATCCTGGTCGGCTGCGTCATCGCCGAGCCGCTGCTGCTGCGGATCTTCGAGTCGGAGATCCACCGCGAGGTCCGGGACGCGCGGGCCGCGGAGCTGCTGACGTACGAGAGCCGGCTCCAGGCGTGCAACCCGAAGGACGGCTCGAAGGTCGACGCGAAGAAGTGCCGGGAGTACCGCCTCACGATCGTCAACTCCCCGGAGGGCGACCGGGAGAAGCTCCAGAAGACCGTCGGGAACCGGGACGCCCTGCAAGCGCGCGTCAAGGACCTCTCGGCGCAGCTCGTCAAGAAGGAGGACATCGCGCGGAGGGAGTGCAACGGCGGACGGGGCAGCGGGCTCAGCGGCCGGTTCGGCGTGGGGCCGAGCTGCCGCCAGAACCGCAGGGAGGCCGACCGCTTCCGCACCGACAGCCGGATCGACGAGCAGCAGCGCCAGCTCAGCGCCTTGAACCAGGAGGTCGACCGGCTCAGCCAGGCGTCGGGGCAGGCGATCGACGAGTACGGCGCCGAGATCACCCGCCAGATCCGGGCGAGGGTCGCCGCCAAGCCCGCCATCACCGGCCGGATCGGCGTCCTGGAGGAGATCGACGGCCTCGACCGGCTCTCGGGGAAGAACCTGGTGGTCGGCGCCGCGCAGTGGCTGGTGCGGCTGCTCCTGGTGGCCCTGGAGCTGCTGCCGATCCTCACCAAGCTGATGGGCGGCACCACGACCTACGACCGGCTGGTGTCGTCCCGCCTGGCCGTCGACCGCGAGCTGCACGACGCGGAACTCGACCTGCTCAAGGCCCGGGAGGCGCGCAAGAAGCACGTCGGCCTGAAGAAGGTGCAGCAGCGGACCCGCAACGAGCTCCAGGACCTGGACCGGGTGGACGAGGCCACCGCGACCGCCGAGGACGAGGAGCTGAACCGGCGCATCGACGAACTGGCCAAGCGCCGGCGCCGCGAGGCCACCGAGCCGGACGGCGCCACCGAGCCCGCCAGGACCGCCGAGTCCGGCCGCCCGGCCCCGGACGGCCCTGCCGGGTCCACCGTCTCGCCGGGACCCGGGGTGATCCTCGGGGACCGGGTGAACGGGTTCGTGCCGGTTCGGCCGGCCGGCTCCGGCGACCGCCCGGATCAGTAGACCAGGGCCTGGGCGCCTTCCTCGGTGGCCTCCTCGACGAACGTCGGGGCGCCCGCGATCCGCACGCCGGGGATCACGTCGTCCGGCTCGATGCCGCGGCGCGCCGCGCACTGGGTGCAGACCGTCACCCGGCCGCCCGCGAGGACCACGCCGAGCAGGTCGTCCAGGGGGGTGGCGTGCGGGAGCTCCAGCTCCTCGGCCTTGCCGGGCAGCGCGTACCAGGCGGACTCGCCGGTCAGCCAGAGGGACACCGGCACGCCGCTCGCCACGCCCGCCGCCGCGACCGTGAACGCCTGGTTGCACCGCTCCGCGCCGTCCGCGCCCGCCGTCGCCTTGATCACCAGAGATCTCGCCATACCGGGAACTCTAGCCGCGGCCGGCGGGCCCGTCGGGTGCGGCGCGGCACCGCGGGGGGCGGCGCGGGCGCGTCGGCGCCGGCGGGACGGCGGCCGGGCGTAGCATCGCGTGTCGTGAGCGGCATGGTGAACGCGGGAGTCCTGGTCCTGGCGCTCGGGCTGGTGGTGGTCGCGGCGATCCTGCTGATCGTGCGGCTGGGCAGGCTGAGATAGGCGCTACGCTCGTTGCCCATGGAGCCTGAGCTGCACCCGGACCTTGAGCCCCTGAAGTTCCTCCTCGGAGCCTGGGAGGGCGCCGGCGTCGGCGGCTATCCCACCATCGAGGACTTCCGCTTCGGCCAGGAGATGTCGTTCACTCACATCGGGAAGCCGTTCCTGATCTACGCTAGCCGCACCTGGATGCTGGAGGAGGACGGCTCGCTCGGCCGTCCGCTGGCGACCGAGAGCGGATACTGGCGGCCCCGGCCCGACCACCAGGTCGAGGTGATGCTGGCGCACCCGACCGGGATCACCGAGATCTACCAGGGGAACGCGGCCTTCAACCGGGTCGAGCTCCAGACCGACGTGGTCGCGCGGACCGAGTCCGCCAAGGAGGTCACCGGCGGCACCCGGCTGTACGGGCTGATCGGGGAGGACCTGGGCTGGGCCTACGACATGGCCGCGATGGGGCAGAAGCTCCAGTCGCACCTGTCGGCGCAGCTCAAGCGCGTCGGCTGACCCCGCCCCGTCCCGCCCCCGGCACGGACGGCTCGGGAGGGTCCGGACATGGAACGATCCCCGGACCTTCCCACCGGGTGGCGGGAGACGGACGGGACTGGCCCATCGGTCCGGGGATCGGGTAACTGCCTGGTATTCGCCGGTCACCGTTGCGACCGGCGGCCACCGCCCGGGGGCGGCGGCTCCGAGGCGAAACGGCGACTAGCGGACAGCCACCTCGCGAGTCCCAGAATAAATCATTTCCTGGACCACCTCCTTTCGCGCGTACCAGCACGCTATGCGAGCCCTCCTGAGCGAGGCAAACGAATTTGCGGTGAACCCATCCCGTGACCTCCGGCACATAGACTCTGGACATGGTCGAGTCGTGGCAGGAGGAACTGCGGGCCAAGGGGTACCGGGTCACCCCGCAGCGTCAGTTGGTGCTCGAAGCGGTGACCGACCTCGAGCACGGGACCCCCGAGGAGATCTGCACCGAGGTGCAGCGCACCGCCCGCGGCGTCAACATCTCCACCGTGTACCGCACGCTGGAGCTCCTTGAGGAGCTCGGGCTGGTCAAGCACGCCCATCTCGGGCACGGTCCGCCCAACTACCACCTGGCGGCCGAGGCCGAGCACATCCATCTGGTGTGCCGCGACTGCGGCACGGTCAACGACGTCGACCCCAGGGCGGCGGCCGGGCTGGCCGAGCGGCTGGCGGCCGACTTCGGGTTCCAGACCGACGTGCACCACCTCACCGTCTACGGGCTCTGCAAGAACTGCCATCCGTGATCTTCGGCCGCTCCGGCGGCTCCAGGGGCCCGCGGGGGCGACATAGTCTGGGTTCATGGAGAGCCCGTTGTTGCAGTTGCCCGGGGCCGTCGCAGCCGACGCGCCCGACCAGGAGGTCGCCGCGCACTACGGCGAGCCGTCCCAAGAACAGCGCGCTCTTGAAGCGGGCACCGCGTTCGTCGACCGGAGCAACCGCGGCGTCGTGCGCGTCTCGGGCCCCGACCGGCTGAGCTGGCTGCACAGCCTCCTCAGCCAGCATCTGAGCGGGCTCAAGCCGTTCGAGGCGACCGAGGCGCTGCTGCTCAGCGCGAACGGGCACATCGAGCACCATCTCCAGATGATCGACGACGGCGAGGCGGTCTGGGCGCATGTCGAGCCCGGCACCGCCCCGGCGCTGACCGACTTCCTCGACCGGATGCGGTTCATGCTGCGCGTGGAGGTCGCCGACGTGAGCGACCGGTACGCCGTGGTGACGTCCGGCCTGGAGCCGGCGCCGGGCGTGCTGGCCCTGCCCGACGTTGCGGGCACCGCGCAGATCATCGACCGGTCGGCGCTGGCCGCGGTGCCCGCGTCCGGCGACGTCCGCCCGGCCGGGCTCTGGGCGTACGAGGCGCTGCGGATCGCCGCGCACCGGCCCCGGCTCGGGTTCGACACCGACCACCGGACGATCCCGCACGAGACGGGCTGGACCGACACCGCGGTGCACCTGGCCAAGGGCTGCTACCGGGGGCAGGAGACCGTCGCCCGCGTGCACAACCTGGGCCGCCCGCCGCGCCGCCTGGTCTTCCTGCACCTGGACGGCAGCGTCGACCGCCTGCCCGCGCACGGCGACCCGGTGGAGATCCCCGGCGGCCGGACGGTCGGGTTCGTCGGGTCGGCGGCCCGGCACCACGAGCTCGGCCCGGTCGCGCTGGCCCTGGTCAAGCGGAACGTCCCGGTCGACGCCGAGCTGCTGGCCGGCGGGGTCGCGGCGGCGCAGGAGGTCGTGGTGTCGCCGGAGACGGGCCGCAACGCCAACATCAATCTCGGCCGTCAAGCCGCAAAACGGGCGTAAAACCCCTACCGTCCGGGCAAACTCGTCTGGCGTGGACGATTCCCGTCGGCCGCCGTCCGGGGAGGTGGGTTCCTTACCGATGGTCGCGAACCTGGGGGACAGGGAACCGCCGCTCGCGAAGAAGAGCGCGACGGGCCGGCGCCGCCGCCGGCGCAGGGAGTCCGCACTGGTGTGGTGGGGCGTGCTCGCGGCGGTCGCCGTGGCGGCGTGGCTGCTGCACTCCTGGCGGCTGGCGCTGATCGTGCTGCTGTTCTGGTGCCTGTACGAGTTCCTGCTGGTGCCGACGATCTGCCGGGTGACGACGCGGCAGGGGTTCTCCTGCCGCGAGCCCGTCCGGGGACGGCTGTTCGCGTGCACGCCCCGGCATCAGCTGATGAAGGGCGACGGGCTGTGGCGGCTGTTCGGCCTCCAGGGCGTCGCCCGCAAGCGGCTCGGCCGCTCCGGGCCTGAGGCGCAGAACCCTCCGCGCGGCGGCGTCCGAGAGGGCGGTGCCGCCGGCGGTGGCGGCCGTGAGCGTGAGACGGGTGTGGTGGTGTTCTCCCCGGAGGTCCGCGGACGGCTCGCCCAGGCCGACCGCGTGATGATCCTGCTGGCCGCCGCCGGGACCGTGGTCACGATCATCGGGATGGTCTACGGCCTCGCCCGCTGAGGATCACCGCTCCCCGGCCGCCCCGCCGCCCCGCCGGTCAGAGGTCCAGGATGACGGTGATCGGACCGTCGTTGACCAGGGCGACCTTCATGTCGGCGCCGAAGACCCCCGTCTCGACCTTGGCGCCGAGCGCGCGCAGCTCGGTGACGACCGCGTTGACCAGCGGCTCGGCGACCGGGCCGGGCGCGGCGGCGGTCCAGGTGGGCCGGCGGCCCTTGCGCGCGTCCCCGTACAGGGTGAACTGGCTGACGACCAGCAGCGGGGCGTTCAGGTCGGAGCAGGACCGCTCGCCCTCCAGGACGCGCAGCCCCCACAGCTTGGCGGCCAGCCTCCGGGCCTGCTGCGGGGTGTCGTCGTGCGTCACCCCGACCAGGACCAGGAGGCCCGGACCCTCGATCTCCCCGACGATGAGATCGTCAACGGTCACGCTCGCCTGGCTCGCCCTCTGGACTACGGCCCTCATGCCATGCATTCTGCCGCCTATGGGAGCAACGACGCTCATCACGGTGGCGCCCACCGGTGCGGAGTCCGCGAAGGCGGATGTTCCGGCCCTGCCCGTCACCCTTGATGAACTGGTCCAGACGGCCAAGGAGTGCGAGGCGGCCGGGGCGGCCGTCATCCACGTGCACGTCCGCGACGACGACGCCAAGC
Organism: Spirillospora sp. NBC_01491; assembly: GCF_036227065.1. Taxonomy (GTDB): domain Bacteria; phylum Actinomycetota; class Actinomycetes; order Streptosporangiales; family Streptosporangiaceae; genus Spirillospora; species Spirillospora xylanilytica. Next base: position 5,822,938 of record NZ_CP109432.1, read on the forward strand.
CCACGCTCGACCTGTTCCTGCTGCGCGACACGGTGCAGGCGCTGCGGTCCGGCACCGGGCTGATCGTCCAGCTGTCGACGGGAGGGGCGGTCACCGATCCGTACGAGGACCGGCTGCGGGTGCTGGAGGCGGCGCCGGACGGCTGCTCGCTGACCTGCGGCACGGTCAACTTCGGCGACGAGGTGTTCATGAACCCGTGGCCGTTCATGGTGGAGCTGTACCGGCGCACCCAGGAGATGGAGATCGTGCCGGAGTTCGAGCTGTTCGACCTCGGGCAGGTGACGGCGCTGCACCGGCTGCTCGACAAGTACGGCCTCCCGTACGGCGGGCACGTGCACTGCGACCTGGTGATGGGGGTGCCGGGCGGGATGCCGGGGGACGCGCGGTCGCTGGTCGCGGCGGTCGCGGCGCTGCCGGAGGGGGCGACGTGGTCGGCGACGGGCGTCGGCCGCACGGCGCTGCCGGTCATGTTCGCGGCGCTGTCGGCGGGCGGGCACCTGCGGGTCGGGATGGAGGACACGCTGACGCTGTCCAAGGGGCGGCCGGTGACCGCCAACGTCGAGCTCGTCGAACGGGCGTCGGCCGCGGCGGAGCTGGCCCAGCGTCCGCCGATGTCCGCCGCCGAGGCCCGCGCGCTTCTCGGCGTCCGCCCGCGCTGACCCGGCCGCCCGGCCTCGGAGCCCCGAAGGAACGGGGCGGGGGCGGATGCGCCCGGGTTGGGTACCTTTCCGGTGAGAGTGATCATCGGAGCGGGGAACCGGGAGGCCGTGGTGGAGATCAATCCGGTGCTGGTGGAGGTGGAGCGCTCCGGTTTCGTGGAGTCATGGCACCGGGGCGCCGCCGCCGGGCTCGCCGCCGACGGCTCGACGGTGGTGCGGGTGGGGACGCCGGAGGAGGCGATCTTCCCGAGGTCGGCCAACAAGCCGATGCAGGCCGTCGCGATGCTCAGGTCCGGCCTGGACTTGGACGGCGCGGAGCTGGCGCTCGCCGCGGGCAGCCACTCGGGCGAGGACTTCCACGTGGAGGGCGTCGAGAAGATCCTCGCCGGCGCCGGGCTGGGCGCGGACGCGCTGCGCTGCCCGGCGCAGTGGCCGCTGGACCCGGACGCCTACCTGGAGGTGGCCCGCAACGGCGGCGGCCGGTCCCGGCTGCGGATGAACTGCTCGGGCAAGCACGCGGCCATGCTCGCCGCCTGCGTCGCGGCGGGCTGGCCGACGGGCTCCTACCTGGACGCCGACCATCCGCTCCAGGCCGCCGTCCGCGCGGTCGTGGCGGACCTGTCCGGTGAGCAGCCCCTCGCGGTGGGCGTCGACGGCTGCGGCGCCCCGCTGTTCGCGATCTCCACGACGGGCGTCGCGCGGGCCTTTCGGGCGCTGGTGCTGGCCGCGCCCGGCACGCCCGAGCGCCGCGTCGCCGACGCGATGCGGACCCATCCGCAGTGGACCTCGGGCACCCGCCGCGAGGAGCGGCGGCTGATGGACGCGGTCCCCGGGCTGCTGGTCAAGTGCGGCGCGGAGGGCGTGGACGCGTTCGCGCTCGCCGACGGCCGCGCGGGCGCCGTCAAGATCGACGACGGGGCGATGCGGGCCCGCACCCCGGTCACTGTCGCGCTGCTGCGGGCCCTCGGCGTGGCCGGGGCGCCCGGCGTGGACACCGCCGTCCTGGACGAGCTGTCGGCCGTCGAGCTGCACGGCGGTGACGCGACGGTCGGTGCCATCCGTCCGGCCCCAGGGGTGTTCGACCGCTGAGGGAGTGAGGCGCCGAACGGCAGGCGGGAGCCGGGCGGCGGCAGGCGGCAGGCGGGTCGGTCGCGACGGGTCAGTCGCGACGGCGCCTGCTGTCCGGTGCGTCCGCTCTCGACGGGGGCGCGTCTTGTGCATCCCGGTTCGCGGAGGTCTCGTTCGGGGTGCCCGTGTTCGGGGTCCCCAGCTTCGGGAAGCCCGGGTGCGGGACGCCGGCCTTGGGCGTGGGCGCGTCCGTGGCGGGCGTCTTCGTGAGCGCCAATCTGCCCGCGACCGTCTTCCCGGTCGCCGTCCTCCTGAGGACGGCGGTCTCGGCGTGTGCCCTCTCGGCCATGGCCTTGTTGGCCGGGTCGAAGAAATGCGGCGGATAACTGTGCGAATACATGCCGGGCCTGTATTGGTACAGGCCGCCCTCGATCGGGCCGCGGTGCGGCGACTGGTCGTGCCGGCGCTCAGGATGGATCTTGCGGATGGCGGCCGAGAGCGTCAGCCCCAGCCAGACCACCATGGAGATCGTGATGATCGCGGGCCCGAGCCAGTAGGGCAGGTTGTGGCCGAGCATCGAGGCGTCGGCCAGGATCGTCGCCGCCATGTCCCCACCTCCCGAATCGGAATCCGCTGGTGACAAGTCCAATATACGAACCCCTGGAACACCGCGAACGACGACACCAGCGACTCATGTCGCCATTCATGGCGAATCGGGTATCGGGCGTTATGGCGGATTGACCGCGACATGAACGTCCCCCCGCGGTGTTGGCGGCGCCATGGGGGAACGCGGGCGGGGAATGTCAGTTCGCGACCGTCTCGGGGGCCGGTTCGGCCGCCGGACCGGGGGCGCCGAGCGTCCGGTCGCGGCCCGCCGCCAGGCCGGGGACGCCGAGCAGAACGGCGATCACCAGCACCACGGTCACCGGAACGGTCCATCCGCCGGTGGCGTCGCGCAGTGCGCCGAGGACGAGTGGGCCGACCGCCGCGAGCGCGTAGCCGACGCCCTGGGCCATCCCGGAGAGATGCGCCGCGACCTGGGCGTCGTGCGCGCGGAGTCCGAGGAACGACAGCGCCGTGGCGAATCCGATGCCCTGCCCGATGCCGAGCACGACGGTCCACACCCACACCGACCCGATCGGCGCCCAGGCGACCCCGGCGAAACCGGCCAGGCACAGCAGCACCGTCGCGATCACCAGCGGGCGCTGGTCGCGCATCCAGCGGCCGAAGACCGGCACCGCCAGCGAGCCGAGCGCCTGGAGCAGGCTGACCGAGGCCAGCGCGTACCCCGACGCCGCCTCGCTGAGCCCGCGGTCCTGGCAGATCGTCGGCAACCACCCGATCACCACGTACGCCAGCAGCGACTGGATGCCCATGAAGAGGGTGATCTGCCACGCCAGCCCGGACCTCCAGACCAGCGCGGCCACGTGCCGGGAGTCGCGGCCCGGCGCCCCGGCCGGAGCGGCCTTCGCCGAGCGGGAGCTCCGCACGGCCCGGGGCAGCGCCGCCACGCCCGCCAGCGCCGCGGGGATCACCAGCAGCGACAGCGGCAGCCGCCACGAGCTGTCCAGCGCGTCCTCGACCGGCACCGCGATGCCGGACGAGACCGCCGCGCCGATCGTGACGGCGATCGTGTAGATCGCGGTCACCGTCGTGATGTGGCCCGGATGGTCCCGCTTGATGAGGGCCGGCATCGCGATGTTGCCGATGCTGATCGCGACGCCGGCGACCAGCGACCCGGCGAACAGGAAGAACGGGGCGTCCAGCAGGCGCAGCAGCAGCCCGGTGACCAGCAGCGCCATCCCGATCACCAGCAGCGTCTCGGGCCGCGGCGCGCGCCGCAGGAACGCCGCCAGCAGCCCGTACGAGCCGAAGAACAGCAGCGGCAGCGTGGTGAGGGCGCCCGCCGCCGTGCCGGACAGGTGGAAGTCGCCGCGGATCTCGGTGAGCAGCGGGCCGACCGCGGTGATCGCGGGCCGCAGGTTGAGCGCGACCAGGACGATCAGCGCGAGCTGGCCGGCCAGCACGGTGCGGCGGGCGCTCACCGCCCCTCCCCGTCCGCCTCGCCCGGCCCGACCAGGGCCTCGAGGGCCGCGAGCGTCGGCTCGACCACGGCCGCCGCGGCGCGCGCCGCGGCCTCGCCGTCCCGGGCGATGATCGCGTCGAGCACCGCGCGGTGCGCCGCCGGACCGGCCTCGGGGACCTCGTGGTCGAGCCGGATCGTGCGCATCGAGTCGCGCAGGTGGTCCAGGAAGTAGCGGCACGCCTCGATCAGCACCGGGTTGTGGCCGGCCTCGGCGACGCCCACGTGGAAGCGGGCGTCGGCCGCGCCGAACGCGTCGGCCTCCAGGGCCGCGTCGCGGGCGGCGAGCAGCCCTTCGAGGCGCTCCAGGTCGGCGTCCGTGCGGCGGCGCGCGGCGAGGCGCGCGGCCTGGACGTCGTAGGCGAGCTGCACCTCGAAGACGTCCCGCAGTGTCCCGCGGCCGACGTCCCGCAGCAGCGGACGCGGGTCGGCGCTGCTGAGCACGTACGTGCCGTCGCCCCGGCGCACCTCCAGCACGCCGACATGGGACAGCGCCCGGATCGCCTCGCGGACCGCCGGCCTGCTGACCCCGAGCCGGGCCGCCAGGTCGAGCTCGGCGGGGATCCGGTCGCCCACCCGCCACGAGCCGCCGCTGACCTCGGCCTGCAACTGGTCGAGCACGGCGTCGACGGTCGAGCCGCCCCGGACGGGACTCAAAGCCACGCGACCTCCTCGGTAAGATGTCAGACATCTTACCAATTGGCCGAGATGTGCCCTAGCAGGGGGCGGGGCAGGGGCGGGAACGGACCGCCCGGCGGGCGGCCCGGCGCGGGGTCAGAGACCGCGGGACTGGGAGATGGAGCCGGACGTGGCCAGCGTGAACGTCCGCATCGACTCGGCGAACTTCGACAGGTCCCATTCGGCCGGGCCCTCGTACCAGTAGAGGTTGTCGGCGCCCTCGGCCCGCTCGCCCGCGTCCTTGACGGTCTCGGCCCACTCGGCGACCAGGCCGAACACCACCGCGTACGGGAGGAACCGGGAGAACAGCGCGATGCGCTGCCGCGAGGCGAGCCCGCCGAAGGCGTCCTCGGGCAGGGCGCCGCGCCCGAGGAAGGCCCGGAAGCCGATGGTGTGCGCGAGCACCGTCGCGCCGCGCGCGGTCTTGGCCGGCATGTACTGGCCGCCGTACGCGAGCGCCGCGCCCGCGATGATCACCGCGAGGCCGACCAGGGCGTACTCGGTGGTCAGCGCGAGCGCGACGGTCCCGGCGACGCCGAGCACGGTCAGCGCGAGCCCCGCGACGGTCCACCGGGAGCGCACCGTGTCGGGACGGCGGGCGAACCAGCCCTGCTGGACGACGTCGGCGTACATCGCCGACCGGACCTGCGCGAGCCGGGTGGAGAACGTCCCGCCGAGCTCCGACAGCTTGACCGCGCCGCGCGCGCTGCCGTCCGGGGCGGTGAGCAGGGCGTCCAGCAGGATCCGCTCGTACGGCAGCAGGTCGCCCGCCGGACGGTCCAGCCCGCGCAGCGTCCAGTCGAGCCGGCCGGTGACCGCGCGGTCCTCCTCCTCGATCAGCAGGTGGCCGCGGACGGCCAGGTCGACGATGCTCGCCGTCACGTCGATCACGTCGGCCTGCTCGTCGACGAGGGTGCCGATCTGGCCGGGACGCACGCCGTTCGGCGGCTCGAACTCGGTGCCGGCGAGCGGGGCCTGGTCGCCCTCGACGGCCTTCCGGCCGACCACCCGGGCATCGCGCCCGCGCAGCAGGTACAGCGCGACGAGCCCGCCGGCCAGCAGCACCAGTACGCCGAGCAGGGCCGCGCCGGTGACGGCGTTCACCGCGAACGCGGTCGCCACGGTGTGCCGCCGCTCGTAGATCGGCTCGCCCTTGGTCGTCCCGGCGGGCAGGCCGGCGACGACGGTGAGGTACTCGCCGGGCAGCATCTGCTGCTGGCTGAAGATCCCCTGGGTGCGGGTGTGGTTGGTGTAGTACTGCGTGCAGCCGATGGTGCTGTCGATCGGTCCCGCGAAGCAGTTGATGTCGCGGATCACCGCGCCGCCGTCGACGACGGCGCGGGCCTCGGTCACCGGCACCTTCCAGCCGCCGACAGCCGTCCAGCGCAGCTCCTCGGCCGCGCCCATCGGGGTGATCGCGCCGCGCAGCTCGTAGTCCAGGACGACGGTGCGGCTGCCGGTCAGCTCGGCGGCGCCGGTCACCTTCAGCGTGGTGCGGGTGCCCGACTCGGAGGTGGACACCCGGGTGGGGCCGCCGTCGGGGCTGGACGCCCTGGCGCCGTCGATCCTGTAGAGGCGGTCCTCGGTGACGCTCTGGTGCTCCCTGGTGACGAAGGTCCGGCTGAAGCCGTCCTGCCCGGAGAACCGGTACGTGATCGTCTCGCGCACGTGCGCGACGCCGCCGGGGCCGACCTTGATGGCGACGTCGTCCTTGAGCACCTGCTCCTCGGACCCGGAGGCCGCGAGCGCCGCCGGGGAGGCCGCGGCGGACGCCGCGGCGGGGGCGGCCAAGGGGAGGACCGCGGCGATCGCCACCGACGTGGCGGCCCGCCGCAGACGACACAACGCCGCAAGACCAGACATGGCCGCAAATGGTAGCGGCATCGCATGCGATGATTCTTCGCTATGGCAGGTCGACACCCCCCTCTGGCCCCGGCGCCCGCGCCGCCGTACGACCTGCCTGGTCAGGAGTCCGCTCAGCGGTACGGCTACGTCCCGCCCCGGCGCCCGCCGCGCCGCACCGCGGGCGGGCTGGTGGCGGCGGTGCTCGGCGGGGTGGCCGCGCTGGTCGTGCTCATCGTGCTCGGATTCGCGGCGTTCGGCGGCGAGGGCCGGATCGGGTCGCGGGGCGGCGACGCCGCCAAGGGCGTCCCCAGCAAGGCGAGCGCCACCGACAACAAGCTGTACAAGACCGGGGCGCTGACCCCGGTGAAGTGCCACCTTCCGGCGATCGCCCCCGGCTCGGCGTCCATGCGGCGGTTCATGGACGCGCTGAGCGACTGCCTGGACGCCTCGTGGCAGGGGCAGTTCGGCAAGGCGCAGACAAGGTTCGCCCCGCCCAAGCGCGTCTTCTGGGAGGGGTCGGGGCGCAGCCCCTGCGGCTCGTACCCGAGCCCGGGGGCGTCGGCGTTCTACTGCCCGGCCAACAACACGATGTACGTGGGATTGCGGCACGTCGTGGAGACCTCGGGCGGCGAGCCGCTGTCGCACTTCGCAGTGTTCGCGCGGGTGATCGCGCACGAGTACGGCCACCACGTCCAGGACCGCGCCGGGATCCTGCTGTACGCGCACGCCGAGATGGAGCGCGCCGACGCCCTGGCCCGCGCCGAGGGCAGCCGCCGCATCGAGCTCCAGGCGCAGTGCTTCGCGGGCGCGTTCCTCGGCGCCGAGCGGACGACGCTGCCGATGACCCGCGCGCAGTACGCCGCGATGATCGCCGACGTCCGGGGCCGCGGCGACGAGCGGCTGCCGCCGGAGCAGCGCGACCACGGGTCCGGACGCAGCTACTCCGGCTGGGTGGTCAAGGGCTTCAAGGGACGGGCACTGGCGGTCTGCAACACCTGGACCGTCCCCGCCGAAGCCGTCCGCTGACCCCGTCCGCCGAGGCCGTCCACAGGTCCCGGACGGCGGCTAGCGTGGCGATGCGGCGGCCGCCGAGGCGGCTCGCCGGCGTGTGAGGGGTATCACCGCCGAGTGCTAGCAAGCGTGCTTGCAATTGCAAGCACCGTGACGCAAGGTGGAGACATGGCTGGTTCGAAGGTCGGCTCGATCGGCGAGTACATCCGCGAGCAGCGCACCCGGGCGAAGATCTCGCTGCGTCAGCTCGCGGACGTCTCGGGGATCTCCAATCCCTACCTGAGTCAGGTCGAGCGCGGCCTGCGCAAGCCGAGCGCCGAGATCCTCCAGCAGATCGCCAAGGGGCTGCGGATCTCGGCGGAGGCGCTCTACATCCAGGCCGGGATCCTCGAGGAACGCGAGGCCGACACCGATGTGGAGGCCGCGCTCCGGGCCGACCTGCTCCTCACCGAGCGGCAGAAGCAGGTGATGTTCGACATCTACGCCTCCTTCCGCAAGGAGAACGAGGCGACCGGCCTGCTCGGCGAGGACGGACCCCATGACACGACCGCACCCGTACTGATGAGAGAGGATGAAACCGGATGACTCTGGCAGGCAATCTCCGCGAGAACAAGGCCGTCTACACCGTGGCGGGCGCGGGCGACCTCGCCGTCGAGAAGCTCCGCGAGGTCCCCGAGCAGGTGACCAGGGCGCGCGAGACGGCCACCAAGTACCAGGACGAGGTCCGCGGCAACCTCGACAAGTACCGCGACCAGGTGCGCGGGACCGTCGACCGGTACCGGGCCGAGGCCCGCAAGAACGTCGACCGGTACCGCGGCGAGGCGCGCGAGAACGTCACCAAGCTCCAGGACCGGGTCGACGCCAAGGACCTGCCGGGCGCCGCGGTGGCGTACGTGACCCACTTCGGCAGCCGTACCGTCGGATTCATCGACGAGCTCGCCGAGCGCGGCAAGGGCGTCGTGCACCGCGGTGCCGCCGAGGTCGCCGGGTCGGCCGAGGACGTCGCCGCGGTCACCGCCGGCGACGCGGGCAAGCCCGCCGCCGGTCGCACGAAGAAGAGCGGCGCCTGAGCCGTCCGCTCCGCCGGGGCGCCCCGCCCTCGCGGACGGTCCCGCCCGCAGACCGGGGCCCGGCCGGGAACCCCCGGCCGGGCCCCGACGTCTCTCCGGCGGACGGTGCTTCCGGCGCCGGACTGGACGGCCCGCATAGGGTTGGGGCGGAGATCCCTGGTGCGCGACAAGGAGTCGCCGTCCGAGACAGGCAGGAGCGCTGATCACCGGTGGCCGACTTCGGCATCCTCGACTACTTTTTCTGGCTTCTTCTGGTCATCGCTTTCGTGATGGAGGCCTGGGCGCTGGTCGACGGGCTGACGGTGTCCGCCGACGCCTACGCCGCGGCGGGCAAGCAGACCAAGAAGCTCTGGACGATCATCCTGATCGTGGCGGCGGTCGTCGGCGGCGCCTACACGGCCGCGCCGGCGATGCTGGGCGTGCGGCCCGTGTCGCTGCTGCTCGGCATCCTGCCCGTCGCCGCGTTCATCGCCGCCGCGGTGTACCTGGCCGACGTCCGGCCCGCGGTCGCCCCGTACAAGAAGAAGCGCGGGGGCGGCGGGCGGTCCAACATGGGCCCCTACGGCCCCTGGTGACCGCCGCCTGAGTCCTTCGCCTCAGCGTCCTTCGCCTGGGCGTCCGCCCCCTGAACGGCCGGTGCCGCGCTCGCGTCCGGTGCCCTCGGCGCCGATGCCCTCGCCCTGGCGGCCGGTGCCGTGACCGCCCTGGCGGCCGGCGTCCAGAGGCGGCGTCGCGGCCGGCGCGGGTGACGGGCCCGGCCGGAAGGTGACCTTCGTCCGGCCGAGCACCGGCCGGGTCAGCCCGAGCGTCCGCAGGTCGGCGACGAGGCGGCCCGCGATGAACAGGTTGCCGGCCGGGTTCGGGTGCGTGCCGTCCGCCCGGATGAAGCGCGCCGCGTTGCCGGTCTGCCTGCGCACGCTGCCGGTGATCCACCGTTCGGCGAGCGGGTCGATGAACGGGACCCCCAGCCCGGACGCCGCCTCGCGCAGCACGTCGCGCACCCTGAGCGCCTTCGGCCCGGGGTCTCCGCCCCACATCGGCCCTATCAGCAGGAGCTGCGCCCCCGGCCAGCGGTGCCGGGCGGTGTTCAGCAGCTCGCGCGCCCGCTGCGCGACGAGTTCCGGCGGATACCACACGTCGTTGTGGCCGCCGGAGATCAGCACCATGTCGGGGGCGGGACGCCAGGCGAGCTGCTCGTTGAAGAGCGTCCCGAACGTCTTGCGGGTGAGGCCCGTCCCCACGAAGCCGGTGCCCGCGTGCCCGGCGAGCACGATCTGCCAGCCGAGCGTCCGGGCCACCTCGGCGGCGTAGGCGCGTTCGGGCGTGATCCCGCGGATGCCCATCGTGTAGCTGTCACCGAGCGCGAACACCACCGGCGCGCGGCGGACGGGTTCGGCCAGGGCGGTGCTGTGGCCCCCGCGTATGGGCGCCGCGGACGCCACGCAGAGGGCCAGCACCAGCAGCACGGCGACAGCGGAGGAGAACAGTCGGGGCAACGGGGGGAGCCCTCTCTACACGCACACGGCAAACGAACAAGATCGAGGGCACCCGGCCGTGCGGACCCTAAGGTGAGGGGCATGAGCGTGGGGACCCATCACCATGGACGCACCGCCCGGCTAGAGCTCGACGACCAGTCGCTACGCGAATGGGACGCCGTCGTGCTCGACGCGGGACCCGAGGGGATCATCCTCGACAAGTCCGCATTTTATCCGGGTGGCGGGGGGCAACCGCCAGACCACGGGGTGCTGCTGTGGCAGGGCGTGCAGACCCGTGTCGCCGGGATCCGCAAGACCGATGATCTCGTGCTGGTCCCGGCCGAGGGCGACCCCGTCCCGCCGGTGGGCACCGCGGTGCGCGGCGCGGTGCAGGACGACCGCCGCACCGCGCTGATGCGCACCCACTCCGGCCTGCACCTTCTCTGCGGCGTGGTGTTCCGCGACTACGGCTGCCTGGTGACCGGCGGCAACATGGAGCCCCTGTCGGCCCGGATGGACTTCGACCTGCCCGAGGTGCCGCCCGGCTTCAAGCAGGCCGTCGAGGACGCGTGCAACCTGGAGGTCGAGTCCGACCGCCGGATCGACGTCCGGACGCTGCCCCGCGCCGAGGCGTTCGCGATCCCCGACATCATCCGCACCGCCACCAACCTGGTGCCGCCCGAGGTCGAGGACGTGCGGATCGTCGACATCGCCGGCCTCGACACCCAGGCCGACGGCGGCACCCACGTGGCCTCCACCCGCCAGGTCGGCCGCATCACGGTGGCGAAGGTCGAGAACAAGGGGCGGGGCTTCCGCCGCCTCCGGATCAAGCTCTCCGACTGAGGAGCCGCGGCCCACCGGGCCGCGCGGGCCGCGTCCGAGAAGGCGAAGACCCGGTCGATCGTGTCAGCGGTCTCCGTCATCGCCGTCGTCTTCTTGGTCATCCCGTTCGGTGGCCGCTGACCGTGCCGCCCACGCCGTCCGCGTCCGCGCGCTGGAACAGCACGAACAGCCACGCCATCGACGGGACGAGGACCAGCGCGCCCGCCCCGAGGGCGACGAACACCACCTGGAGCACCGTGTCCTGCGCGGCGGCGGCGTCGAGGTCGAGTCCGGCCATCCCGGCGGCGCCCCACAGCACGGCCACGACCGCGAGCGCGCCGGTCACCCGCACTGCCAGGTAGGCGCGGCGCGCGATCATCACCAGGGACGCCAGCCCGGCCGCGGTCGACAGCAGGATCAGCGGCGACCGCACCCCGAGCGCGGCGGCGCCGGGCAGCGCGAGCAGCCCGACGGCGGCACCGGAGACCAGCGCGTAGCCGCGGAAGTGCATGGAGATCTCATAGCCGGCGAGCCGCCGCGCGTCCCAGATCAGGTAGACGGCGGCCAGGTAGGCGCACAGCGCGGTGGTGAGCACCCCGCCGTACACCCCGGCCAGGCTCAGCCAGGTCGTGCCGCCGGTGGCGACGACGGCGGCCACCGAGCCGAGGCAGTACGGCGTGACGATTGAGGAGAGCCCGAAGATCCACGGGTACCAGGGCTGGTCCGGGTCGGCCTTGCTGAACACGAACGTGCTGCCCCGCGCGACGATGCCGAGGGCGGCCAGCGACAGCGGCACCCAGTGCGCGGACATGATGTCGGCGAAGACCGGGGGGAACGCGGTCCACGACATCACCATCACGAAGACCAGCCAGACGTGGTTGGCCTCCCACAGCGGCCCCATGGCGTGCTCGATGACGTCCTTGTCGGCGCGCCGCCGGGTCAGCAGGTGCCACAGCCCGGCGCCGAAGTCGGCGCCGCCGAACAGCAGGTAGGCGGACAGGCCCAGCAGGATCAGCCCGAGCGCGGCGTCGGCGTAGCTCATCGGTGGCTCCCCACCCTGGAGTCGGAGTCGGAGTCGGAGTCGGCATCGTCGGAATCGGAGCCGGGAACGGCGTCCGGGCCGCCGGAGCCTGAGGCCGGGCCGCCGGTGGACGGGGGCTCCGGCGCGGCCGGCGGTGCCGGGGTGCCACCGCCGGGCAGGGCCGGTTCCGGGCGGCGGCGCATGCGGCGCAGAACGCTGATCGTCGCGGCGGCGAGCACGGCGTAGACGCCGACGACGATGTACAGGCCCCAGCGCAGCCCGGGGCTCGGGTTGACGGCCTCCTCGGTGCGCATCACGCCGTACACGATCCAGGGCTGGCGGCCGACCTCGGTGGTGGTCCAGCCCGCCTCCATGGCGATCGCGGCGGCGACGCCGGTGAGCGTCGCGGCGCGCAGGAACCAGGGCTTCCAGGGCAGCTCGCGGCGGCCGTCCAGGTCGCCGGTCCGGCCGGCGGCGCGGCGCCGCAGCCACCAGGACAGCGCCCACCAGGCGGCCAGCGCGAGCAGCGCCATCCCGAGCGCGATCATGATCTCGAACGAGGTCTTGACCACCTCGGCGGGCGGCCGGACGTCCGCCGGGATCGAGTCCATGCCGCGCAGCGTGGCGTGCGCGTCGAACTTCAGCATCATCGACAGCGCGTTCGGGATCTCGAAGACCGCGAACCGGAACGGCACCCCGGCCTCGGTGTGCTCCACACCCTCCATCGCGGCGAACTTGGCCGGCTGGTTGTCGGCGACGAACCGGATCGCCCAGTCGCCGACCACCACCTGGAGGGGGGCGCAGACCGCGCCGAGCGAGAACGGGATGGCGAAGCCGAGGCGGTGGTAGCGGTCGACCCGTCCGGCCCGGTGGTCGCGCAGCAGCGCCACCGCGTACACCGAGGCCACGATGAACCCGCAGACCATCAGGGAGGCGAGGATCAGGTGCACCGCCTGGACGGGGGTGGCCGGGTTGAACATCGCGGCGAGCGGGTTCACGTCGGTGACCTCGCCGTCGACGAGCTTGAAGCCGCGGGGCTGGTTCATCCAGGAGTTGACGGTGAGGACGAACGAGGCCGACAGCAGTCCGGCGATCACGACCGGGATCCCGGTGAGGAAGTGCACGCGGGGGGACAGCCGGTCCCAGCCGTACAGGTAGATCCCCATGAAGATCGCCTCGATGAAGAAGGCGATCCCCTCCAGGGCGAACGCGGCGCCGAAGACCTGCCCGTACTTGTCCATGAAGCCGGGCCACAGCGTGCCCATCTCGAACGACAGCACGGTGCCCGACACCGCGCCGACGGCGAACAGCACCCCGGCGGCCTTCATCCAGCGCCGGGCGAGCTCGGCGTAGACCGGGTCGCCGGTGCGCAGCGCGCGCCATTCGGCGAGCAGGGTGATCGCGGGCAGGCCGATACCGATGGAGGCCAGCACGATGTGGAAGCCCAGGGTGAAGGCCATCTGCTGGCGCGCGGCCATGAAGTCGGCCGGTGAGGCGGCGCCGTGGGCGGCGTCCGCGAGAGGGGACGCGGCGTGACCGGCCGCGTCGGCGAGTGGGGACGCGGCGGTGACCGCGTCGGCGAGGAGCGCGACGGTGCTCATACGACCGAATGTAGTACTACGAGCTGTAGTACTCCTGGCAGTAGTACTACTCGACGTGGTGATATGCCTCATAGTCGGCTAACCTGGCTGACGTGAAGGGTTTGGGAGAGCTTGAACGCACGGTCATGGAGATCCTCTGGGCGCGGGAGGACGCCGGCCTGGAGCCGGCCACCGCCCGCGACGTGAGCCGCGCGCTCGCGCACGACCGCGACCTCGCCCACACCACCGTGATGACCGTGCTCGACCGGCTCGCGAAGAAGGGCTACCTCGAACGCGAGCGTGACGGGCGGGCCTGGCGCTACGATCCGGTCGCGAGCCGCGAGGGCTACGTGACCGAGCTCATGCTCGGCGCCCTGAACGAGACCGGAGACCGCGACGCCGCGCTCGCCCACTTCGTCCGCTCTGTCTCGCAGGACGAGGCCGACGTCATCCGGCAGGCCCTGGCCGGCCTCATGGGCGGCGGCCTCGCCGGCAAGGAGCCACCGGCATGACGGGCACCGCCCTGCTCGCATTGATCTCGCTGGGGACCATCGGCGGGGCGCACCTGCTGTCGAAGGCACGGTGGACCTGGCGCACCCCCCGAACCGGGATCGTCCTCTGGCAGTCGCTCGGGCTGGGCTGGGGCATCGCCACCATCGGCACGCTGCTCGGGCTGGCCCTGCTGCCCTACCGCAAGGGCATCGCGGGCGGCCTCCCCGGCCTGCTCGGCGACCAGGCCGGACGGCTCGACGCCGCCCACATGGCCGCGCTGCTCGCCGCGGTCAGCCTCACCGCCGTGCTGCTGGCGATGCTGATGTACGCGGTCGTCCGGGTCGTCCGGGCCCGGCACCGGCACCGCGCCCTGCTCGCGCTGGTCTCCCGCCACGACTCCGCGGTGCCCGGCACGCTGGTCCTCGACCACCCGGCCGCCGCGGCGTACTGCGTGCCGGGAGTGCGCTCGTCCAAGGTCGTGGTCAGCGCCGGCACCCTCGAACTGCTCGACTCCGCCGAACTGGCCGCCGTCCTCGCGCACGAGCGCGCGCACGCCCGCGAGCGGCACGACCTGGTCCTGCTCCCGTTCGCCTCGCTCCGCCAGGTGTTCCCCCAGTTCCGGCTGGTCGGACGGTGCCTCGACGCGGTCGAGCTGCTGATCGAGATGGCCGCCGACGACCGGGCCCGGCGGAACCGGCCGCCGCGCGAGCTCGCCACCGCGCTGCTGCGCTTCGCCGCGGCCCGCCCGGCCGCGGCCCCGTCCGGCACCCTCGGAGTCGCCTCCCGCGACGACATCCCGGTGATGGCCCGGGTCAACCGGCTGCTGGAGCCCAAGCCGGTACGGCGCTCGACCCGCTTCGCCGCCATCGTCGCCGTCCCCGTCATCGCCGGCCTCCCCGTCCTCCTCTACGCGCTGCCCCATTAGCGCAGTCCCGGCCCACGGCACTCGCCTAGCGGTTCGTACCTAACCGGGTCTGGGCGGGCGCTTCATCGCGCGCCCGCGTGACGGCTGAGGCGGGATCACTTGAACCTCGGCATCGATGGCGGACGGGTCAGTCTGGGGTCAGTGCCGTTCCGTAGAGGCGTGCCACCCGGATGCGGATCACCAACCGGCGGTCTTCGACCATCCGCTCCAGGAAGACGCGTTCGTCGCCAGGGTCGTCGAACCCTGGGGTCATCGCGAGCATCTCCAGACCGGCCGCGTCGCCGGGCCTCTCGCTGATCTCGGAGAGTTCCGCGGCGCCCTCGGCCACCGCGAACGCCATGTGGTCGTCGCTGGAGACGTACAGTGCGGCGCGCGGGTCGTTCCTCAGCTGACGCACCTTGGCGCGGTCGGCGGTCGTCGAGATCCGGACGATTCGTTCGTCCGGATCCCAGGCGTAGATGACGGTCGAGACGTGCGGGTGGCCGTTCTGCTTGTTCGTGGTCAGGGCCCCGAACTGATGCTCGCCCAGCATCCTGGCCAGGTGGGCGTCGGCGAGGGGCTTGGGGCTGGGGCCGCGGCCCGGGCCTTGGTCGTTGCTCATCTCGTACTCCTGGTGTTGTGAACTGTCGGATCTCAGCTGGTGGCGGATGTTCCGGCCTGCTCGGCCGGGGCGGTGCCATCGGTGACGGCGGCGCCTGCCGGGGAGGCGGGTGTGGGGGTGGGGGGCGCGGGGCGGCGCAGCACGATGATGGTGAGGGCGATCGCGGCGACCATCAGCCCGGCGCCGATCTCGAACGCCAGCCGGTAGCCATCGGTCAGGGCGGCCGGACGGTCGCTCCCGCCGGCCAGCAGGTGGTCGGTGCGGGTGGCGGCCAGCGTGGTCAGCGCGGCGACGCCGAGCGCCGCGCCGATCTGCTGGCCGGTGTTGAACAGGCCGGAGGCGACCCCCGCGTCCGCCGGGCCGGCGCCGGACATGCCGAGCGAGGTGAGCGCGGGCATGGCCAGCCCGCCCCCGCCGGTCAGCAGCATCACCGGCAGCAGGTCGAGCGCGTACGTGCCGTCCACCGGGACCCGGGTGAGCAGCAGCCGCCCGGCCAGCAGCAGGATCAGGCCGGTCAGCAGGATCGCGCGCTCGCCGAACCGGGCGGCGAGCCGGGCGGCGAGCCCGAGCGACAGCGCCCCGATGGTCAGCGCCGCCGGCAGCAGCGCCAGGCCCGTCTTGGTGGCGCCGTAGCCCAGCACGTTCTGCATGTAGAGCGCGACGAGGATCTGGAAGCTGAACAACGCGGCCAGCATCAGCATCTGGATCAGATTGGCGCCCCAGACGTTGCGCGACCGCAGGACCCGCAGCGGCATCAGCGGATTCGCGGCGGTGGCCTGGCGGCCGGTGAACGCGGCGAGCAGTGCGAGCGACAGCGCGCCGAGGCCGAGCGTGCGGCCCGAGGTCCAGCCGTGCCCTTCGGCCTGGACGATCGCGTACACCCCGAGCATGACCCCGGCGGTGACCAGCAGCGCGCCGAGCGCGTCGGCGCCCTTGGCGAGCCCGGCGCCGCGGTCGGCCTCCAGGGCGCGCAGTGCGAGCAGCACGGCGGCGACGCCGAGCGGCAGGTTGATGAAGAAGATCCAGTGCCAGCTCAGCGCGTCGGTCAGCACGCCGCCGAGCACCTGCCCGATGGACGCGCCGGCCGAGCCGGTGAACGCGTAGACGGCGATCGCCCTGGCCCGTTCGCCCGGCTCGGTGAACAGGGTGACGATCATGCCGAGGCCGACCGCGGAGGCCATCGCGCCGCCGGTGCCTTGGACGAAGCGGGCGGCGATCAGCATCGCCGGGTTCGCCGCCACCCCGCACAGCAGCGAGGCGAGCGTGAACACCGTCAGCCCGGCGATGAACATCCGCCGGCGGCCGAGCAGGTCGCCGAGCCGTCCGGAGAGCAGCAGCAGCCCGCCGAACGCGATGACGTAGGCGTTGACCGTCCAGGTCAGGCCGGAGGGGGAGAAGCCGAGGTCGCGCTGGATGGCGGGCAGCGCCACGGTGACGATGCTGCCGTCCAGGATGATCATCAGCATCCCGGCGCAGAGCACGATGAGCGCGAGCGTGCGGGACCGGGAGCCGGGAGGCGCGGTGGATGGGGTGACGGACACTGTCTCTCCTGTTCATGGGCGAACGGGAGAGACAGTAACAGATGATTTCGTTGTAGACGATCCAGTGTGGATCTACTTGGCGCTCTGGCGTGCCCTCCGGACCGGCTGCGCGACCTCTTCCGGGGTGGCGAGATAGCCGCTGACCAGCCGGTGCATCGCCCGGACGAGCACGCTCCGCTCGTCTTCGGGCAGGGCGCTGAGCGCGCGCTGGTGCACCCCGTCGACGATCTTCTGGCTGCGCTCGGCGAGCCGCGCGCCCTCCTCGGTGACCGCGATGATCCGGGCCCGCCGGTCGGTGTCGGACGGGCGGCGCTCGGCGAGCCCGGCCTTCTCCAGTGCGTCGACCGTGACCACCATCGTGGTCTTGTCCATGTCGCCGATCTCGGCGAGCTGGATCTGGGTTCGCTC
Organism: Spirillospora sp. NBC_01491; assembly: GCF_036227065.1. Classification (GTDB taxonomy): domain Bacteria; phylum Actinomycetota; class Actinomycetes; order Streptosporangiales; family Streptosporangiaceae; genus Spirillospora; species Spirillospora xylanilytica. Next base: position 5,840,217 of record NZ_CP109432.1, read on the forward strand.
CTCCTCCAACGCGTGCACCAGGACGCAGTGCATGCGCGGGGTCAGCCCGATCTCGGAGAGCGCCGCCGACATCTGCGTGCGCAGGACATGGCCGGTGTGGTCGAGGAGGAAGGACAGGTCCGGCTCGGTGCGGGCGGGCGTCAAGGAGGTCATACCTCAGGGTAGCAATATGATCCCGTTCTGGATTATCTAGTGGCACCCGTATCGCCCGGTCGGGTAGCGTGGCGGCATGCATCGCATCGCGTGCCAGAGCTGGCGGCCGTCCTAGGACGGCCGACACCGCGCATGCCAGGGCCGTCCATCCGGACGGCCCTTCTTCTTTTCGGTGGCGGGGCCCGTCCGGCCGGACGGCCTCGACCACGACGAGGAGAAGACCCCATGGACACCACGACCACCACCCCCGTATCCGAGGGCGAGACGCTGCGTGCCGCCGAGCGCCGCAGCCTCGAACTCGAAGAGCGCATAGCGGCGGACCCGGCCGGATTCCGGATCCTGACCGGCGACCGTCCCACCGGCCCGCTCCACCTCGGCCACTACTTCGGGACGGTCGCCAACCGGGTCCGGCTCCAGCGCGCGGGCGTCGAGCTCTTCGTGCTCGTCGCCGACTACCAGGTGCTCACCGACCGGGACGTCGCCGACCGGCTGGACGAGCACGTCGAGGGCCTGGTCGCCGACTACCTGGCGGCCGGCGTCGACCCCGGCCCGGCGACGATCTTCCGGCACAGCGCCGTCCCCGCGCTCAACCAGCTCATGCTGCCGTTCCTGTCCCTGGTCTCGGTCGCCGAGCTGGGCCGCAACCCCACGGTCAAGGACGAGATCGGGGCGTCGCGGCAGTCCTCGGTCAGCGGCCTGATGTTCACCTACCCCGTGCACCAGGCCGCCGACATCCTGTTCTGCAAGGCCGACCTGGTGCCGGTCGGCAAGGACCAGCTCCCGCACCAGGAGGTCACCCGGACCATCGCGCGGCGCTTCAACGAGCGCTACGGGAAGGTCTTCCCGGTGCCCGACGCGCTGCTGACGCGGGCGCCGAACCTGCTGGGCGGCGACGGCCAGAAGATGAGCAAGAGCCGGGGCAACGCCATCGCGCTCTCGGCCACCGCCGACGAGACCGCGCGGCTGCTCACCCGGGCCCGCACCGATGCGGACCGCCGCATCACCTACGAGCCGGAGACCCGTCCGGGGGTGTCCAACCTGGTGCTGCTCGCCGCGCTCTGCCAGGACCGCGACCCGCACGAGGTGGCCGCGGAGGTCGGCGACGGCGGGTCGGCGGCGCTTAAGCGCCTGGTCATCGAGGCGGTCAATGAGTTCTTGCGTCCCCTGCGGGCCCGGCGCGCCGCACTCGTCGCCGATCGGGCCCACCTGCGCCGCGTCCTCGCAGACGGGAACGACCGGGCGTGCGATGTGGCCGAACGCACCCTCGCCGAGGTCCGCTCCGCGATGGGCATGACCACCTGAGGACGGCTCGTCCCGGAGAAGGAGGCGGTGGCGCCGCGCGGGGGACACGTCCGGCCTTCGCGGGGGAGGCGGGCCTGGGGGCGCGGATCGCATGATCGATACATCGGGCCGGGCCGCGGTCCGGATGACATGCGACAGGGGAGAACGACGATGCCCAGCACCAAGACGAAGATCTCGATCCTGGCCCTGACCGCCGCCACCATCAGCGCCGTCACTGTCGGTGCCACCGCCGCGTCCGCGGCGCCGCCGGCCGCGCCCGCCGGCGAGCCGAAGACCGCGAGCGTGACGGGGTCGGCGGAGTTCCGCCTCACCTTCGCGCCCGACCACGACGTCCGCTCGTTCACCTTCGACGCGCACGCCGCGCCCTACAGCCGGCCGCTCCCCGAGCTGAACGTGCCGCACGGGCTGCCCACCGACGCGCGCGGGACGGTGAAGATCTCGCACTACGTGGTCGCGCTGAAGCAGACCCTCCGGGCCGAGGCCGAGGTCGACTGCCTCTCGACCAGCCCGGGCAACGCGGCGTTCACCGCGAAGGTCACCCGCGCGGACGGGCCGCTGGCCGACTGGGTCGGCAAGCGGCTCGGGTTCAGCGTCCAGGACGGCGGACGGCACCACGACCGGGTCGGGCTCTCCTGGGTCGTCGGCAACATCACCGAGAACGCGCAGGGCAAGCCGGTCGAGAGCACGGTCGGCTCCTGCATGGCCCCCGCCGCGTTCGCCCCGGTGACCAAGGGCGGCTACACCGTCCGGCACGCCGACCTGCTGCCGCAGCCGAAGCGCTGAGGCGCACGGGCCGGTCAGGTGCGGCTCGGGCCGATGCCGTCCAGGACGGCGGCGACCAGATCGTCGACGTCCTTGGACGGGGGCGGCTCGGCCGTCCCCTGGAACAGCGTCGACAGCACCGCCTCGTGGCAGACGCCGACGATCATCGAGGTCGCGGCGTCCACCCGTGCGCCGGGGGCGAGCCGCCCCAGCTCCGCCTCGGCGAGCAGGTAGGCGGCCAGCCGATCCCGCCAGTCGTCCGGCTCGTTCAGTGCCGCGAACCGCGCTAGGACGTTCGGCTGCGCGAGCATCCCGGTAAGGGCGGGCAGGATGGCGCGGTGCATCGCCAACCCGTGCTCGATGTGGACGCGCAGGTTGGCCTCGACCGTCCCGCCACCTGGTTCGGGCAGTGCGGGCAGCGTCCGCTCGACGGCCTTGACGTGCGCGCGCAGGGCGACCGCCAGCAGCTCCTCCTTGTCCGCGAAGTGGTTGTAGAGCACGCCGTCCGCCACGCCGGCCTCCCGCGCGATGACGCGCACGGTGAGGCCGGCGCTCCCGCGCTCGCCGAGCAGGCGCTCGGCGGTGGCGATCAGGTGCTCGCGCAGGGTCAGGTCTCCGCCGTCGCGCAGTGCCGCGGCTTTTCTTGGTGACATCACCCGGCATCGTATTGAGCCGCGGCCCCGCCCGATGCCGTGCTCACGCCGTGGCGGAGGGGGACGGCTCCGTCGCCCCGGCGGCCCGGGCGGTCACCAGCCAGGCCGTGCCCCGGGTGCGGACGCCGGCGGAGCCGTCGAAGGCCCGCAGCGCGTCGGTGAGCGCCGCCCGCGCCCGCCGCGCCGCGTCGGCACCGACCAGCCCGAGGCGGTACTTGACCGGCCCCCAGGCGCCGAGGAACTCCGCCGCGTCCGCGACGTCGCGTCCCCACACCTGGTCGGCCTCGGCGTGCTCGCAGGAGATGTCGCCGAACCCGGCGGCGCCGAGGACCTCCCGGACGTGCCCGGGGTCGGCGAACGAGGTGGGGCTGGTGCCGTCGCCCTGCGGGCGGGTCAGGTGGGGGGACACCGCGGCGAGGACGGTACCGAGGTCGGTGCCGTCCAGCTCGGCCATGCAGGCGAAGGCCAGCCGGCCGCCCGGGACCAGGGCCCGGCCGATGTTGGCGAACGCGGCGACCGGGTCGGCGAAGAACATGATCCCGAACCGGCTCAGGGCGACCTCGAACCCGCCGTCCTCGAACGGGTGGATCTGCGCGTCGCCCCGCTCGAACGACACGTTCGGGACGTTCTCGCGCACCGCGAGGTCCCGCGCCCGGGTGAGCATCGGCTCGGACAGGTCCACGCCGAGGGTCCGCCCGCGCGGCGCGCGGCGCGCGGCGAGCCGGGTGAGCTGCCCGTTGCCGCAGCCGACGTCGAGCACCCTGTCCCGCTCGCCGATCGCGGCGGAGTTCAGGAGCCGCTCGTTGAAGCCGCTGTTCACGGCGTCGAACCGGTCGGAGTGGGCGGCCCAGTGCTGTCCCTCATAGCCGTTCCACGCCTCGGACTGCGCGGTGTTGACGATCTCCGCCATGGGATGGCCTCCAGGTGAACGTACGTTCATGAACGTTCGTTCATGATGAGGGACGGTGGCGCGCACGTCAATGCGGCGCCCGCCGCCGGTGCCGGGTGCTCCCATAAAGTAGAACGGAACCCTTCGTTCCCCTATACTTGCGGGCATGGTCACCAGCGCGCAGGCGCCCATGAGCGGGCGCAAGGCTCAGGCGGCACGCAACGACGACCTGATCCGGGACGCGGCACGGGCGGTGTTCACCGCCGACCCGGGCGCCCCGATCTCGGCCGTCGCCGAGCGCGCGGGCGTCGGGATCAGCGCCCTCTACCGCCGCTACAAGAGCAAGGAGGATCTGCTCCAGCGGCTCGCCGACGAGGGCATGGACCGCTACCTCGCCGTGGTCCAGGAGGCCCTCGACGCCGAGGGCGATCCGTGGGACTCCTTCAGCGGCTTCATGTGCCGCTGCCTGGACATCGGCGCCGGATCGCTGACCAGCAGGCTCGCCGGGAGCTTCCCGGTCACCGAGGAGATGGGCCGCAAGGGCCGGGAGATCCACGCGGCCACCCAGCGGCTGCTCGACCGGACCCGGGAGGCGGGCGCCCTGCGCGCGGGCGTCCAGGTCGGCGACATCTCCGTCCTGCTCGAGCACCTGCACACCATCCGCGTCGGCGACGACGAGCGGATGAACCTGTTGCAGCACCGCTACCTGGCCCTGATCCTCGACGCTCTGCACATGCCGGACGGCGGGGAGCTCCCAGGCCCACCGCCCACCTGGCAGGAACTCCGAGGACGCTATGACGACTGACCGGCCCACGACCGTCCTCGACCGGCGGGCGCTCAACCGCGCTCTGCTGGAACGGCAGAGGCTGCTGCGGCGGCACCGCGCGTCCGCGCTCGACACGATCGAGCATCTCGTCGGCATGCAGTCGCAGGCGCCCAACCCCCCGTACATCGGGCTCTGGAGCCGCCTGGAGGACTTCGCGTTCGACGAGCTGGCCGGCCTCATGCGCGATCGACTGGCCGTGCGCATCGTGCTGATGCGCGGAACACTGCACCTGGTCAGCGCCCGCGACGCGCGCGTACTGCGTCCGCTGACACAGGCGGTGCTAGACCGCGTCCTCAGGAGCTCGACCGGTGCGCCACTCGCCGAGGTGGATTTCGCCGCCGTCACCGCCGACGCCCGCGCATTCCTAGAGGACGAGCCGCGAACGGACAAGGAGCTAAGGGCACTGCTCGCCGAACGGTGGCCGGACCACGACACCGAGCTGCTCGCCTGGGGCGTCCGTTGCACGCTGCACCTCATCCAGGTACCGCCGCGTGGCATCTGGGGCTCGTCCGGCGCCGCCCGCCACACCACTCTGGGGACCTGGCTCGGTCCCGCCCTCCCGGGGCTGTCCGCCGATGAACTCGTGCTCCGCTACCTGGCCGCGTTCGGGCCGGCGACCGTGCAGGACGCGCAGCAGTGGTCCGGGCTCACCCGCCTAGGCGAGGTCTTCGACCGCCTCGGGGCCAGGCTGTGCACGTTCGCGGACGAGAACGGCAGGGTGCTGTACGACCTGCCGGACGCGCCGCGCCCCGACCCCGGAACACCCGCGCCCGTCCGGTTCGTCCCCGACTTCGACAACCTGCTGCTCTCGCACAGCGACCGGTCCCGCATCATCACCGATGAGCACCGCAAGCGGGTCTTCACCATCAACGGCATCATCCGCGCGACGTTCCTGGTGGACGGCTTCGTCCACGGCATGTGGAAGATGGAGAAGAAGCGCCGCGCGGCCACCCTGCGCGTCGACCCGTTCTCACCGCTGTCCGGCCCCGTCCGGGACGCGTTGGTCGAAGAGGCCACCCGCCTCCTGGTCGCCGCCCATCCCGACGCCGACTCCCATGAGGTCCTTTTCGCCTCTTGAACCGGCCCGGCCACTGAAGGCCGTGCGGAACCGGGGTTCGGTCACCCCTCCTGGGACAGGTCGCCCGTACGGGCGCAAGGGCTGTCGCTTTCGGCGTCCAGCGCGGCCAGCAGGGTGTGGAGGGTCTCCCGGAGTTCGGCCACCTGCTCGCGGGAGAGCGGGTCGAAGAGCCGGCGCCGCACCTCGGTGACATGCCCGGGTGCGGCGGCGGCCAGGACGTCGAAGCCGGCGTCGGTCAGCTCGGCGACCGTCGTGCGGCGATCGCCCGTGTGCTTGGCCCGCCGGACCCAGCCGGCCTCCTCCAGTCGGTTGACCGCGTGGGAGAGGCGGCTGGCGGAGGAGTGCACGATCGCGGCCAGCTCGGTCATGGTCAGCGACCGGCCCGGCGCCTCCGACAGCATCGCCAGGATCATGTAGTAGGCGTGCGGGATGCCCGAATCGCGGTGGAGCTGGCGGTCCAGCGCCTCGTTGAGCAGGCGCGAGGTCCACAGGAAGGCGCGCCAGGTCTGCTGCTCATCGGCGTCGAGCCACCGCGTCTCGGTCATGCCCCCAGCCTAATCCAGACACTTGAACCCTCAAGACTTGAAGATTCAATATCTTGCCTCTAAGGTGATACTTGAACGCTCAAATAACCGCCCCAGGGGGACGACATGGCCAGGATGCCCGCGCTCTACCTCAGCCACGGCGCTCCGCCGCTGGCCGACGACCCGGTGTGGACCGGCCAGCTCTCCCGCTGGTCGGCCCGGCTGCCCCGGCCGAAGGCGATCCTCATGGTGTCGGCGCACTGGGAAGAGGCGCCGCTGACCATCGGCGCGACCCGGACGGTCCCGCTGGTGTACGACTTCTGGGGCTTCCCGCAGCACTACTACGACGTCCGTTACGAGGCCCCCGGCGCGCCCGAACTGGCCGCGGACGTGCGCAAGCTGCTGCCGGACGTCCACCAGGAGGAGCAGCGCGGCCTCGACCACGGCGCGTACGTGCCGCTGGTGGAGATGTATCCGGACGCCGACATTCCAGTACTACAGATGTCGATGCCGACCCTCGATCCCGCACGGCTCTTCGAGGTGGGACGCAGCCTGGCGCCACTGCGCGACCAGGGCGTGCTCATCGTCGGCAGCGGATTCACCACGCACAACCTGCGGGAGATGGGCTCTGGTCCGGACGCCCCGCCGCCCGCCTGGTCCGCCGAGTTCGACGCATGGACGGACCGCGCGGTCGCCTCTGGCGACGTCGACTCGCTGCTCGATTTCCGTGTGAAGGCCCCTGCGGCGCGCATCGCGCATCCCCGCACAGAGCACTTCGCCCCGTTGTTCGTCACGCTCGGCGCTGACGCCGACGCCCCCGCCGGCCGCAGCACCGTCATCGACGGCTACTGGTTCGGTTTGGCCAAGCGCTCGTTCCAGTTCGGCTGAGACCCGCCGCCCGCCGCCCGGCCGACCACCGTGCGCCGACCACCGTGCGCCCTCGGCCCCGCCCAGGCCCGCTCGCAGCTCGGCCCCGGCCCCTGCCGGATCCGCCCCGCCATCCCGGCCCCCGCCGGGTCCAACCCCCGCTCAGATCGGTTCTCAGGCTCCTCCGGCGGCTCAGCCGATCTCGGCGAAACCGGTGCGCCAGGACGGGACCCGCGGCTTCCAGCCGAGGCTCAGCGCCTTGGCGTTGGACGCCGGACGGCTCGTGGCGGCGGCGTGCCGTGCCGCCGGGCCCGGCGACGGAGCACCCAGCGCCGCGCTGTAGACCGGCAGCCACTCGGCCGTGGTCGCCGGCTCGTTGTCGACGATGTTGACCGCCCCCGCGGGCCAGTCGAGCGCCGCGAGTGCGGCGGCGGCAGCGTCGTCGACGTGGACGAACGACGTCCAGGAAGGGCTCGGGCGCAGGCTCCCCGCGCGCACCCGCTCGGCCATGGCGCCGTCCTTCGCGTACCAGGTGTCGGGTCCGTACAGCGCCCCGTACCGCAGCACCACCCCGCGCGGCATCTCGGCGACCGCCTTCTCCAGCCCGGCCACGCCCGCGTACGGGAGCAGCGACGGGTCGAGCGGGTCGGACTCCACCGCGGGCGTGTCGCCCGGGAGGTACACCCACGCGATGCTCTGGGCGATCATCGTCTCGACGCCCGCCGCCTTCGCGGCGTCGACGAGGTTGCGGGTGCCCGCGATGCGCAGCCGCGAGTTGGCGTTGAAATCCTCCCCGGTGAGGTCGGTGAGCTGGTGGATCACGACGTCCGGCCGCTCGGTCCCGACCGCCGCGCGGACGGCGTCCGCGTCGAGCACGTCCACCACGACCGGCGTGGCGTGCTGTTCGCTGACGGATCGGGCGCGGTCGGCGTGTCGGGTCGTCCCGGCGACCTCGTGGCCCGCCTGGACGAGCAACGGGATCAGCCGGCGGCCGACAACGCCGGTCGCGCCGGCGACGAGAATCTTCAAGGGGGTACCTCCACGACTTTCACGCCATTGTGGTCGTCTCGACGGCAGGATAGGCAAGGACTCTCGCCAGGTCACGCCCGGCCAGGGGAGTCGGTGCCCCTTCGCGGCGGCCGAAACGACGGCGGACGATGCTCTGCTCTGTTTCAGCCGATTCGTTCGATGGGCAGCCGGACCTCGAAGAGCGCGCCGCCCTCCGGGGTCTCGCCCGACACGAGCGTACCGCCGTGGGCGCGTACCAGGTCACGTGCAATGGCGAGTCCCAGTCCCGCGCCGCCCTCATCCCGGCTCCGGGCGTCGTCGAGACGGACGAACCGCTCGAAGATCCGTTCCCTGTCGGCCGCCGGGACGCCCGGCCCGTCGTCGGTGACCCGCACCACCGCCTGCCCGTTCTCCTCCGCCAGCGTGATCCGGACGACAGTGGCGGCGTGTCGCTGCGCGTTGTCGAGCAGGTTGCCCAGAACGCGGGACAGCCGCCCGCGGCTGCCCACGACACGCGGGGAGGCCGCGACGTCGGTCTCGACCGGCACTCGCGCGCCCGCGCGTCGGGCCGCCTCCTCGCGGACCAGCTCGGCCAGGGAGACCGGCTCCCCGGTCAGTGGCCGGTCCCCCGCGTCAAGGCGGGCCAGGAGCAGCAGGTCGGCGGCCAGATGCTGGAGGCGGACGACGTCGTCGACCAGCCCGTCCAGATCCAGCAGCTCCGGGTGCGCGGCGGCCACCTCCAACTGCGTGCGCAGCGACGCGATGGGGCTGCGCAGCTCGTGCGAGGCGTCCGCGACGAACCCGCGCTGCCGCGCCACAGAGCGTTCCAGCGCGGACAGGGTGGCGTTGGTGGTGGCCGCCAGATGGGCGACCTCGTCCCGGGTCCTCGGTTCCGGCACGCGGCGGGCCAGGTCGCCGGCGGCGGTGATCTCGGCCAGCTCCGTCCGGATCGCCGCCACGGGACGCAGCGCGCGCCGGGTGACCAGCCATGTCACGCCGGCGACCACGGCCAGCAGGAGGGGGAGCCCGATGAGCATCGCCCTGGTGACCGTGCCGACCGCCGCGTGCGCCGACTCCAGGTCGGCGCCCGCGTACACGGTCACCGTCTCGCCCGCGGGGGTGGTGACCCGCAGGGCCGCGAAGCGGTACTCCCCAGTGCGGCCGTCCACGGTCGCCGTCCCCGTCGAGTAGCCGGGATGGGAGGAGATCTCGCCGCGCCCGGGGGCGTCGCGGTCCCGGTCGTCGCCGTCGTCGTCGGAGGTCGTCGACGGCGACGGTGCGGACCGTACGGCGCCGCTCCCCGTTCCGCTGATCGCCTTGAGGTCTTCACTGGCCGCCCGGAGCCGCCCGCCGGACCCGATCACCTGCACCGGATGGTCCTCGTCATCGGGCAGGTCGAGCGCGCTGTACGGCGTGCCGGACGCGAGCTGCCCGGCGACCTCGCGGGCGGCCACCTCGGCCCGCAGGTCCGCCTGCTCGCCGAGGTTGGCGCGGAGCAGGAGCACGACCGCCAGCCCGGCCACGACCAGCGCGATCGCCACGACCACGGTGGCGCCCACCGTCGTCCGGGCCCGTACGGAGCCGAACCACCTGTTCATCGGCCACCCGGCCCGGCGCGACCGTCCGGGCCGCGGTCCGGGCGCTCGTCCGTGCCGCCGTCCGCGGCGAGGCGGTAGCCGAGTCCCCGCACCGTGCCGATCGACTTGCGGCCGAACGGCGCGTCCAGCTTCCGGCGCAGGGCGCTGACGTACACCTCGACGATGTTGGGATCGCCCTCGTAGGCGAAGTCCCACACGTGCTCGATGATCTGCGTCTTGGAGACCACCAGGCCCGCGTTCACGGCGAGCTGCTCCAGGACGGCGAACTCCTTGGCGGTCAGCTCGACCTCGACGTCGCCGCGCAGGACCTTCCGGGCCCCGGGGTCGATGGTGAGGTCGCCGAGCACGATCGCCGGCGCGCCCCCACGGGTGCGGCGACGCAGCAGGGCGCGGACGCGGGCCAGCAGCACCATGTAGGAGAACGGCTTCGTCAGGTAGTCGTCGGCCCCGGTGTCGAGGCCCTCGGCCTCGTCGTACTCGCCGTCCTTGGCGGTGAGCATCAGGATCGGCGTGTCGTCGCCCCGGGCCCGCAGCTCCGCGCAGACCCGGTAGCCGTTCAGGCCGGGCAGCATGATGTCGAGCAGGATCAGGTCGTAGTCGTGGACCACGGCATGGTCGAGACCGGTGACCCCGTCGTGGACGACGTCCACCGCGAATCCTTCGGCCATGAGGCCCCTGGCCAGGGACAATGCCAGGCGTCGCTCGTCCTCCACGATCAGCAGGCGCATGCCCCCCAGGCTGTCAGACGACCCTGAAGCGGTCTTCAGGTCGCTTCAGGATCGCTACAGGATCTCCGCCCAGTGTGGTTCTCGGACGGGCCACCAGGGTCCGCCGAACAGGAGGTAGCGATGAAGCCCGGACTCTCGAAGGTGCTGTCCAAGCGCGGACTGCTGGTTTCGGTGGTCGCCGCCGGTGTGGTGGCGGGTGGAGGCGCCGCGGCGTTCGCGGCGGACCCGAACGGCGACGGGGACAAGGACGCCCCGGCCAAGGCCAGCGTCACCGCGGTGCAGGCCGCGGACGCCGTGCAGAAGGCGGCGCCGGGCGTGATCGAGGAGCTGGAACTGGACGACGAGAAGGGCCGCACCGTCTGGGAGGCCGACGTCCTGACGGCCGACGGCACCTGGCGCGAGGTGACCCTCGACGCCAATGACGGCAAGGTGATCAGCAACGAGGTGCCCCGCCCGGACAAGGGCGATGAGAAGGGCGACGACGGCAAGGGTGCCGAGAAGGGCGCCGAGAAGGGCGCCGAGAAGGGCGCCGAGAAGGGCGACGGCAAGTCGGACGACGGCGACGCCAAGGAGGCGGCGGCCGAGGCCGAGGCGCTCAAGGCCGCCAAGACCACCGCGGCGCAGGCGGCGGGCCTGGCCCTGGAGAAGACCCCGGGCACCGTCACCTCCGTCGAGTTCGACGACGGCTCCTGGGAGGTCGAGGTGGTCCAGAACGGCGCCGAGCACGAGCTGAAGCTCGACCCGGCCAGCGGGAAGGTCCTCGCCGACTCCGTCGACGAGGACTGAGCCCGGCGCTCTCACCGCGCGCCGCGGATGACCACGCGAAGGGGGTCGGCCGAACTCGGCCGGCCCCCGTCGTGGTGTTCGGCCATGAACCGGCGGACCCGTCTCTCCCCGCAGCCTCCACGATGAGTCCGACCCACGGTACGGTCCTTCTCTTCGGTGCGGGAGGGTACGGCATGGAGATCACTCTGGTTCGCGGGGACATCACCGAGGAGCGGGTGGACGCGGTGGTGAACGCCGCCAACTCCTCGCTGCTGGGCGGTGGCGGCGTCGACGGCGCCATCCACCGCAAGGGCGGCCCGGCGATCCTCGACGACTGCCGCAGGCTGCGCGCGTCCCACTACGGCGGCGGGCTGCCGGTCGGCCAGGCGGTCGCGACCACGGGAGGGGCGCTGCCCGCCCGGTGGGTCATCCACACCGTCGGCCCGGTCCACTCCACCACCGAGGACCGCTCCGGCCTGCTGGCCTCGTGCTACCGGGAGTCACTCCGGGTCGCGGACGAGCTCGGCATCACCTCCATCGCGTTCCCCGCGGTGTCGGCCGGGATCTACGGCTGGCCCGTCGACGACGCCGCCCGGATCGCGGTCCGGACCGTCCGCTCGACCACCAGCAAGATCACCGAGGTGCGCTTCGTCCTGTTCACCGAGGACGCCTACACCGCCTTCGAGCACGCCGTCTCGGCCTGAGCCCCGGTCAGTCCTTGCGGGGCTTGGCGGGCGGGACCACCAGGGTGGGGCGGTGCACATGGTGGAGGACGCGGGTGGAGACGCTGCCGAGGATGACCGAGCGGGCGCCGGCGAGGCCGCGGGAGCCGGTGACCAGGAGGGACACGTCCAGCTCTTCGGCGGCGTCGACGATGGTGGCCCACACCGGGCCGTTGGTGCGGACGGCGCGGGGCGTGACGTCGGCCAGCCCGGCGGCGGCGGCCAGCTCGGCGCCCTGCTTGGCGAGGGCCACCGCCTGCTGCTCCTCGGCGAACTGGTCGCCGCCCTGCTCGGCGGTGACGGGGGCCGCGGCGATCAGCGGGGCCCAGGCGAGCTGGGAGATCAGCGGCTCCCAGACGGTGAGGACCACGACGGGTTCGGGCTTGATGTGCCGTCCGGCGTACTCGATGGCGGAACGGGCGTCATCGGATCCGTCGTAGGCGATGAGAACTGTCATGGGTGTGACCTGTCCAGCTCGCCCGGAGACGAACCTGGTCAGGGAGAACAGTGGTCAAGCTCTCATGGCGGCGCGGCCCGTGCCCGGCGGGCCGGCGAACGCCTGGGCCACCTCCAGCCAGCGGGCCGCGTCCGGTCCGGTGGCGGTCACCGACAGGTCGCCGGGGTGCCTGCGGCGGGTGACCAGCAGGCAGAAGTCCAGGGCCGGCGCGGTCACCGACTGCTCGGCGTCCGGCGGGCCCCAGGTCCACGCGTCGCCGGACGGGGCGGTCAGTGCGACGCGGAACTCGGCGGTGGGCGGCGTCAGCCCGCGGTTGTGGAACGCGAAGTCGCGGGCCCGCACGCCGATGTGGGCCACGTGCCGGAGCCGGTGGGTGGGTTCGCGGTGGACGTCGAGCGTGTCGGCGATGTCCTGCCCGTGCGCCCAGGTCTCCATGAGCCGCGCGGTGGCCATGGACGCGGCGCTCATCGGCGGCCCGAACCAGGGGAGCCGGGTCCCCGCGGGCACGGCGGCGAGCGCCCCGGCGATCCGGGCGCGGCCGGAGCGCCAGCGGTCCAGGAGCCTCGCCGGCTCCTCGGCGGCGCCCTCCGCGGCCCCCCGATCGACGTAGCCGGGCTCGAGCGCGCCGGCCAGGATCCCGGCGAACGCCGCGGAGTCGGTGGCCGCCACGGTCGACTGCCGGTCCGTCCACGCGAGGTGGGCGATCTGGTGGGCGATCGTCCACCCTTCGGCCGGGGTCGGCGCGGCCCAGCGCACGGCGGGGAGCGGCGCCACGAGCGCGTCCAGGGACTCGCCCTCGGCCGTCAGGTCCGCGAGCAGGCTGTTCAGGTCGGGCATGGGGGCAGGATCTCCCGTTCACGAGGGGCGCGTACAGACCTGAGCCGAATCTAGTTCGGCTCGGACGGGACGTGGGACAGGGCGCGCGCGGCGGCGTAGTCGGGTTTCCCGTTGGGCAGCCGGAGGCCGTCGGCGGTGCGCAGGAAGGTCTTGGGGATCTTGTAGCGGGCCAGCCGGGCGGCGCAGCCGGCGCGCAGCTCCTCGTCGGACGGGCCGGGGTCGGATGGTCCGGGGGTGGACGGGTCGGGGGCGGCGGTGCGGAGCACGGCGACGATCTCGGTGCCCCAGCGCTCGCTCGGGCGGCCGACCACGAGCGCGTCGGCGATGCCAGGGAGGTCCCGCAGCACCGTCTCGACCTCTTCGGCGAACACCTTCTCGCCGCCGGTGTTGATGGTGGTCGCCTCCCGGCCGTGCACCTCGATGGTGCCGTCGGCCAGCAGCCGGGCGCGGTCGCCCGCGACGACCAGGCGCTCGCCGTCGACGGTGCGGAAGGTGTCGGCGGTCCGGCCGGGGTCGCCGAGGTAGCCGAGCGGGATCGAGCCGGCCTTGGCCAGCCAGCCCAGTTCGTCCTCGCCCGGGGCGAGCCGGCGGGCGCGGTCGGCGCTGAGCACGGCCGCGCCCGCCGCCGGGGCGTAGGAGCCGGGGAGCGGCCCGCGCGCGGCGGGCGCCTGGCGGAGGACCTGGAAGCCGGTCTCGGAGGAGCCGAGCACATCGGTGATCCGGACGTGGGGGAGGAGGTCGTTCAGCCGCCGCTGCACGTCCGGGCTGATGCCGGCGGCCGAGTTGACCATGCTGCGCAGGGCGCCCAGGTCGTGCGGGACGGCCTCCAGCCGTTCGAGGAGCGGGCGGGCGAACGCGTCGCCGACCAGGGGGATCCGGGTCACGCGTTCGCGTTCGGCGGTGGCCAGGAGGTCTGCGGCGTCGAGGCCGTCGACCCGGTCCGGGAAGACCACGCAGGCGCCGCCGCACCAGCCGCCGAGGGCCGACCACGTCCCGGCGCCGTGCATCAGCGGGGGCCCGACCAGGACCTTGTGGCGGGCCCCGGCGGCGGCCTTCTCGACCACTTCGCGCAGGGAGTCGAAGGGGGTGCCGTCGCGGCGGCGCAGCCCGAGCGGGCCGAGCACCAGGTCGCCGATGCGCCACAGCACGCCCTTGGGCAGGCCGGTGGTGCCGCCGGTGTAGAGGATGTGCAGGTCGCCGGCGTCCGGCCGGACGGCGTCGAGGGGGGCGGCGGACGCCGTGGCGAGCGCGGCCTCGTAGTCCAGCGCGCCCGGCAGCAGGGCGGCGCCGGACTCGTCGGCCACCTGGAGCAGCAGCGGCCGGTCGAGCGCCGGTGCCACCCGTCCGATCGTGGCGGCGAAGCGCGCGTGGTAGACGATCGCGCGGGGCCGGGCGTCCGCGAAGAGGTGGGCGAGCTCGCCGTCGACGTAGCGGTAGTTGACGTTGAACGGGGCCATCCGGGCCTTGTGGGCGCCGAGCAGGCCCTCCAGGTACTCGGGTCCGTTGTGCAGGTAGAGGGCCAGGTGGTCGTGCGGCGACTCCCAGGGCGCGGCGGTCTCGGCGCGCCGGCCGAGCCCGCGGCCGTGCAGGAGGTGCGCGAGCCGCCTGCTGCGCTCGGTGACCTGCCGCCATGTCAGCCTGCGGTCCCGCCAGATCACGCACTCCCGGTCGGGGATCTCGGCCGCGATGGCCTCGTGCAGGGTCGCCAGGTCGAATCGCGGCATCGGCGCTCCTTCGGGGGGACGGGACCTCGGGAGCACCGTAACCAATTACTTATCTCTGGGTCCGCCCGGCCTCCCGGGCGGTGCGCGGCGCCTGCCGCGGGGCGGGACAATGGCGGGGTGGCCCGGACGCAGAAGCCCCAGGGGGCGGTGACCCGCGGTACCACCGCACCCAACCGGCTGCGCAGGGTCGACCGCTGGATCGCCGCCACCCAGACCGGGCCGCTGCGCGCCGTGGAACGGCCGCTCGCCGTCGATCTCGGGTACGGGGCGTCGCCCGTGACCACGGTCGAGCTGTACCGGCGGCTGCGGCCCGTCTCACCGGGGCTGGAGGTCGTCGGCATCGAGATTGAGCCCGAACGGGTGGCGGCCGGGCTGGCCTACCTCGAGGCGGCCGGGCCCCTGGAGGGGCTGTCGTTCCGGCGGGGCGGGTTCGAGCTTCCGGTGGACCGTCCGCCGGTGCTGGTCAGGGCGTTCAACGTGCTCCGCCAGTACGGCGAGGACGAGGCCTGGCGGGCGTGGGACGGGCTGTGCTCGCGGATCGACCCCGGCGGGGTCCTGGTCGAGGGCACCTGCGACGAGATCGGGCGCCGCGCCGTGTGGGTCACCCTCGGCGCCGCCCGCGCGGCCCACTCCGCGGGCGCCCGCGCGGCGGCGGGCCGGTGCGAACCCAGGACGATCACGTTCGCGGCTCGGCTCGGATCGCTCGGGCAGCCGTCCGACCTGGCCGAACGGCTGCCCAAGACGCTGATCCACCGCAACGTGCCGGGCGAGCGGGTGCACGGGCTGCTGGCTGACTTCGACCGGTGCTGGGCGGTCGCCGCGCCGCAGTCGGCGTTCGGCCCGCGGGCGCGGTGGATCGAGGCGGTGTCGCTGCTGGCCCGGACCTACCCGGTGCTCACCCGTCCTCCGTACGGCGGGCGGTCCCGCTGGCGGCTGGGCGAGGTGACGCTGGCGTGGGATGCGGTCGATCCGCGACGACCGTGATCTTGCCGCGCTCGCCGTCCACCCGGACGTGGTCGCCGGTGCGCAGCAGCATGGTGGCGTCGCCGCAGCCGACGACCGCCGGGACGCCCAGCTCGCGGGCGACGATCGCGGCGTGCGAGAGCGGCGCGCCGACGTCGGTCACGAGGGCGGCGGCGCGGGGGAACAGCGGCGTCCAGCCGATGTTGGTCACCGCCGTCACCAGGATCTCGCCGGGACGCAGCCGGTCGCCGTCCTCGGGCGAGGACAGCACCCGCACGACGCCCTCCACGATCCCCGGCGCGCCCGGGAAGCCGGTGACGACCGCGCCCTCGTCGCCCTCCTCCCACTCCCGGACGGGGGTCGCGCCCGTGGTGGGCCGGGCGGCGTCGTAGTAGTCGGTGCGGCGATCGGGGTCCCTGGCCCAGGCGAACGGGTCGAACGGGCCGCGGATCAGCGCCGGGTAGGGGGGCAGCGTCCGGTAGCGCTCGTACGTCCGGCGCCGTACCGGGATCTTCCGCAGCGGGCGGTCGTCCTCGCCGAGCACGCCGAGGATCTCGTCGCCGGTCAGGAAGAACAGCCCGTCGCCCTGCTCGGTCAGCGCACCGGCGCGCAGCACGAACGCGCGCAGCACCCAGAAGACGCGGACGACCTCCGAGCGGGCGGCCTCGCGGTCGTGGACGGCCTGCGCGTACCGCCCGACCCGGCGGCGCATGGCGGCCACCTGGCGCGGGTGGTGCGCCTCGAACCGGCGCCAGGCGGCGCGGCTCGCGGCCTGCTGCCGTTCGACGAGCTCAGCGGCCTCGAGGCCGTCGTCGCGCGCGGACATGAGCTGCCGGGCCGCCCAGCGCGGGTCCTCGGCCGGACGGGGCATCGACACCTCGAACTCGTGCGGCCCGCGGTGCCCCCAGTCCCGCGTGTAGGCGCGCTCGTCGATCTCGCCGCGGGCGAGCTGGGCGAGGCCGGTCACGGGGCCGAGGCCGGCCGCCCGGTGGCTCGGGTGCCGCAGCCCGGTGAGCATGGCGGCGGCGTCGTGCTCGCCGACGAGCCGCTCCAGCCGGCGGCGCACACCGACGAGGTCGGCGCCGCCCTGCCGTCCGGCGGCCTCCAGCATGTGGCACGCCTCGACGAACAGGGGCAGGATCCCCTCCCGCCACAGGTGCAGCAGGTCCCTGGGGTCGGACGCGTCGGCGATCCGCTCGTGGAGGGCGAGGCAGCGGCCCGGGGCCGCATCGAGGAATCCGGGCAGCCGCCTCTGGTTCCTGCGGGCCCGGAGCTGCACGGCGGCCATCCTGGGCACCAGCTCGCGGATCACCCGTCCCCTCGAGATCGGTACGAGCGGGATCCGGACCCCCGGCGGCAGCTTCCCGAAGACCTCTTCCAGGCCGTCGAGCCTCGCCCTGGTGCCGAACGCGGTGGCGAGCGTGGTGGCCATGCTGAGGTTCATGTAGAACCGGCCGCCGATGTTGCCGTAGGCGCGGTGCCCGGGGAGGGAAGCCGACTCCATCGCCCCGTGCATGAACATCTCGACCAGCGACCAGGTGCAGGGCGTCATCACGTCCGGGACGGCCTCGCCGAGGTCGCTGTTCGTCCACAGGTAGTCGTGGCCGATGCTGTCGTTCCACACCTCGGTGCGCGTGTCGGGGGCGAGCGGGCCGAGGCCGCTGATCGGACGGGTCTGGAGGACGCAGGGGCGCTGCTCGTGCCGGGCCCACTCCACTTCCATCGGCCGCCCGTACAGCTCCTCGATCTGGACGCCGAGCCGGGCGAGCTCCGCCGCGGCCTCCGGGGTCAGGACGCGCCGGTCCCGCCACCCGGACGGCACCGGCTCGTCCCGGACGCCGTGCGCGGTCAGCACCGACATCGTCGACTTGGCCGCGATCCGCTGCCCGATGACCTTGCCGGACGCCTTGTCCAGCACCACCGCGTCCGAGGTGACCCGGCCGCCGGTCACGGCGTCGCCGAGCCCCCAGGCCGCGTTGATCACGAGCTGGTCGGCGGCGCCGCTCACCGGCGCGACCGTGTACATCAGCCCGGCGGAGTCGGCCGGGACCATCGCCTGCACCGTCACCGCGATGGACGCCTCCGCGTGGTCGACGCCGTTGTCGGCGCGGTAGGCGATGGCGCGCGCCGACCACAGCGAGGCCCAGCACTCGCGGACCGCGTCCAGCACCGCCGCCTCGCCCCGCACGCCGAGGAGGGTGCCGAACTGCCCGGCCGACGACTCGTCCGCCAGGTCCTCGTCCGGCGCCGACGACCGCACCGCGACGGGCTGGTCGCGGTCGCCGAGCCCCGCGTAGGACCACCTGATCGGCCCCGCGACGTGCACGGACGGGTCGTGCCGGGCGAACAGCGCGCCGATCCGCCGCGACGCCTCCGCGGAGGTCTCGGGCCGATCCGGATCGACGCCCGCGACGGCCGCGAGGATCTCCTCGCGCAGCCCCGCGTGCTCGACGAAGTTGCGGTACGCCTCCGTGGTGACGTGGAACCCCGCCGGAACCGGCAGGCCCGCGCGCGCGAGCCGCGCCAGCGAGGCGCCCTTCCCGCCCACCCTGGCGAGACCGGCCTCCGGTGCGTCCAGATTCAGCACGAAAGCCTGCTGGCGGCTCCCGATCATGTCGTTGCTCCGTCCCCCCGAGCGGATCGCCGAGGCCGTTCCCCTCGGTGAACTCCCTGCTCAGGGGGATACCCGATCGGAGCGCCGCTGACCGTACAACGGCATTCCGGACACGGAGTGTGCCCGGAAGGTCACTCGCGGTGCAGCTTGTGCGGTGCGGCCTGGACGCGCGGCTGGACGTCGATCCGGTCGATGTTGACGTGCGGCGGCCGGGTCACCGCCCAGGCGACGCAGTCGGCGATGTCGTCGGCGACGAGCGGCTCGGGGACGCCCTGGTAGGGCCGCTCGGCCTTCTCCGCGTCCCCCTTGAACCGGACGAGGGAGAACTCCTCGGTCTTCACCAGGCCCGGCGCGATCTCGGTGATCCGCACCGGCTCGGCCACCAGTTCCAGCCGCATGACCTCGTTCACCGCGTACGCGGCGTGCTTGGCCGCGTTGTAGCCGGCGCCGCCCTCGTACGGGTCGTGCGCGGCCAGCGAGGTGATGTTGACCACGTGGCCGGCGCCGCCGGCGATCAGCTTGGGCAGCAGGGCCTTGGTCACCCGCAGCAGCCCCAGCACGTTGGTGTCGTACATCGCCTGCCAGTCGGCCGGATCGGCGTCGGCGACGGCCTCCAGGCCCACCGCGCCGCCCGCGTTGTTGACCAGCACATGGCACCCGTCGACCGCCGCGGCCAGGGCGTCCACCGATTCCTGCGAGGTCACGTCCAGGGTGACCGGGACCATCCGGCCCGCCCCCGGGACGTCCCGGGCGATCTCCTCCGCGAGCTCGTCCAGCCGGTCCCGCCGCCGCGCCGCGAGCACCACATGGAACCCCTCGGCCGCCAGCCGCCTGGCCGTCGCGGCTCCGATGCCGCTGCTCGCGCCCGTCACTACAGCCGTCTTCCGCATGCGGCCAGCCTTCCAGGCGGGCGCCCGCGGGCCCAGGCCGCCCCCGCCGCCCGCATGCCCCGAGGGCCGTCCTCCAGGCGTCCGGCGGGGTGCCCGGGGGGCGGGAACACCGAACGTCATGGATAGGTTGCACTACCGGAGGTGGTGTCCCGTGCCACGTCGTATCAGCCGGGTTGCGACGATCAGTGTTCACACGTCCCCCCTTGATCAACCGGGAACGGGCGACGCGGGCGGGATGAACGTCTACATCGTCGAGGTGGCCAGGCGGCTGGCGGCACGCGGGATCGAGGTCGACATCTTCACCCGCGCCACCTCGCGCGCCCTCCCGCCCGTGGTCGAGCTCGCCCCCGGCGTGCTGGTGCGCAACGTCGTCGCCGGGCCGTTCGAGGAGCTCGACAAGTCCGAGCTGCCCCGCCAGCTCTGCGGATTCACCTCCGGGGTGCTGCGTGCCGAGGCGTCCTACGACCCCGGCCATTACGATCTTCTGCACACCCATTACTGGCTTTCCGGGCAGGCGGGCTGGGCCGCCAAGCAGCGCTGGGGCGTCCCGCTCGTCCACTCCATGCACACGATGGCCAAGGTCAAGAACGCCGCGCTGGCGGGCGGCGACAAGCCCGAGCCGCGGGAACGCGTCCTCGGCGAGGAGCAGGTCGTCCGGTCCGCCGACCAGATCGTCGCCAACACCGGCAAGGAGGCGCGCGAGCTGATCGACCTCTACGACGCCGACCCCGGACGGGTCGCGACCGTCAGTCCCGGCGTCGACCTCGGGCTGTTCCACCCCGAACCGCCGCGGCTCGCCCTGGGCGCGGATCCCCTCCCGCACCGCGTCGGCTCGGCGCGGCACCGCCTCGGGCTGCCGAGCGACGCGTACGTGCTGCTGTTCGTCGGCCGGATCCAGCCGCTGAAGGCCCCCGACGTCCTGCTCCGCGCCGCCGCCCGCATGCTCGCGGACGACCCGTCGCTGCGCGCCAAGCTGGTCGTCGCCGTGGTCGGCGGGCCGAGCGGCAGCGGCCGGTGCCGTCCCGAGGGGCTCCAGGCACTGGCCGCCGAACTCGGCATCGCCGACGTCGTCCGGTTCGAGCCGCCGAGCCCCCAGCCTGTCCTGGCCGACTGGTACCGGGCCGCCGACGTCACCGTCGTCCCCTCGCACAACGAGTCGTTCGGCCTCGTCGCCGTCGAGTCGCAGGCGTGCGGCACCCCCGTCGTCGCCGCCGCCGTCGGCGGGCTCTGCACCGCCGTGGACGACGGCCGGTCCGGGACGCTGATCCACGGCCACGACCCCGACGACTACGCCGCCGTCCTGCGCCGCCTCCACGCCGAACCCGCGCTGCGCACCAGGCTGGCCCGCGGCGCCGTCCGCCACGCCCAGGGCCTCGGGTGGGATGCGACGGTCGATCGCCTGCTGGAGGTGTATACCGGAGCCATGGACCAGCTCCGGGCACCCCGCCGCCAGCCGCCCGTCCTCACCGCGGAGGTGCCCGCGTGACCGCCGCCTCCCAGGCCGAACTGGCCGGGATCATCGAGGAGACCCTCAAAGACGCCGGCCTGGAGTACGACGTCCCGCGCGAGCACGCCTTCTTCGTGAAGCTGCCCGGCCGGCACAAGCTCGCCACCATGACCTGGCTGATCGTCGGCGACCACAGCCTGCACGTCGAGGCGTTCTTCTGCCGCCGCCCCGACGAGAACCACGCCGACTTCTACCGGTTCCTGCTGGAGCGCAACGGCCGCATGTACGGGGTCGCCTTCACCCTCGACGAGATCGGCGACGTCCACCTGGTCGGCAGGGTCCCGCTCGCCTCGATCAGCCCCGACGAGATCGACCGGCTGCTCGGCTGCGTGCTGACCTACTCCGACGAGAACTTCGACAAGGCCCTCGAACGCGGCTTCAAGTCCTCCATCCAGCGCGAGTGGGACTGGCGGGTCAAGCGCGGCGAGAGCCTGGCCAACCTCCAGGCGTTCGCCTCGTTCGCCGACCCCGCCAACCGTTCCTGACCGGCCACCACTCCGGTCCGGATACGCGGCCGATAGGCTCTGCTCCCATGGCGACCCTGGTATTGCTCCGGCATGGCGAAAGCGTGTGGAACGCGGAAGGGCTGTTCACCGGCTGGGTGGACGTCGACCTTTCGGCGAAAGGCGAGAGCGAGGCCACCAAGGGCGGTGACCTGCTGCTCGACGCGGACATCACCCCCGACGTGCTGCACACCTCGCTGCTGAAGCGCGCCGTCCGCACCGCCAACATCGCGCTGGACGTGGCCGACCTGCTGTGGATCCCGGTCCAGCGCTCGTGGCGGCTCAACGAGCGCCACTACGGCGCGCTCCAGGGCAAGAACAAGGCGCAGACCCGCGACGAGTTCGGCGAAGAGCAGTTCACGACCTGGCGCCGCTCCTACGACACCCCGCCGCCGCCGATCAAGGACGACGACCCGCTGTCGCAGGTCAACGACATGCGCTACGCGGGTCTGCCGTCCGAGCTGATCCCGCGCACCGAGTGCCTCGCCGACGTGGTCGACCGGCTGCTGCCCTACTGGTACGACGCGATCGTCCCCGACCTGGCCGCCGGCAAGACCGTCCTGGTCGCCGCGCACGGCAACTCCCTGCGCGCCATGGTCAAGCACCTCGACGACGTCTCCGACTCGGCGATCACCGGCCTCAACATCCCCACCGGCATCCCGCTGGTGTACGAGCTCGACGACGACTTCGCCCCGCTCAAGCGCGGCGGCGAGTACCTCGACCCGGCCGCGGCCAAGGCCGCCATCGAGGCCGTCAAGAACCAGGGCGCCGCCCCGGCCAAGCCCGCCGCCGCGCCGTCCGGCAAGTCCGCCAAGCAGCCCCGCGGCTCCCGCCGCAAGTAACCCCACGCAGGAGCCCCGGCCGCCAGACGGCGGCCGGGGCTCCCGGCGCGACAAGGCCGTGACGGTGGACTCACAGGCGATAGTGGTACGATATTTGGTACCAGACTGAGTGGAGGTTTCCGGTGTCCATCACCGCGAGCGAAGCCCGGCGTCGGCTGTTCCCTCTCATCGACGAGGTCAACGACGACGGTGCACCCGTAGAGATCGTCTCCAAGCACAACCGCGCCTTCCTCGTACCCGCCGCCGAATACGAGGCGTTGGAGGAGACGGCGCACCTGCTGCGTTCCCCGGCCAACATGCGCCGCCTCATCGCCTCGTACCAGCATGCGCTGGAAGGCCGTCACGAGACCCATGAGCTCGTCGACGACGAACGCCTGTGAAACTGTCCTTCACGCCGGAGGGGTGGGAGGACTACACCTCCTGGCTTTCCGCCGACCGGCAGATCCTGAAGCGGATCAACCGGCTCGTTGACGACACCCTGCGTGATCCTTACGCGGGTATCGGCAAACCCGAACCGCTCAGGCACGCTCTTCAGGGAGCCTGGTCCCGCAGGATCACTGAGGAGCACCGGCTCGTCTACCTCCCGCGCGACGATGAACTGATCATCCTTCAAGCCCGCTATCACTACTGATGCCCCGCGCTTGAAAGGCCCGCCGCGTCCATGCGGCGGGCCTCGCGCTATTCGAGCGGTGCCACCCGTGGCCCGTCCGGCCCGTCAGAGGTGTGCGGCCAGCGGGCGGAGTCGTCACGCTGGAGCCGCGACACCTCCTCCATGCGGTCGCCCGGGATGATGACCTGCGTGACGTCCACGGCCTTCTCGTCCTTGGCGCTGTAGGCGATCCGGACGATCTCCCAGACCGGAAGGTCCGCGGGGATGAGCAGCAGTTTCGTCTCGTCCGAGGACGGCATCCGCACCCGGCGCCGCTCGAGCCACTCCAGCGGCCCGTGTCCCAGCGCCTCGATCACGTCGATCCACGCCCCGGGCCCGGTGCCGTAGGGCTCCCAGCCGTCCCTCCTTTGCCAGCTTCCCGACCGCCCGGGCCACCACGTTCCGGCTCACCTCATAGCGTTCCGCGAGCACCGCCATCGGAGGCAGGGTCTCTCCGGTGCTCCACTCGCCGCCGTCGATGCGGCGCTGGGGTGTGAGGCCGCTGGACGGTGGGGGGAAGGTGGTGTTCGCGGAGCTGGCGCCCGAGGACGGCTGACCCCGGCCAGGGTCAGGGCAGCTCGGTGATCTCTTCGGGGCGCTGGCCGGTGACCAGGTACACGACGTTCTCGGCGACGTGGACGGCGTGGTCGGCGAACCGCTCGAAGTAGCGGCCCGCCAGGGTGATGTCGACGGCGGGCTCGACGCCGTGCTTCCACTTGGGCGACAGCAGGAGATCGAACAGCTTGCGGTGCAGGCGGTCCATCTGGTCGTCGTCGGCGTCGAGCTCCAGGCCCATCTCGACGTCCTGGGACGCGATCACGCTGCCGGTCTTGGCGATCATCCGCTCGGCGATCTGGCCCATCTCCAGCACGATTGCCTGGAGCTCGGGCGGGACGGCCGTCTCGGGGTGCCGGCGGCGGGCGGTCTTGGCGATGTGCACCGCCAGATCGCCCATCCGCTCCAGGTCGCCGGACATCCGGAGCGCGGTGATCAGCGTGCGCAGGTCGCCGGCGACGGGCTGCTGCCGGGCCATCAGGTCGAAGACGCTCTCCTCGATCTGGGCGTCGATCTTGTTGACGTGCTCGTCGCCGCCGATCACCTCCTCCGAGAGCCGCAGGTCGGCGTCCAGCAGCGCGGTCACCGCGCGGGCCATCGCGGAGCGGACCAGCCGGGTCATCTCCACCAGCTTGTCGGTGAGGGAGTCGAGCTCCTCGTGGTAGGCGTCGCGCAATTGAGATCCCTTGGTGCGTGGGCGGGGGCCGGCCGGGCCGGGGGGACGGACTCGTCCACGCAACAGCCTGCCCGGCCCGCGTGAACCGGCCCGGATAACGAGGTGAACTTTGGACGAACGAGACCAGGTCGGGCACCCCGATGGTGGGGAAAGGGCCTGGGCGACGCTTACGATCCGGAGTGTGGAGGTCGAGATTGTCGCAGCTCTGACCGGGCTTGCCGGGCTCGCGATCGGGCTGGCTACTGGATTGGCGGTACGCGTGAGCGAGCGGGCCCAGCGGGTGTCGGCACCGGCGGCGCCCCCGGGAGGGCTGCCCCCGGGAGTCGCGTCGGTGCTGAGCGTGCTGCGCTCCTCGGCCGTCGTGGTGGACGCCGAGGACCGGGTGCTGCGCGCCAGCTCGGCGGCTCGCGCGTTCGGCGTGGTGAGCGGCGACCGGCTGGTGGTGGACGAGGTGCTGGCGATGGCCAGGCTGGTCCGCCGCGACGGCGAGATCCGGGAGACCGAGATCCAGGTCGGCCTGTCCCGCGCCCGTGGCCGCGCGGGCGCCCGCTGGTTCGCGGTGCGGGTCGCGCCGCTCGGTACGCATGGGCTGGTGCTGGTGCTTGCCGAGGACCTGACCGAGATGCGCCGGGTCGAGGCGATCCGGCGCGACTTCGTGGCCAACGTGAGCCACGAGCTGAAGACCCCGGTCGGCGCGCTGTCGCTGCTGGCCGAGACGGTCGAGGGCGCCGCCGACGACCCCGAGGCGGTCCGCCGCTTCGCGGGGCGGATGCAGATCGAGTCGGTCCGGCTGAACCACCTCGTCCAGGACCTGATGACGCTGTCGCGGATCCAGGGCGACGAGCCGCTGCCCGAGCTGCGGCCGGTCGAGCTCGACGAGGTGGTGGCCGAGGCGCTCGACCGCTCCCAGATCAAGGCGACGTCCAAGGACATCGAGCTGACCACCGGCGGGACGGACGGGCTGAGGGTCCGCGGCGACGCGGAGCTGCTGGTCCAGGCCCTGCGCAACCTGGTCGACAACGCCATCGCCTACAGCCCCGAGCACACCCGGGTGGTGGTGGCCACCCGGCAGTGCGACGACCGGCACGTCGAGGTCAACGTCACCGACCAGGGCATCGGCATCCCCGCCGGTGAGGTGGAGCGGATCTTCGAGCGGTTCTACCGGGTCGATCCGGCGCGGTCCCGCCAGACCGGCGGCACCGGGCTCGGCCTCGCCATCGTCAAGCACGTCACCACCAAGCACGGGGGCGAGGTGACGGTGTGGAGCAAGGAGGGCGCGGGATCGACGTTCACGATCCGGCTGCCGCTGCTCAACCCGTCCGGCCACGACGCCCCGTCCCAGGCCGCCGGCGCGTCCGCCGCGGGCTCCGCCGCGTCCGACGCGGCGACCGAGGCCCGTGTGCACGCCGACGGCGGGCCCCCCAACGTCCGCCCGACCCCACCGAATCTCTGAAGGGCAGCGCCATGAGCATCATGAGGGACCCGCGCCGCTCCGCCGCTGGGGCCGCACCGCACCAGACCGCCCGGGAGGCAACACCGTGACCCGCGTGCTCGTCGTGGAAGACGAGGAGTCGTTCAGCGACGCACTGTCGTACAACCTGCGCAAGGAGGGCTTCGAGGTCGCCGTCGCGGCGACCGGCCCCGACGCGCTGGACATCTTCGAGCGCAACGGCGCCGACCTGGTCCTGCTCGACCTGATGCTCCCCGGGCTGCCCGGCACCGAGGTGTGCCGGGAGCTGCGGACCAGGTCCAACGTCCCGGTGATCATGCTGACCGCCAAGGACAGCGAGGTCGACAAGGTCGTCGGGCTGGAGCTCGGCGCCGACGACTACGTCACCAAGCCGTTCTCCACCCGCGAGCTGATCGCCCGGATGCGCGCGGTGCTGCGCCGGCAGGGCGAGGTCGAGGAGCTGGCCCCGGCGACGCTGGAGGCCGGCCCGGTCCGGATGGACGTCGAGCGGCACGTGGTCAGCGTGGCCGGCGAGCAGGTCCAGCTTCCGCTCAAGGAGTTCGAGCTGCTGGAGGTGCTGCTGCGCAACGCGGGCCGGGTGCTGACCCGCATGCAGCTCATCGACCGGGTCTGGGGGGCCGACTACGTCGGCGACACCAAGACCCTGGACGTCCACGTCAAGCGACTCCGCGCCAAGATCGAGTCGGCCCCGTCCACGCCGCGGTACATCGTCACCGTCCGCGGCCTGGGCTACAAGTTCGAGCCCTAGACCGGAGGAAACGCGAACGGCCCGTACGGCGTGCTGCCGTACGGGCCGTTCGGTCGTCGCTGGTGCCGGTCAGTGACCGGCGCCGGCCTCCGCGGCCGGGGACGCGGGCTGGGCCGGGGAGGACGTGGTCGGCTCGTCCGTGCCGGTGCTGGTGGGCGCGGCGGACCCGTGCTCGCCGCCCTCGGTACCGCCTTCGGTGCCGGGCGCGGCGGAGGCGCCGGGAGCCGGGCTGCCGGCGGAGACCGCGGCGTAGCCCGCGTACTCGCCCTGCTGCGCGATGACCGGGACCGTGACCTCGACGCTGCCGGCCCGCTCGAACTGGAGCCGCACGGTCAGCGTCTCGCCGCCGAGGAGCTGCTTGGTGAGCCCGGTCAGCACCACGAGCGGCGCCTTGCCGTCCGCGGCGGGCGGGGCGGCCGGGGTGGCCGGCTGAGCGGCCCCTGACGCGTCGGCGGCGGGCGGCGTGGCCGTACCGGACGGCGTGGCCGTACCGGACGGAGTGGCGGTGCCGGACGGCGTCGCGGCCGGGGAGGCCGCACCGGTGGCCTCCGCGCCCGGCGCGGCGCTGTTCTCGCCGGACGGCTTGGACGAGGGCGTGCTGGACGGCTTGCCGGTGGGCTTGTCGCCGGGCTTGCCGGTCGCCTTGCCCGCACCGGCCGCAGGCGTCGCCGGGGCGGCCTGGCCGATCAGCCGGACCGCGCTGCCCTCACCGGACGGCTTGGCGGGCGGCAGCGCCACGGCACCGCCGGTGATCTTCACCTGGGCGAAGTCGGGCGAGCTGACGTTCACCAACCGGTCCTGCGTGCCCTTGACCTGGTTGATGACCGTGGCGTAGAGCGGCACCGAGGCGCCCTGGCCGAAGGCCATGTCGGGCCGCGGGCCCAGCAGGAACATGTTGCGGACGTCGATCTTCGCC
Organism: Spirillospora sp. NBC_01491; assembly: GCF_036227065.1. GTDB lineage: Bacteria > Actinomycetota > Actinomycetes > Streptosporangiales > Streptosporangiaceae > Spirillospora > Spirillospora xylanilytica. The sequence continues at coordinate 5,867,444 of NZ_CP109432.1, forward strand.
GCCGCCGCGTCCTTGGGGACGGTGACGTTGACGCCTTCGGTGAGCTGGGTGGGCGCGGCGGTCTGGGGCTCGCTGCCGGCGCCGCAGCCGGAGAGCACCGGCACCATGGCGACGGCTCCCGCGATGGCGAGCACGGCCACTCGGCGGCTGTTTCGGATCACGGCGACGATCTCCTCGCGAGGGGGCGTTGGAAGGGTTCTGGGGGCGGCGCGAGAAACGCCAGGGGAAGCGTAGCGAGGCCGGGGCGCCACCCCGTCCCCGGGGGTGGTCCGCGCCCGGCCAGCCCGGCGGGACGAGCGCCCGCCGAGTGCCGTTCCGTCCGCGATCAGCCGGTTTCGAGTGACTTGACCTTGGCGGTGAGCTCGGGCCCGGCCCGCGGCGCGCGGACCACGTCGGTGACCACGCCGTCGGGGCGGACGAACACCGCCGTGAGCTCCGCGCCCGCCGAGCCGGACGGGCCGGCCGAGCCGGGCGCGGGCGCGTAGGCGCCGGCCAGCAGTGCGGAGGGGTCCTCGATGATCTGCGGCGCCCCCGCGTGGGCGGTGCCCGCGCACGCGGTCAGCCGCTTGACCTTCAGGCCCGCGTGCCCGCTCGCCGCGCGCGGGTCGGCGACGAGCCAGAAGTTGAGCTTGGCGTCCTGGGTTCGGGCCGCCAGCTCGGCCACCAGGTCGTCGCACTTGTAGGTGGGCGGGACGATCGCGAACACGGCGGGGCGCAGATCGGTCAGCGGGGTCTTTCTGGACGTGCCGGTGGTCAGGAACACCTCGCCGGCGGGCAGCGTGCCGTTGACCTGGCCGGGGCTCGCCACCGGGTGCGGGGCCAGCAGCGAGACGGCCGGACGGGGCGTGGGCCGGGGCCCGAAGGCGGTGAGCATGGCGCCGCTGACCAGGGCGATCAGCAGCGCGCCGGTGATGATCGGGATGGCCAGGCCGTACCGGGTCGCCGGGCGCACCAGCCGCCGGATCCGCGCGCGCCTCCGCCGCTGGCGCCGCTCGCGGTGGTAGGCGAGGATGTCGCGGTCGAGCTCGCGGGCGTCGTCGGGCACCACGACGTCCACGCGGGGCAGCCCGTAATCGTCGGGCTCGGGGTCGCCGTCTGGCCTCACGCCGCACCTCACCATCCTCGAATCCGTCGAGCCGGCCGGTCGTCCTCCGCCTCCGGCACGCCCTTTTCGGACCCTTCCGGGCGCTTCGTACCCACGCGGCCCGGCCTGTTCACCTCCAGTATGGGCCGCTTCCCCGGTTCCGGTAGAGGCGGACCGGAGGAACCGTGATCGCCTGCGGCGGGGGTGTCCGGGACCCGTGCGCGGTGCGCCGAACGGGTCCGTAATGCACCATTAAAGGGCTTTGTCAAGACCCCAATAAGGGGGTTGACCTGCGGATATGTCGTTAACGCCGGTACGGCCACCGCCGGTTCCGTGCTATCCTTGGCGTAGCGGAAGGGGTACTTGTCACATGACTTTCCAGGTCGGCGACACCGTCGTCTACCCCCACCATGGGGCTGCTCGGATCGAGGCCATCGAGACTCGCACCATCAAGGGTGAGGAAAAGACCTATCTGGTCTTGAAGGTCGACAAGGGCGACCTGACAGTGCAGGTCCCGGTCGAGAACGTTGAGGACGTGGGTGTCCGCGACGTGGTCGGCCAGGAAGGTCTGGAGAAGGTGTTCGAGGTGCTGCGCGCACCCTACACCGAGGAGCCCACCAACTGGTCGCGTCGTTACAAGGCCAACCTTGAGAAGCTCGCCTCTGGCGATGTCAACAAGGTCGCCGAGGTCGTTCGCGACCTCTGGCGTCGCGACAAGGAGCGCGGGCTGTCCGCCGGCGAGAAGCGGATGCTGGCCAAGGCCCGGCAGATACTGGTCAGCGAGCTCGCGCTGGCCGAGAAGACCAACGAGGACAAGGCCGAGGCCCTCCTCGACGAGGTTCTGGCCAGCTGAGTTGAGCGAACGGATTCCACGGGTGGGCGTCGGCACCGACGTCCACCCGTTCGCTTCCCACGACCGCCCGCTGCACGTCGCCGGCCTGCACTGGCCCGGTGAGGGCACCGGGCTGGACGGGCACTCCGACGGCGACGTGGCGGCGCACGCCGCGTGCGACGCGCTGCTGTCGGCCTGCGGGCTCGGCGATCTCGGCGCCGTCTTCGGCACCGCCGACCCGCGCTGGTCCGGCGCGTCCGGCGCGGAGCTGCTGCACGAGGTCGCCCGCCTGGTGGACGAGGCGGGCTTCGTCATCGGCAACGTCGCCGTCCAGGTCATCGGCAACCGTCCCAAGATCGGCAAGCGCCGCGCCGAGGCGGAGAAGGCGCTCGGCGAGGCCCTCGGCGGCGCGCCCGTCAGCGTCTCCGCCACGACGACCGACGGGCTCGGCCTGACCGGCCGCGGCGAGGGACTGGCCGCCATCGCGAACGCCCTGGTACTCCAGCAGCACCGCTGACCGCCTTTCCCGTTGGTCTCCGCGCCCGCGCCGCCGCCTTTGTGCCGGCGGCGCCGGCCTTTTTGGATCTTTTACTTTCCGGCCGGGAACGGGCCCGATGCCATGGGTGTTATTTCACCGGTGTAATTCTCCGCGCGTCACCCGGTGATGTGATTTCGCGGGCGTTATTCGGCGGGCGGGACGGGCGAGCTTCGGAACGTCCTCGACGGCGGGTCCCCATCCAGGATCCCGAGACCGGCGTCCTTCTTCCCTTCGGTCCCGTCGTCGCCCTCTTCGTCCAGCATCAGGGGCATGAAGAGATCGGAACGGTGGTCGCTCGCACGTCCGCCGGTCTCGGGGGCCTCCAGGGCCTCGGGGGCGCGTCCCGGCTGGAGGGAGGCGACCGGCAGCGGCTTGAGCGTCTTGACGTGCTCGCGCTCGCGGCGCCGTCGGAGACCGGACGGCGCCTCCGGCGGCGGCGCCGGGGCCGGCCGCGGGGCGCGGAGCTGCTTGACCATCGTCAGCCACAGCCAGATCGCGATCACCAGCATCACGTGCGGGGCCACGGCCACGCCCGCCCTCAGCGGCGCGTCCGGGAGGGAGTCCGGTCCCCGCACGGTGTGCTGCACGCTGAGCGCGGCGGTCCCGGCGACCAGGGCCAGCAGCAGCGTCCAGCGCAGCCACCGGGTCCACCAGCGGGCCTGGCGGGCGACCACCAGGGCCAGCAGCGTCAGCACGGTGAGCGCGTCGGCCATCGCCGGGTAGACCGGGGCCCAGCGGCGGTCCGCCCGTCCCTCCACGGCCAGGTCGCGCAGCAGGTCGTAGGTCAGCGCGAACGCGCCGCCCGCCAGCGCGGCGACGGCCAGCCCGGCGAGCGCGTGCAGCAGCCGCCGCTGTGCGGGGGAGTGGCGGGCGTCTCCGGGCGGGGAGGGGCGATCGGACGACATGGCGACTCGTCTCGGGGAGTGGGCCTGCGGGTCGTGGCCGGTGCGGGGCGGGAAGCTCCACGGGAGGTCGGCCGGCCGAAGAGAGGGTTACCCGGATCTTCAGGTTGATCACCTTGTATTCGGGAGGATCATCCGGGGATCGCCCGTGCCCGCCGGGCGCGGACGGGGGGCCGTACGGTGGTAGAGACGAAGGCGGTCGCCACTGGGAGGCAGCGATGCCGTACTACCGGGTCGTGGGCGAGGTCCCGCGGAAGCGTCATGTTCAGTTCCGCCGTCCGGACGGCGGGCTCTACGCGGAGGAGCTGATGGGGGAGGAGGGCTTCTCCTCCGACTCCAGCCTGCTGTACCACCGGCACGCGCCCACCGCGATCATCAAGAGCGAGGGCGTGGACGGTGATCCGGCGGGAGCGGCGGACCTCACGCCGAACCATCCCCTGCGACCCCGCGCCTACCGCACGCAGGACCTCCCACCCGGTGGCGACATGGTGCTCGGACGGCAGGTCCTGTTCGGCAACGAGGACGTGCGGATGTCGTTCGTGGCGGCGTCCGGGCCGAGCGAGCTGTACCGCAACTCGGTCGGCGCCGAGGTCGTGTACGTGCAGACCGGCGCGGCCCGGGTCGAGACCAGCTACGGCGCGCTGGACGTCGGCGAGGGCGACTACGTGGTCATCCCGACGGGGACGACCCACCGCTGGGTGCCGGTCGCCGCCCAGGGCGGAGGGCCGGGGGCGGCCGGTGGTGCGGAGTCGGCCGGTGGTGCGGAGTCGGCCGGTGGTGCGGAGTCGGCCGGCGGTGCGGGGGAGACGCTGCGGGCCTTGGTGATCGAGGCGCGCGGGCACGTCCGGCCGCCGAAGCGCTACCTGTCGCAGTACGGGCAGTTCCTGGAGCAGGCCCCCTACAGCGAGCGCGACCTGCGCGGGCCGGCCGCGCCGCTGCTGGTGGAGGGCGGCGAGGTGCCGGTGCTGGTGCGCAACCGGGGCGGGCTGTCGCGATTGACCTACCTGCACCATCCGTTCGACGTGATCGGCTGGGACGGCCACCTGTACCCGTACGTCTTCAACATCGACGACTTCGAGCCCGTCGTGAAGCGGACGCACGCGCCGCCGCCGGTGCACCAGACGTTCGAGGGCCCCGGGTTCGTGATCTGCTCGTTCTGCCCACGTCCGCTCGACTTTCACGAGGAGGCCGTGCCGATCCCCTACAACCACCACAATGTGGATTCCGACGAGATGATGTTCTATGTGGGCGGCGACTACTCGGCGCGCAAGGGGTCGGGCATCGGCGTGGGGTCGATTTCGCTGCATCCGTCCGGCTTCACGCACGGGCCGCAGCCGGGCGCCGTCGAGGCGGTGGTGGAGGCGGTCCGGGCGGGGCACACGGCGACGACCGAGCTGGCCGTCATGATCGACACGTTCCGGCCGCTCGGGCTCGGCGCCGCCGCGCGGCGCTGCGAGGACCCCGGGTACGCGTGGACGTGGGCGCGTACCGCCGAGTAGTGGTCGCTATCGGTGATTTTTCGGTCCGGTAGTGGGGTAGGCGGATATTCGTGTCTTTATCGCAGCAGGTGTCCGGGTCGGTGCTGGAGCGGGCCGGGACGCGGGGGCTCGGCGAGCCGGTCCGGGCCTTCGACGCCCGGCCCGGCCTCCGGCGCGCGGCGGCGCGGCTGGCCGGGCTCGTCCTGGCCACCGTGGTGTTCGTGCTCGTGGCCGCCGTCTGCCTGGCCGAGCGGCGCTCGGCTCCCGGGGTTGCGGCGGCGCTGACGGCCGCCGTCTTCGCGGGCGCGGCGGGACGGTCGCTGCGTAGAGGCGGGCTGCCTGCCGGGCGCGTGGTCGTCCACCTGTTCACCGGCGGGCTGGTGGTGGACGAGCCGGGCGGGACGCTCGCGTACGGCTGGGACGATCTGGCCTCCGTCACCGTCTCCGGAGTGCGGCCCGCGGCGCGCGCCCGGACCCGCTGGCGGGTCACGGCCGTCGCCGGAGAGGACGGCCGGGTCCTCGCGTTCGGCGACGAGCTGCCGGACGTGCGGGCGCTGGGCGAGACCGTCGCCGCCGAGGTGACCCGCCGGCTGGTCCCGCGTGCGCTGGAGGCGGTCGAGGCGGGGGAGACCGTGCGGTTCGGGGCGTTCTCCGTCGACCGGGACGGTGTCGGGAAGGAGGGCGAGCGGGTGGCCTGGCCCGCCGTCCGCGAGGTCCTCATCGAGAACGGCATGGTGACCGTCCACCCGCACGGCGGGATGCCGGCGCTCGCCGCCATGGCCGTCCGCACGCCGGACGCGTTCGCGTTCGCGGAGCTGTGCGGCGAGATCACGGCGAGGGAGGCCGGGCCCGACGGGCCTTGGCGCGTTCCGCCGCCGCGCCGCTGAGTCCCGGCCGAGATGTCCGCCGCGGAGCCGGGTGACCGCGAAGAGTGAGTTCGTCCGCTTCCGGGGATGATCCGGAGGTGGCGGGGGACGACACGGGGCACCAGGGGGACGGCGGCCGGGCCGGACGGCCGCGGGCACCAGTGCGGAAACGCACGGCACGGAAACGCACGGCACGGGGACATACGGCACGGGGACATACGGCTCGCGGGCACGGGCGGGCGCTGGCGTGGCTCCGCGCCGCGGGCTCGGTCGTGGTGGTCGTCGGAATCTACTTCGTCGTCCCGCTGCGAGCGGGCGAGATCTCGGACGAGCGCGCGGTCCTCCGGCTGGCGCTGCTCGTCCTCGGGTTCGTGAGCATGCTTCTGCTGGTCACCCGGCAGGTTCGCCGGGCCGTTGAGCGGGACCGGTCCATGGCCGAGCAGGTCGCGCTGCTCCTCACCCTGGTGACCGTCGTCGTGGCGTTCTTCGCCGCCGCGTACTACTTGCTGGACGAGGAGTTCAACGGGATCCGGACGCGCCTGGACGCCCTGTACTTCTCGGTGACCACGCTGGGCACGGTCGGCTACGGCGACATCACCGCGCGGGGGCAGATCGCGCGGGCGGTCACCATGGTGCAGATCGTCTTCGACCTGGTCATCGTCACCTCGGCCATCTCGATCATCGTCGGCGCGTTCCGCCGCCCCGGTGACTCAGGGGGGCGGCGGTGACGCCGGTCCGGCAGCGGATCCGCCCGTACGCGCCGGCGATCGTGCGGACGTGGGCGCGGCTGCTGGTGGCGCTGATCACCTCGCAGGCGCTGCTGGCGCTGCTCGGCCTCGGCGCCACGGCGGGCTACGCCGCGCTGCCGGCGATCTTCCTGGCGCTCTACCAGCCGGCCGGTCCGCTCGGCACCCGGATGCGGATCATCACGGCCGGGACGCTGCTGGCGGCGGCGCTCAGCGTGGCCGGCGCGGCGGTGGCGGGCACCACCTGGCCGCTGGCCGCCGGGCTCGGGATCTGCGGGCTGGTGCTGGGGTTCGCCCCGCGGCTCGGAAGTCAGGCCGCGACGCTGCAACTGCCGCTGCTGACCGCCTACGCCTATTCGGCGGCGCATCCGCTGGACGGCGGGTCGCCCTGGGCGCGGGGCGCCTCGATCGCGCTGTCCCTTCCCGTCCTCCTGCTGGCCACCGCGTCGATCGCGCCGCCGGACCCGCGGAGGCCGCTGGCGCTCGGCGCGGCGCGGGCGCTGGGCACCCTGGCCGGCGCGCTCGCGGACGCGGCGCGGGGAGAGGCCGAGATCGACGGGCAGGTGGAGGCGGCGCTGGCCGAGTTCCAGACGTTCGCGTCGCGCGTCAAGGCGTCCGCGCTGCCCTACGACGACGGCGAGGCGAGCCGGGCCGCGCTGCTGCTGGCGGTGTCGGTGCCCAGGGCGCTGTCGGAGGCCGGACGGACCGCCCGGTCGGCGGGTCCGGACGAGCGGCCCGCCCTGGGCGAGGCCGCACGGCAGGCCGCGGCCCTGGCGTCCGGGCTGGGGCCCGCGGATGACCGGCCGCTGCCCGGCCGGCTGGCGACGCCGGTGCGGGCCGGACCGGCGCACGTCGCCCTGGTGCGGGATCTCAACGACGTGCTGGCCGCCGCCGAGGTGGTGCGGCATCGGCAGGGGGCGGAGCTGCCCCGGGACCAGAGCCTGATCCTGCCGTCCCGCCGGGAACGGCTCCGCGGCGGGCTGACCCTCGCCGATCCGGTCGCGCGGCGGGCGGTCGTGCTGGGCGCGGCCTGCTTCCTGGCGGGGCTGGCCGGAGGGCTGCTGCGGCTCGGGCAGATCTACTGGATCGTCTTCGCCGCCGTGATGATCCTCCAGACGCCGCCCGGCCGGGTCCGCGGCCGGCTCGGGCACCGGCTGGCCGGGACGTTCGCCGGAGTCGCCCTGGCCGGGGTGCTGGTCCCGTGGACGGCCGACCTGCAAGGGGTGCAGGGCGTGCTGGGCCTGGTGCTGCTGCTGCCCGCGCTGCTGCTCGGCGTGGTGAACTACGGCTGGACGACGCTGTTCGTGGCCACCGCGGTGGGGCTGCTGTACGCGGCGATGGGCGAGTCCCGGACGTTCTTCGGCGACCGGCTGGTCGACAACCTCCTCGGCGGCTGCGTGATCGCCGTGATCATCGCGCTCACCTGGCCCGGACGGCGCGAGGACCCCTGGACCCGCGCGGCCGTCCGGTCGCTGCGCGGCCTCGCTGAGGCGGCACGGTCCCCGGACCCGCGCGCCTGGCGCGCCGATCTCGCGGTGCGGGCGATGGCGCTCCGCGACGCCGCCGCCGACCGGACGGCCGAACCCGGCGCCGCCTCGTCCATGCCGCTCGTCTGGACGATCGGGAGCGCGACCGGCCGCCTCTCCGAACTGGTCACCGGGACCGTGCGGCCGGACGCGTCGCTGCGGTGGCTGGGCCGCGAGGCCGACGACCTGGCCGACGGCCTCAGTGCGCGTCCGCCCGCCACCGTGCGGCAGGCCGGCGACGGCGCGGGGCGTGGCACCGTGCGGCCGGGCGGGGACGGCGCGGGGCCGCCCCAGACGGACGGGACCGTGCGGCTGGGCGGGGATGGGGCGCTCGAATTCGAGGTCGGCCGGCTCCGCAGCGCGATCGGTGTCCTGATGGGGCCGGAGAGCCGCGCGGGTGCACGGCGATCCAATAGCCTGGGCCGGTGAGCCTGCGCTTTTACGACACCAGCACCCGCGCCGTCCGTACGTTCGAGCCCCTTGAAGAGGGCCGCGTGGGGATGTACGTGTGCGGGGCCACGCCGCAGGCCGCGCCCCACATCGGGCACCTCCGCTCGGGCGTCATCTACGACGTGCTGCTGCGCTGGCTGCGGCGCAGCGGCTACGAGGTCACGTTCGCGCGCAACATCACCGACGTCGACGACAAGATCATCGCGGTGGCGGCGGCCGGGGGCGTCCCGTGGTTCGCGGTGGCCGAGAGCAACCAGCGGGTCTTCACCCAGGGCTACGACCTGCTCGGCTGCCTGCCGCCCACGATCGAGCCGCGCGCCACCGGGCACGTGCCCGAGATGATCGTGCTGATCCGGCGGCTGATCGAGAAGGGGCACGCCTACGCGTCCGGCGGCGACGTCTACTTCGACGTGCGGTCCTGGGCCGAGCACTACGGCTCGCTGTCCAACCAGAAGCTCGACAACATGCGCTCCGAGCAGGACACCCCCAACGAGGACTGCAAGCGCGACCCGCGCGACTTCGCGCTGTGGAAGGGCGCCAAACCGGGCGAGCCGTACTGGGAGACGCCGTGGGGCGACGGCCGGCCCGGCTGGCACCTGGAGTGCTCGGCGATGGCGACCCGGTACCTCGGGCCGGTGTTCGACATCCACGGCGGCGGCGTCGACCTGATCTTCCCGCACCACGAGAACGAGATCGCCCAGTCGCGCGCCGCCGGTGACGGGTTCGCCCGCTACTGGCTGCACAACGGGCTGCTCACGGTCGACGGCGAGAAGATGAGCAAATCCGTCGGCAACGTGGTGCTGCTGCCCGACCTGCTCGGCAGGGCCCGTCCCGCCGAGATCCGCTACTACCTGGCCTCGGCGCACTACCGGTCGCTGATGGACTACACCGATGACGCGCTGGCCGAGGCCGTGTCGGCCTACCAGCGCATCGAGGGGTTCGCGCACCGGGCGGCCGAGCTCGTCGGCGCCGGCGAGCCCGCCGCCGAGCCGCCCGCCGCGTTCGGGTCCGCGCTCGACGACGATCTCGGGGTGCCGCACGCGCTCGCGATCGTGCACGAGACCGTCCGCGCGGGCAACAGCGCGCTGGCCACCGGCGACGAGGCCGCCGTGCGCGAGCACCTGGCCGCGGTGCGGGCGATGACCGACGTGCTCGGGCTCGACCCGTTCGCCGCGCAGTGGGCCGGTTCCGGCGGCGACGACCTGAGCCCGGTGGTCGACGCCCTGCTCGGGGTGGCGCTGGAGCAGCGGCAGGCGGCCCGGGCCCGCAAGGACTACGACGCCGCCGACGCGATCCGCGACCGGCTCACCGAGGCCGGGATCGTCGTGGAGGACACCCCGAACGGTCCGCGCTGGGAGCTCAAGCGCCCCTGACCGGCGGCCGGCGGGCGCGTTCCGGTCCGGGAGGCGCATAAAATCAAGTGTTCCGGGGCGTTCGCCGAGGTGCCGCCCGGGTCGAGCCGAGCCGCCCCGGCAGCCATGCGGGCGAGCGAGCCGCAAACGTCGCGAGGGGCAATACCGATCATGGCCAAGAACAAGGGCAAGGGGCCGACGCCCAAGGCCGAGGACCGGCACTGGCACGGCAAGCGGCAGAAGGCCCGCGCGGTGAAGAACTCCCGCCGGACCGGCACCCCGACCGTCGGTCCGGGCGCGCGGCCGGAGGGCGCGGGCGCCGCCCGTCCCGGCGCGACCGGCCGTCCCGCCGGAGCCCGCCGCGCCAACGGCGAGGCCCCGGAGCTGATCACCGGCCGCAACGCGGTGGTCGAGGCGCTGCGCGCCGGCGTCCCCGGCACCGCGCTGTACGTGATGACCAGCGGCGACGAGCGGGTCCGCGAGTCGATCCAGCTCGCCGCCGACCGCAGGATCCCGCTGATGGAGACCGGCAAGAGCGAGCTCGACCGGCTCACCGACGGCAGCGTCCACCAGGGCATCGCGCTCCAGGTCCGGCCGTACCGCTACGCCCACCCCGACGACCTGGTCAAGGGCAGGGCCCCGCTGATCGTCGCGGTCGACGGGATCACCGACCCGCGCAACCTCGGCGCGATCGTCCGGTCGGCCGCCGCGTTCGGCGCCACCGGGGTGGTCGTGCCCGAGCGGCGCGCCGCCGGGGTGACCGCGGGCGCGTGGAAGAGCTCGGCCGGAACCCTGGCCACCGTGCCGGTCGCGCAGGCCACCAACCTCGCCCGGCAGCTCAAGGCGTACCAGAAGGCCGGATGCTTCGTGGCCGGGCTCGACTCGGGCGGCGGCGTCGCGGTCGCCGACATCGAGGTCGCCGCGGGGCCGTTCGTGCTGGTCGTCGGGTCCGAGGGCAAGGGCCTGGGCCGGCTGGTCGCCGACACCTGCGACCTGCTGGTCACCATCCCGATGCCGGGCGCCGCCGAGTCCCTCAACGCCGGCGTCGCCGCCGGCATCTCGCTGTACGAGGTCGCCCGCCTGCGCGGCTGACGCCTACCCGCCCGGCGTTGACCCGCCGGTGTCCCAGACGGTCCCGCCGGGGGTGTCCCGCAGTTCCACCCCGCCCTCGGCGAGGGCCGTCCGCAGCCGGTCGGCCAGCGGGTAGAGGCCCGCGCGGCGCAGCTCGTCCCGCACCTCGATCAGTGCCGGGACGGCCCCGGCCAGCCTGCCGGGCCGGTCCGCGGCCGTACCGAGCCGAACGATCAGGCCGCGCATGATCGTGCGGGCCCACTCGGTGCCCTCGTCCTCCTCGGTGTCGGCCGCCCACTCGGTCACCGCCGCCTCGATCCGGAGGACGGCCTCGGCCCGCGCCGCCGCCTCGTCCGGCCCGGCCGCCTCGTCGAAGCGGTGCCGGGCGTCCAGGACGAGATCGCGGAGGCTCACCTCCTCGGCCGCCGGGCTCGCCGGACGCGGCCGGGGCCGCGCGGCGGCGCCGCCCTTCGCCAGCGCGCGCAGCTCGTCCAGGCCCAGGGTGTCGCCCGTGGGCAGGACGATGCTCTCGCCCCGCCGCCGCACGGTCACCGTCCCGCGTCCCCGGATCTCCACCCGGCCCCCGTCGATGACGATCGCGGTGTGCTCGTCGATCCCGAGCACCGCCACGCCGTCCGGCAGCTCCCGCTCCATCGCCGCCAGGCGGCGCTCGCCCAGGTAGGAGTAGCGCGTGTCGTGGGTGCCGCCCTCGGCGTTGTCGTAGTGCGGGATCATCGCCACGTCCAGCCCGTACACGCTCATCAGGTCCAGGCCGGGGGCCCAGCGCGGTGCCGCGCCCACCTTGTAGATCTCGTACACCGGCACGCAGAACCGGCCGAGCGTGCAGGCCGCGGCCGAGGCGAACACCAGTGCCGCGCTCCCGGCCCGCGCGTGATCGTGCAGCGCGGTCCGTGCCGTTCCCCGCCAGCGGTCCAGCGCGTACGTGGGGCTGCCCGGCCCCGAGAAGATCCACTCGGCCCGCCGCAGCACCGCCGCCCCCCGGTCCCCGTCCAGGTCCGGCGCGACCCGGACCCGCAGGCCCACGCTCCGCGCGAAGTAGTCGCACGCCCGCGCCGAGATGTCGGCGGCGTTCTCCTGGAAGCCGTACGGGGTGTCGAGCAGGACGGCCCGCGCCGGACCCGCCCGCCGGGCGACGTCCTTGTGCACGCTCACCATGGTCGGGCTCGTCTCGCCGGACCCCATGATCACCATCAGCTGCCGCGGCATACCCCACGACATCATCCGGAGCGCCGTCCGGCCACCCCTCAGAGGCGTCCGGCCATCCCCGGCGCGTGCCGCGCCACCGCCTCGGCGAGGAGCGGGTCGCCGGTCAGCGCCGCCCGCGCCACGTCGTCGTGCTCGGCCAGGAACGCCAGGTGCCTGGCGGCGTGCGCGGCGACCTGGTCGGGCCCGACCGCGTCCGGCGCCGGACGGTCGGCCCGCTCCCCCCGCGCGACCTGGGCGGACGGCCCGAGCGGCGTCGCGGGCCGCGCAGGCTCAGGGTCGGGCGCCACCGCGTACGTCAGCACCACCCCGCCGTCCGCCGCGCACCGCCAGCTCGTCGAGTGCACCAGCGGAACCGTCTCCCCGACGCCCGCCAGCCGCCGCGCCGCGGAGTCGGGATCCTCGGCCCTGCCGAGCGCCCCCGTCAGCCGCCGGTACGCCAGCCGCCCGTCCGCCACGGCGCGCAGCACATAGATCTCCACGACGACGCGCCGCGCGGTGGCCGAATCCCCCTGCATGTCCGCAACGCTAGCGCTGTTGCAACTCACATGCAGCAGCGGGCCGGACGGAGTGGTGTCGCCGAAGCGGCTCGATCAGCTACTGCCCGTGCCGAACAGCACGTCCGCCGCGCGCGGCCAGTCGACCGCGATCGAGATGAACGTGCCACTGCCTGCGGCGGGCCGGGCACCCCATTGGCCGCGACCGTAGGTGACCTCGACCGGCGCCCAGGTGAAGGCGTCGCGGTCCAGGACCGCGCAGGCGGCGAGGGGGTCATGCAGGAGCTTGCCCTCAGGACGGTGAGAGAGGTAGAGCGCCATGCCCTCGCGGGCGAGAACGGTGCCGGGGGACAGGCCGGGGGCGGCGAGGAGGCGGGCCTGAAGGGCGGCGTCCCAGACGATGCCGTGGGTGACGTTCTTGGAGACGAGATCGCGGTGGGCGACGCGTTCGGAGGCCAGCGCGGCGAGGGCGGCCTTCTTGTCCCCCCCGAAGTTGAAGGACTCGCACTCGGTGCGGCCGGCGAACTTCGGCAGGCGGCCCTCGGGCGGGACGAGGTTGTCACCGGCGAAACCGCCCTGGGCGACCCAGCGGGAGATCGTCAGGCCGGGATGGTGGCGCAGGAGATGGCGCAGGTTGTGCAGCGGCGCACCGGTGAGAAGGACGGTGTCGGGGTCGGCGGTGAGGGCGGCGGCGAGGATCTCGTGGGCGACGCCGTCGGAACCGGCGGGCGGAAGCCGGCCGAGCCACTCGTCATGGAAGGCCGAGACCGCATCGGCGGGGCTGCGGACGTGGCGGGCACCGACCGGGACACTCACGCCGAGCCGGTGCAGCACCTCGCGTACGACGGCGAGCTGGGCGCCGGTTCCGGGGTTCACGGTAACGGCCGCGAGCCGGACCTGGGGGTGGGTGGCGAGCAGGCACAAGGTCAGTGCGTCGTCGGGGTCGCGGGTCTCCATGTCGAAAACGACGGAGACGGTCCGGGTGTCAGCGCTCACCGAGCGAACATATCCGGTCGGATACACGCGAGTCGCACAACCGCCCGTCCCCCGGACCCGCCGACGAGCCGAGCGAGGACCGGGGGACTTCGGTGCCGGGAGTTCAGAGGTCGTGTGCGCCGGTGCGAATGGTCGCGATGAGCGACGTGAACGCCGCCCGGCCGAGCGCGAGCTTGGGACCGTCGGGGTTCTTGGAGTCGCGCACCGCGACGATGGAGGAGAGATCGGCGACCTCTACGCAGTCCTGCCCGCCTTGACCGCTGCGGCTGCTTTTGCGCCAGTGCGCGGTGGAGAGATCCGGCTTGATCACGTGTGCTCCTTCAGATACTGCCCGAGTAGATCGAGTGAAGCGGCCCTCGGGAGTGCTTCGCCCATGATGATCCCGAACCGTACAACGCACCTCGCGATCACTTCGGGATCCTCGATCACCTGAGCCAGCTCAGGTCCTTCAATGTAGACCGACTCTGCCCCGTCCTGGAACCCGAGGATGGTGAACAGGCCGTCCAGCGCCGCGTACGTGACCGAGGAGAAGGGAAGCACCCGGATCTGAACGTTCGGCAGTCCGGCCATGTCGATCAGGCGTTGGATCTGCTCACGCATCACCTCGTCACCCCCGACGGGGACGCGGAGTGCGGCTTCGTTGATCACGAACTGGAACTGGGTGAGCGGAACCCTGGTGAGGATGGGTTTCCGCTCCATGCGTGCCGCGACGATCTCGTCCAGCGCCTCCGGCGTCTGCCCGGCGCTCATCACGGCACGGGCGTAGCTCTCCGCTTGGAGGAGTCCAGGTATGACCTGCACGACGTAGGCCCTGACGGACGTCGCTTCGTCCTCCAGTTCGATGAACTGGGGGAAGCCGGGCGGCAGGTACGCGCGGCGTCCGGCGCGTTGGATCACGTCACGGATCTCGACGAACTCGGGGTCATCGAAATAGGTCGCGGCGTCCTCAGCGAACTTCTGTGGGACGGCCTTGTCCGTGGTCTCCATCTTGTGAATCCACTGGGGCGTGTAGCCCATCTCGTCACCGAGGCGTTCAAGGGTGAAGTCGAGAGCCTCCCTGCGACGGCGGAGCTTGGCTCCGAAGTGGCTCCGAAGGGAATCGGGCTTCACGTCCCTGCGTCTGGGTATCGAACGGCCTTCCATCTCAACCATGGCGAGTGGGTGATGCCCCATGCCTCGCGGTTGACGGTCGACTGAAGCAGAGGGATGCGGGGGTGTCACCGGTTCATGGCCGACTGTAGTTGAGGCTGTGATGCTGGTCACGGCATTCCGGTGATGCGACTCGGTGTGAGGGAGTCGCCTCGTCGCACAGAGATAGGGCGGCCCCGGGCCGGTGCTGTAACACCGGCGGTTCCGGGGCCTTGATCCGACAACGGAGGTCGGACCCATGGCAGATCGTAGGACTCGGGACGCCCGGCTTGCGGCTCTGGGCGCGCATTTGGGTGCGAGGCGGTTCGAGGTGGAGTTGGTCGAGGCTGGGCTTCGGGTGGTCGATCCTCAGGCGGAGGGGTGCTGCGAGAAGGTCCGGATGGCTGGGGACGTGATCATGTGTGCGCCGCGGTCGAGTGATGGTGGGCGGTGGTGGTTCTTCACGTCGTGGCGGGAGCCGATCGCGCCTGCGGACGAGATCATCAACGCGGCCGTGTTCATCCTCGGATACCTGGGCAAGCGGTCCGGCACGGCGGAGTCAGGACGGTGACCGCCATGGCCGCCGAGATCCGGCCGGACCGGGTCGCGGCCGAATTGCGACGGCGGTTCCCAGGAGCGTTGGTATGGCGGGGGAACGTCAGCGGGCAGTGGTGGGCGGTTGTGCGGGACCGGTCCGGGGATGATCGTCTGATGGAGGCGCCGACTCCGGCGGCACTCGGCCGCATCCTGGAGGAGGTCGGCGCCCGCCCGCTCGGGTTCGTTCCTGCTGGCGCGGACGTCCGGTTGAGGCCATCCCCGCGACCGGCCCGGAACGCAGCGTCCACGAAGTCGACTGGAAGGCATGTGCGGCAGTCTCGGGGCGGGTGGTTCCGGCGGTTGCTCGGCTGTCTGGTGGTTGGGGACGCTGGCCGGACCGGCGGGTGATGAGGGGGCGGTCAGTCGGTGTGGCCTTGGAGGGGGGCGCGGAGGTCGAGGAGCTGCTGGGTGTGGTCCGGCACGTGGGACTCGGCGAGGCCGTCGATGAGGACGGCCAGCGGAACCGGCCGGTCCATCACGAGCGCGTCGTTGGACAGCAGGATCGTCGGCACCAGGACCGAGGCGGCCTCCCCGCTGAGCTGATCGGCGATGTCGCAGAGGACGGCGGCCTGGCTCCGGACGTGGTCGATCAGCTCTGCCGTGCCCGCGTGCTCGGCGATGATCCGGTCGAGATTCCAGGTGTTCTGGGAGATCCGGTTGTCGAAGGTGGGGCGCGAGCCCGCGACGACGCCTAGAGCGACGGCCGCGATCGCGGCGTCGACGCTGAGGAGATGGGCCAGGACCTGATCGGCGTTCCATCCTCCGTCGGCGGCGTCGCCGAGGTCGGGGGTGGCCGCCACGTCGAGCAGCTTCTCGTAGGCGCTGCGAAGTGCCGTCGTGTCCATGACGTGCTTCCTTTCAGTCGGGTCGTTGCGAACGCGCATCCCGTTCGGCCGTCTCGGCGGCGCGCTTGATGTCGGCCAGCCGCCGGTCCCAGTCGGCCGCGACCGTGGCCATCCACCGCGCCGTCGCGTCCAGTGCCGCGGGCCGCACGGTGTACCGCGCCTCGCGGCCGACCCGGTTGCCGGAAACCAGGCCGGCGGCGTCCAGTACCGCGAGGTGCTTGACGACCGCCTGCCGCGAGACGGGGAGCCGTTCGGCGAGCGTCGTGGCGGTGGCCTCGCCCTGTTCGGCGAGCAGATCGAGCACCTTGCGCCGCGTCGGGTCGGCCAGCGCGGCGAGAACGCCGTCGGCCGTCCCGGCGGCGGCGGCGTGGTGGCCGTCGGTCACGTGGACGGCTGTAGGGCGCGGTTCTTGAGCGCGTCGAGCGCCAGGCCCCAGCCGCCCGTGTTGTCCTTCACCGCCTGGCCGCGCAGGTCCTCGGAGCCGGGCAGGGTCGCGAAGCCGCTCTCCACGACGCGGAGCCGCGTCGCGTCGCCCTCCGGGATCAGCGTGAACTCCACGAGGGTGCTGTTGTCCGCGCGGAGCTCCTCTCCGGGGAACGCGCTGGCCCAGCGGTACGCCAGGTACGTCTGCGGCTCGACCTTCTCCACGCGTACCGGGAAGTCGCCGTACTCGGCGCTCTTCGCCACCATCGACGCGCCTTCCTCGGCCACCGTGCCGGGCAGGTTCGCCGTGTCGGCCGCCCAGAAGCCGGGCTGGGCCACCAGCGTCCAGACCCGCTCCAGGGGAGCCTCGATCAAGGTTTCGCGTTCGATCCGGTCGTTGCTCATGAGTGGACTCCATTGATCGTCGTCAGAATGTGCAACCACAGAGTTGCATGTGACCCCTGTTGAGTGCAACTCGTGGGTTGCGCAATCCAGTGCCTCTGGCGGCCCGTGCCGGCTCAGAGCTCGAGGACGTACCAGGCGACACCGTCGTGGACGTACAGGTTCGGGCCGTGGCCGACGGCTCGGTCGCTCCCCAGGGGCGAGCCGTCCGGGCGGGTGAGGCCGTACGCTCCGACGGGTTCGGCGCGGTCGCGGGTCAGGGTGCACAACGTCAGCCGGCCGGTGCCGTCGCAGTGGGCGAGGGTTTCGTCGTGTACCGCCAGAGCGCGGATCCCGGCCGAGATGTGGCGTTCGGTCACTGCGTCGGCGTGGATTCCCAGCAGGCCGAGGTCCGCGGAGAAAGCCCAGGTGGAGTCTTGATCCACGTTCAGGACGTCGCAGTAGGACCGGTCGTTCTCCCGGCTCGGATCGGCGGGCTTTGCGGCGTGCGTCCACTGGCGGGCGCCGCCGATGTCCCAGCGGGCCAGGCCGGCGGCGCCCGCGGAGGTGTAGGCGTACGCGGTGTCGTCGGAGTAGCCGACCCAGATGGCGCCGTTCTGGTCGGTGTGCAGGCACCCCAGTTCCCCGCCCAGGGAGAAGCGGTGGGTCGGACGGCCCCGGGGGGTGAAGATCTGGGCTTGGACGTCGCGCCCGGACGCGTCTCGCGCGTCCCAGCCGACCGGGAAGTTCTTGTCGGCGATGACGAACCCGCCTTCTGGCAGCGCGTCCAGGACGGGGGAACGGGCCGCTAAGCCGTGCAGCTCGGTTTCGTGGACGGAGCCGTCGGCCACGGTGACCAGCAGCGCGCTGTACGGCTCGGGCGTTCGCGATCGTTCGCCCAGCAGCCAGTGTGCACGGCCGGTGGCGTCGACGGTGGTGGTGAGCACCCGGCGCCAGTGATGCCGGCTGGGGAGGTGGGCGTGCAGGGCCAGGGGGAGCGTCGTCTCCATCAGGTCCTCGCGAACCGCAGGTCGTGCCGGCTGAGCGTCTCGGCCGTGCCGGAGGCGCGGAGCACGACGTCCAGGGCACGCTGGGGGTCCGCCGCGTAGCAGCCGCTGCCCCACGCGCCGTTCGCCTCGACCACGGCCCACCGTTCGGTGCCCTGCGCGTCCACGGTGAGGCCGACGTCGACGACGATCGCGCTCGGCAGCGTGGCGGCGCAGGCGGCCAGCACCTCGCGGGCGAAGCCGAGGACCGCGCCGTGGTGCGGATGGCCGTCGAGCGGCGCGAGGGCGAGGCTCCCGTTGGACGCGTACTGGCTGCCGGCGTGCACCGCTCCGTCCAGGACGTGCAGCCGGAACTCGGCGGCGAACGAGACGGGGTCGGCCACCAGGACCAGGGTCTCCGGATCGACGGCGTCCGGACCCGGCAGGTGGGCGCCGTCGGCGTAGAGGCCCGCCCGGACGCGCTTGTCGTTGGGGGACTTCACGAACACCGGACGGCGCAGGCCGTACGCCTCCGCGATCGGGACGAGGACGATGTCGCGCCCGCGCAGGGGCTCGGGCAGGTCCGCCAGCCAGCCGGGGGCGGCCTCCAGCAGGGTGATGCCGAGCGCGGACGCCAGGGCGTCGGCGAGCAGCAGTCCCGAGTACAGGTGCGCGCCGCAGCCGATCAGGTCGGCGGGCGGCTCCGGGCCGGTGAGCTGGACGGCGCCGATCCCGCGGTCCGCGGCGGCCTTCAGCAGCGCCCGGCTGGAGCCGCTCGGCCGGTGCCCGAACACCAGGGTCGTCCCGTCCACCATCAGGTGATCTTCTCCAGGACGGCGGTGTAGACGCGCCGCCGGTCGGGGCGGGCGCGTCCGGCGGCGTGCGTCAGGGCGGGGACGGCCGGCGCCCCGATCCGCGCGAGCCCGTCGGCCGCGGTCCTGCGGACGGTGGGACGGGGGTGGGCGAGCAGCCCCACCAGGGCGGGGATCGCGGGCGCCCATCCCGCGTGCGCCAGGGTCCTGATCGCCGCGCGGGCGATGTCGGGCTGCCGGTCGTCCAGCAGCCGCGCCGTCTGCTCCAGGTAGGCGGGCCGCGCCAGCACCTTGCGGGAGAGCCGGTGCGCGTGCAGCCGGACCCGGGCCTCGGGGTGGCCGAGCGACTCGGCGAGCAGCTCCTCGAGCTCGGAGTCGCGGGCCGGGGGCCGTCCCGGCGCGGGGGCGTCGGTGAACGGCTCGGCCAGCAGCGACAGGGCCCGGCGGATCTGCTCCGTTCCGCCCGTGCGGGCGAGCCGGAGCAGTTCGGCGCGGGACGGCGTGCGGGCCTGCGGGGCGTGCACGCGGGTGCGGAGCGCGGTGAGGGCGGCGGAGTCGCGCCGTCCGGCGTCGGGGTGGCGGAGCGGGCCGTCCACCAGGTGGATCCTGTCGGCGAGATCGCCGCGCCCCTCGGCGCGCAGGCGCCGGCGCGTCCGCGTCAGCGCGGGGGTGCGGAGCAGCGAGACGTTGGCGACGAGGTCGAGCAGGCCCCACGCTCCGGCTTCGACGCGCTCGGACAGGGCTTCCGCCACGAGGTCGGGCGCGGCGCGGCGCAGTACCTGCCGCGCCGCCGCGCGGGTCCCGGGTGTGCCGTGCTCCCACCAGCGCAGCAGCCCGGGGATGAAGGGCGTCAGGCATGGAGGGGCGAGATGGGCCGTCACGGCGGCGAACCGTTCCGGGTCGGCCGCATCGTCCAGGCCCGTCAGGGCGGACGCGAGTGGAGCGGTGACGGAGAGATCGACGCGGCCGTGCAGGTAAGCGCGGAGGAGCGCGTGGCGGATCTCCGGTTCGGGCCAGCCGAGCAGGGCCTGGGCGGCGGCGTCGCGGCGGCCCTGGACGGGGTCGTCCAGCATCGCCAGGAGGCGTTCGCGCTGCGCCGTCGAGCGCGGCTGGTCGAGATCGCCGGGGCGCGGGGCGCGCGGGCGGGGGGCGGGGCGGGCGTTCTCGGCGAGGGTCCAGGGCGGCGTGTCGACGGGCTGGAGGTCGGTCATCCAGTCGAGGAGCACGGCGCCGACGTCCTGGGCGGTGGCGGGGAAGACGTCGATCAGCGCGTTGAGCCGGTCGCGTGAACCGGGTGCGGAGGGCGCGTCGTCCGCCGCCCGGAACCGTGCGAGATCGTCGAGGCCGCGGGCGGCTGCTTCGAGGGACGTCCGCCACGCGCGCGCCTCTTCGCCGGGGGGAGCGGGGTCCGTCGCCTCGAACGCCTCGTGCAGCACGTCCCGTACGGGTTCCGCGCTCGCGCGGGCCGCGGCGAGGGCGCGGTCGAGGTCGGCGCGGGTCAGCACCGCCCGGCAGCGGCGCAGCAGCGCGAGCGAGGACCGGCCTCCCGCGATGCCCGGCGGCAGGGCGCGGACCCGCTCGGCGGTCTCAAGCGCCTCGGACGCGGGCAGCAGGGGGGCGACCTTCTCCAGCAAGGGCAGGAGAGGAGCGCCGACCCCGGGAAGTGCGGCGGCCAGCAGCCGTCCGGACCGGGCGAACGTCTCCAGTTCGCCGTCCGACCAGGGCGCCGGACACAGCCGCAACGTGAAGCGCAGGAGCGGCTCGCGTCCGGCCGGTCGCGCGTCGGCCAGCTCCAGCCAGCGCGCCAGCGACCCCCGCAGCCGATCAAGACCGGCGAGCTCATCGGACGTACCGGACGTACCGGACGTGCCGGACGGGGCGAAGCGTTCGGCGAGACGCCACGCGGCGTCGGCGTTCCAGCCCCGCGCGGCCAGCAGTGCGAGGTCGGCGTCCGGCTCCGGAGCGGCGGCGGGCGGCGGGACGATGCCGTGGGCCGCGAACCGGTCGGCGAGGTCGGTGACCGTGCCCGAGCCGAGGCGGACCCACCCGTCGGGGACGAGCGCGAGCAGGGCGGTCCCGGCCGGTGATCCCTGATCGGCCAGGGCCCCGACCGCGCGCGCCGACACCACCCCGTCCAGACCGCGCAGCAGCAGCGTGCGGGCGCGGTCGTCGGCGGCGCGTTCGGCCGCCGCGACGATCGTGGCCGCGTACGCGTCGCCGAGGATCGCCCGCAGCGCCTCGACGAGCGCCGCGCGTAGGCCCGGGTTGTCGTGCGCGCCGAGCCAGAACAGCAGCCTCGGCACCGCCACCGGCCCGCCCGCGCGCGCCAGCGCCGCCGCCGCGGTCTTCTTGACGTTCATGTTGGGATGGTCCAGGCACGCCGCGACGGCCGCCGCCGCCCAGCGCGCGCGGGCGTGCCCGAGCGCGAGCAGCGCCTGGCGCGCGGTCTGCGCGTCGGGGGCGGCGGTGAGCGGGACCAGGCTCGCCGACAGCGCCTGCGCGTCCGCGCCGTCCGCGTCACGGGCGAGCAGCGCGATCACGCGCTTGCGGACGTGCCGGTCGCGATGCCGCAGCAGCGGGTGCACCCGCGCCCGCACCCCGCGGGACGCGGTCCGGGACAGGACGCCGAGCAGGATCGCCGTCTCGGCCGCGGTGAGGCCGGGACGGTCCAGCAGGTCCAGGACGAGGTCCGCGACGAGGGCGTCACCGGCCTCCCGCGCCCCCGCGGCGTCCAGCAGGCAGCGGGGCCGGATCTTGCCGCGCTCGTGCAGCCGTCCGCCCAGGTCGCGGACGGCGCTCACGACCTCGTCCGGGACGGCGGGTTCGGCGGACTCGCCACCGGGCCGGCTCGGTGCGCTCGGCGCCGAGGCGGCCGCGAGGTCGGACACGACGCGCAGCAGCAGGTCGGCGATCGCCGGCACCGTCCCGGGACCGCCGTGGCGCGCGAGCGTGCGGAGCGCCGCGGCCGGGTCGGCGGGGTCGAGCGCGGCGCGGAGCAGCGAGAGCTCCGCTTCGTCCGGGCCGCCGAGGTCGGCGGCGATCCGGCGGGGCAGGGCGCGCGGGTGGAGCCGGACCAGGAGCGAGCGCCGCGCGTCGGCGTCGCCCGTGAGGTGCCACACCAGCTCCAGCGCCCGATGCCGGAACGGCCGCAGATGGGGGACGACGCCGGATGGCCCGTCCAGGCCCAGCCCCTCGCGCAGCGCCGCGACCGTGCGGGCCCCGCCCACGGCCTCCAGCGCGTCCAGGGCCGCCGCAGGCGAACGCGGCAGCGCCTCGATGACCTGCTCTTCGGCGGCCGTATGGCGCAGCGCGCGGATCGCCCGCAGGAACGGCGCCGGATCGGCGGCGGTGCGCAGCAGGCCGGTGACCGCGTCCCCGGCCGGGAGGTCGGCGGCGCCCTGCGCGGCCAGCGCGATCAGCAGGTCGAGCCGCCTTGGCCAGCCCGGATCGCCGACCGCCGCCGCCGTCAGCTCCGCGAGCGCCGCCCGCCGGCAGGTGAACAGGACGGTGGCGACCTCGTCCGGACGGACCGTGTGGTCGGCGAGGGCCAGCCGCACGATCGCCGGGACGTCCCCGTCCACCGGGAAGTGCCCGCGCCGGTGCAGCCGGCGCAGGCAGCGGGCGGCGGGCCCGGCGAGCAGGAGGGGATCCCCGGCGGCGATCGCGATCAGATCGCCGATGTCGTCGCGTCCCGCGAGGTCCCCGAGCAGCTCCAGAGCGCGCCGCCGCAGCGCCGGCGCCCGATCGGCGCCCGCGGCCACATCGCGGAGCAGGCGCTGATGCCCCTGCCGGGCGGCGACCTCGACGGCCGCGTCGGCCGCCGCCGCGTCGCCCGTCGTGTTCAGGAAGCGGTGCAGCGGCCCCTCCGGCAGCGGGTCCAGCGCCGCCCAGGGCTCGGCGAGTTCGCGGAGCGCGGCCACGCCCGCGCCCGTACCGGGGGAGTCGGTGGCGATCCGCAGCACCAGCGCGCGGGCGCGGGACGGGGCCAGCAGGGCGGCGTGCACGGCCTCGCGGGTGATCCGCAGCGCCTCGGCGTGGAGCGCCGGTTCGGGCCGGTCCGCCAGCTCGCGCGCGAGGGCCTCGGGATCGTCCACATCGGCCGCGCCGAGCCCGTGGACGGCCTGGCAGAGCGCCTCGCCCACCGGTTCGTCCCGGACGGTCGCGGGCCGTCCGGCGATCTCGGCGCTCAGCCAGGCGACCCGCACCCGGGCGGGCAGGCCCTCAGCGGCCCGCCACCGCGGCGGCTCCCGGACGTGCGCGCGCAGCCGGAGATGCAGCCGGGCCAGGGCGAGCGCCGCCTCGGGCGAGGCGTCGACGAAGCCCGGCAGGCACTCCGCGAAACCGGGCAGCTCGGCCCGGTCCTCGTCCCGCTCGGCGCCGAGACGCTCGGCGAGGCCGACGAGCCCGGCCCGCCGCACCGCCGGATCGGGGTGCCGGACGAGCCCGCGCAGCACGCCGGGCGAGCACGTCAGCGGATCGAGCCCGCTCGGAACCGCGTCCCGCATGTCCGTCATGTCCGCAGATCCTAGGACGGATCAGCGGCGCCGCACTGCCTCCGCCCGGTCCCGCTCCCGGACGAGCTGGAGCGCGACATCGATGATCATGTCCTCCTGGCCGCCGACGTACCCGGCCTCGCCGACCCGCTGGAGGATGTCGTGGGCCGCGACGCCGTACCGCAGGGCGGCCCGCTCGGCATGCAGCAGGAAGCTGGAGTAGACCCCGGCGTACCCCTGCGTGATGGCGCCCCGGTCCATGGACGGCAGCCGCGGCACGAACGGCCTGACCACGTCCTGCGCGGCGGCCAGCACGCCCTGGACGTCCACGCCCGTGGTGATGCCCAGCCGCTCGAACGTCGCCGCGACCACCTCGGTGGGCGCGTTCCCCGCGCCCGCGCCGAGCGCGCACAGCGCCCCGTCGATCTGCCGGGCGCCGTTCTGGGCGGCCAGCACCGAGTTGGCCACGCCGAGCGACAGGTTCTGGTGGCCGTGGAACCCGACCTGCGCGTCGGCGCCGATCTCCGCCACCAGCGCGCCGACCCGGGCCTGCGCGTCGCCGAGCAGCAGCGCGCCCGCCGAGTCGACCACGTAGACGCACTGGGCGCCGCCGTCCACCATGATCCGGGCCTGCCGGGCCAGCTCGGCGGGGCCGATCCGGTGCGACAGCATCAGGAACCCGACGGTCTCCATGCCGAGGTCGCGGGCCGCCGCGAAGTGCTGGAGGGACACGTCCGCCTCGGTGCAGTGCGTGGCGATGCGCGCCACGGACGCGCCCGCGCCGTGCGCCCTGGCGAGGTCCTGGACGGTGCCGAGGCCGGGCAGCAGCAGCACCGCGATCTCGGCGTGCTCCGCCTCGTCCACGGCGGCGGCGATCAGCTTGAGCTCGTCCTCCAGCGAGAACCCGTAGTTGAACGAGGAGCCGCCGAGGCCGTCCCCGTGGGTGACCTCGATGACCTCCACCCCGGAGCCGTCGAGCGCGTGCACCACGCCGCGCACCTGCTCCTCGGTGAACCGGTGCGCCATCGCGTGGCTGCCGTCGCGCAGCGTGGAGTCGGTGATCCGCACGCGCTCGCCGCCGAGGGCAGGGGCCGGGGTCGGGGCCGGGGTCATGAGGTCACCTTCCGCAGCGCGAGCTGCTCGCCCACCCGGGCGGCAGCGGCCGTCATGATGTCGAGGTTGCCCGCCCACGGCGGGAGATGGTCGCCGTTGCCGCGCACCTCCAGGAACACCGCGACCCGGGCGCTGCCGCCCCAGTCCTCGCGCGGCTCGTCGAACTGCGGCTCGGCGCGCAGCGCGTAGCCGGGCACGTACGCGGCGACCGCGGCGGCCATCGCGTGCACCGACGCGGTGATCGCGGCGGTGTCGGCGTCCGCCGGGATGGCGCAGTACACCGTGTCCCGCATGATCATCGGCGGGTCCACCGGGTTCAGGATGATGATCGCCTTGCCCCGGCCGGCGCCGCCGACCCGCTCGATCGCGCGGGCCGTGGTCTGGGTGAACTCGTCGATGTTGGCGCGGGTGCCCGGCCCCGCCGAGCGGGACGCGATCGAGGCGACGATCTCGGCGTAGCGCACCGGGACCACCGACGAGACCGCGTGCACGATCGGGATGGTCGCCTGCCCGCCGCAGGTGATCAGGTTGAGGTTCGGCACGTCCGCCAGGGTGTCCAGGTTGACCGGCGGGCAGACGAACGGCCCGATCGCCGCCGGCGTCAGGTCCAGCGCCTGGACGCCCGCCGCCTCGTAGCGCGGCGCGTTCGCCAGGTGCGCCCGCGCGGACGTGGCCTCGAAGACCAGGTCCGGCAGGTCGTCCCGGGACAGCAGCCAGCCGACGCCGTCGGCGCTGGTCCGCACGCCGAGCTCGCGGGCGCGCGCCAGCCCCTCGGACGCCGGATCCACCCCGACCATCGAGTGGACCTCGATCGTCTCGCTGCGCAGCAGCTTGATCAGCAGATCGGTGCCGATGTTGCCCGGCCCGACGATCGCCGCGCTCAGCCGTCCGCTCATGCCACCTCCAGGGTCAGGTCCATGGGGCCACTGTCGGGCCGGATCCGGCCGTGCGACAAGGCCGCCGTCCCGCAAGACGGGACGGCCGCTCCGAACGGGCCCGTTCCGACCGGCGGATACGTTGGACGCATGCATCCGAGAGGAGCCGGCGACGGATCGATGTCCGGCCGCATCGCGGCGGTCCTCGGCGCGTTCCGGGTCGAGGACGACGCGCTCGGCCCCGCCGAGATCGCCCGCCGCACCGGGCTGCCCCGCTCCACCGTGCACCGGCTCGCGCACGAACTGGTGGGCACCGGGCTCCTCGAACACGCGGGCGGACGGGTGCGGCTCGGGCTGCGGCTGTTCGAGATCGGCCAGCGGGTGCCGAGGCAGCGGGTGCTGCGCGAGGCGGCGCTCCCGCTGATGTCGGACCTGCGCGAGGCCACCCGGCAGACCGTCCACCTGGCGGTGCTGGAGGGGCACGAGGTCGTCTACGTCGAGATCCTGCCCACGGCGGGCGGCCCGGCGCTGCCGTCCAGCGTCGGCGGGCGGCTGCCCGCACTGGCCACCGGGGTCGGCAAGGCGATCCTGGCCTGCTCGCCGCCGCCGCTGGCCGAGGAACTGCTGGCCGCCGGACTGCCGAGGCTCACCGGACGGGCGGTCTCCGCACCGGCGCTGATGGCCCGCGAGCTGGCCCGGATCCGCCGTGACGGGGTGGCCTACGACCGCGAGGAGTCCGGGGCGGGCATCGTCTGCGTCGCCTGCCCGGTGCTGGACACCGAGGGGCTGGCCGTCGGGGCGCTCTCGGTGTCGGGATGGAGCGGCCGGATGCGCACCGGCCAGGTCGCGCCGGCCGTCCGCACCGCCGCGCTCACCCTCTCCCGGACGCTGGCCGGCGGGGACGCGGCGCCGATCCGCATGATCCGCCTCCAGCACCCCCACCGGCTTCCGCCCGTGGTGTGAGGCGGTGCTCAAGCCGGCCGTCCTGGCCTGAACACCACCAGAGCCTCACATCCGCGAAGGCCCCCGCGTGCTGGAGGTCGCCGCGTCCGGCGCCGCGCCGTCCGCCCCGGATCCGACCGCCCCGGATCCGACCGCCTGGACGAGCCAGTCGCGCACCCGCGCCGCGTCGAGGTCCTCGACCGCGGCGAGCTGCACCGTCGCCATGCGCGGGCCGGGCGTGAGGGTCCCGGACGGGTCGGTGATCGGGCCCGCGTTCCAGATCATGAAGGTCACGTAGCGGGGATGGGCCTTGAACCCCGCGACCGGGCGGCGGTCCGCCAGCCAGACCGGATGCCCGTGCCAGACCTTCCCCTCGGCGTGCGGCAGGACGTCGTCCAGGATGCCGCGGAGCCCCTCGGCGATCGCCTGGAGCGTCCCGTCGAGCCCAGTGGTGTAGTCATCGATCGTTGGCATGGTGGTCCTCTCGTGCTCGTCGGCGCGTTGCCGAGTCCGTGTGGTTCCGGCCGGCCCGGACGGTGCGCCCGGTATGAGGCGCTGGACGCGGCCCGTCATCGCCCCGCGCCCCGGCGTCCCGGCGCTCCGCTCAGAGCGCTCGGGGACGCCGGGCCGGGTGGGGACGCTTCACGTCACGTCCGGGGCTGGACCGCCGCTCCTCCGCTCAGGCGGTCCGGGTGAAGGCGTCATGGACGATCTCGGCGCTGGTGGCGGCGTCGAAGGCCAGGCCCTGGTGATCGCCGGGGAACTCGACCGCCTTGGTGCCGAGACGCTTGGCGAGCGCCAGGGCGGACAGGAGGGGGACGCCTTCGGGCGAACCGGCACCGACGCCGACGACGATCGGCGCGGAGCCGGAGCGCAGCGCGGCGACGTCGGGCTCGAAGCGCAGCACCGGCACCAGCATGTGGGCGAGGAAGTAGTCGAGGTTCCCCTGGATCCGGCCCATCATCTCCAGCGCCTCGGGGGGCATCTGGGAAGGGTCCGGCATCGCCGGGGGAGCGGCGCCGTCTCCCTCGATGGTGGCGATGAACTTCTGCATCGCGGCCCCCACGCCCTCACCGGTGTAGGTGTCGCGGACCTCCTGGAACTTCGCCCGCCAGTGCGCGGGGTCGGGCAGGATCTCCGGGATCGGCGGCTCGTGCACGACCAGGGCGCGCACCTGCTCGGGGTGGCGGGCCGCCAGGTCCAGGGCGGTGAGAGCGCCGCCGCTGTTGCCCAGCACGTAGGCGGGCTCGTCGCCCAGGACCGCCAGGAGGCGGTGGGCGTCCTCGCTGAAGACCGCGACGCTCTGGTCCTCGGGCGGTCCCGTCAGGCTGCTGCGGGACAGCCCGCGCTGGTCATAGCTGACGACGGTGTACCGGTCGGACAGCAGCGCGGCCAGGCCGGCCAGCGCCCCCGCGTCGGCGGGCGCGCCCGGGATCATCAGCAGCAGCGGCCCCGATCCGCGGACCTCGTAGTGCAGTTGCGCTCCGGGAACTTGGAGCGTCTTCGTCTCAACGTCGTGCATGGATGTTCCGTTCTTGTGAAGTGGGTGGATTCAGGCCGGCCGGTAGGCCAGGTCGATCACGCCGGTGCTGAACGTGGTGGATCCGGTGAGCTTGAGCGGCACCCGGCCGGTGCCCTCGGTGAAGAGCCGCTGCCCGGAGCCCAGCACGATCGGGTGGACCATCAGGCGGAGCTCGTCGATGAGGCCCGCGTGCAGCAGCGTCCGGGTCAGGGTGATGCTGCCGGAGAGCTGGATGTTCTTGCCCGGCTGCCGCTTGAGTTCGGCCAGGGCGCCGGTGACGTCGCCGTCCAGCAGGGTCGAGTTCTGCCACTCGGGTTCGCCCAGGGTGGTCGAGGCGACCAGTTTGGGGATGCCGTTCAGCTGATCGGCCAGCTCACCGGTCTGGTGCGGCCAGACCGAGGCGAAGGACTCATAGGTCACCCGTCCCAGCAGCAGGGTGTCGGCCGCGGCGTGCATCTCGCCGACGGCCGCCTGCATCTCCTCGTTCAGATAGGGGAAGTGCCAGCTCTCCGGCGCCTCCACCACTCCGTCAAGCGAGATGAACAGCCCGGCCACGATCTTCCGTGTCGCTGTCATGCAGCGCCTCCCTTCGTCTCCGTCATTGGTCGCCAACGATTCCGTAGAGGGCTGACCTGCATCAACAGGCGATCGGAGAAGGAAGGATTTAGCCAGATTCAACGACGGCGGCACCGCTGCCGGGACCGGCTCGCGCTGGGTCCGGGGCATCCCGCGCGCAGCGTGCGCATGCTGCGGTCGATCTCTTCCTGGGAAGGGCCGGGCCCCGCGAGCAGCGTTCCGAACAGCCGCATCCCATCCGCCTCAGATTTTTACCGGTTCTGTGGTGCGGTCAACCAGATGGTGTCAACTCTCGCTCCTGCCAGGTGGGCGGCATGGCACTTAGTCACAGTGGCGTGAACGGGAGCTAGGCAGCGCGATGCCGCCGTGTGAAAATCCCGGCGAGTGGCAGGAGGTCGCCCGTCATGCCGCCACAGGAACCGCCGCTGGTCGAGCGCGAGCGCGACCTGGCATCGCTGGTGGCGGCACTCGCCCGTCCGCCCGCGGTCGTGGTGGTGGAGGGCGAGCCGGGCGCCGGGAAGACCCGGCTGGTGCGCGAGGCGCTCGCCGACCGGGCGCTCGCCGGGCGGCGGCGGCTGCTCGGGTACGCCGTCCCCGCGCGGGCGCCGTGCCCGCTGGGACCGGTGATCGAGGCCCTCGCCGCCGTGAGCCGCCCACCCGCACAGGGCCTCAGCCCGCTGACCGGGGTGCTGCGCACGGTGCTTCCCGAACTGGCCGGCATCCTGCCGCCGCCGCCGCCCGTGGCGCCGGGCGAACCGCGGCTGCTCCGGCACCGGCTGGTGCGCGCCGCCGCCGAGCTGCTCGGCAAGCTCGGCCCGACCGTGCTGGTACTGGAGGATCTCCAGTGGGCCGACGAGGCCACGGTCGAACTGCTCCGGATGATCAGTGCCCGGCCGCCGCCGGAGCTGTCGGTGGTGCTCACCCGCGGGTTCCCGGCGGACCCGCCGGAGCCGGGGCCGGCCGCCGACCGGATCCAGCTCGCGCCGCTGTCGGTGCCCGCCGCCGGACGGCTGGCGGCCGACAGCCTGGGCAGGACGGCGGCCGTCCCCCCTGAACTGGCGGAACGGCTTCACGAGCGCAGCGGCGGCGTACCGCGCGCAGTACACGAGGACGCGCTGCTGCTCCGGGACCTCGGCCTGCTCCGTCCGTTGGACGGCGCCTGGGCCCTCGTCGGGGGAGGGGAGGCCGGGGCCGTGGCGCCGAAGGCGGTCGCCGCGGAGATCGTCGCGCTGGCCGGGAGCCTCGGCGCCACCGGCGGCGCCGTGCTGGAGGCCGCGGCCGTGCTGGCCGGACCGGCCGAACCCGACCTGGTGGCCGCGGTCGCCGGGACGGGCGGCGAGGAGACGGCCGCCGCGCTTGCGGACGCGGTCCGCCGCGGGCTCCTCCGTGAGGACGGCGGCACCGTGAGACCGCGCCACGAACTGGCCCGGATCGCCCTGTACGCGTCCATTCCCGGCTACCGGCGGCGCGAACTGCACGGCACCGCGGCGCGGGAGCTGATCCGCCGCGGCATGGTCGAGCAGGCGGTCGACCATCACCGGCGGGCCGGCGACGTCCGCGGGTGGGCGGCCAGCGCCGAGGCCGTCGCCGCGGTCGCCGCCGCCACCGGTTCCTTCGGGACCGCTCGAACCCACCTGCGCGAGATCCTCCAGTCGGACGCGGTCGCGCCGGAGCGGTGGCCGGAGCTGGCGATCGAGCTCGGCTGGGCCACGCTCGCCGACACCGCGCTCCCCGACACCGCGCTTGCTGACACCGCGCTTGCTGACACCGCGCTCCCCGACACCGGGCCCGAACGCACCGGGCCGGGCGACAGCGGACGGAACACGGAGACCGCCTCGCTGTTAGCGGCGGCGCTCGAACGCGGCGCCTCTCCCGTACAGCGGGGCGAGCTGCTCCTGCTCCGGGCCTGGCTCGTGCTGGAGTCCGCCGGGACCGGCGGGGAGGCCCGCGACACCGCCGCCGCGCTGTGCGCCGCGCTCGAAGATCTCGCTCCGCGCCCCGACCTCCAGGCGATCGCGCACGCCCTCCTCGCGACGCCGAACAGGCAGCCCGGCCGGGACCTGCCCGCGCAGATGGCCTCCCTGGAACGGGCCCGCACGGCGCTCTCCCGAACCGGCGATCCGATGGCTCGGGCGGTCGTGCTGACCACCGCCGCGCACCTGCTCCTCACGATCGGCAGCCCCGAGGCGTGGGCCGCGGTCGCCGCCCTGCCCGCTCGCGGCGGACGGCCGGACGTGGACGTCCGCCTCGTCCGGGGGCTGGCGGACCTGGCCGAGGCGGCGCTGCACCTCGGGCACTACCCGCGCAGCCTGGAACTGGTCGAGCGGGGGCTGGCCGCGGGCGTGCGGTCCTATGACGCGCGGCTCCGGGCCACTGCGGCGAGGGCCCGCTGGGCGATGGGCGACACCGGCTTCACAAGGCAGGCGCGCGGCCCCGCCGATGAGCCTCCGGCCGGTGAGCCTCCGTCGGACGGGCCGCCGGCCTCGCGGCTGCTGCCGGCGCAGGTCCGCACCGGCCAGGGCCGGCTGGACGACGCGCGGCGCGCGCTGCGGGCGGTGGCCGAGGACGCGCTCGGGATCGGTGAGCTCGCCATCGCGGCCCACGCCGCCGCGGACGTCAACCGGGTGGCGCTCACGGCGGGCCGCCGGCGCCTCGGGCACGCACTGGCCGGCCGGGTCCTGGAGGAGGTGGCGCGCAAGCAGGTCTGGGTCCTGGCGGCACCGCTGCTGCCCTTCGCCCCGCTCGATCTGCTGTCCGCGGCGCTGCCCTGGTACCGCGGTGCCCTGGCGGACCGGGACGTGCCGCTCGCCCGCGCCGCGCTCGTCTTCGCCGAGGCGCGGCTGAACGAGCGGGACGGCGACATGGCCCTGGCGTGGAAGGGCTACGAGTCCGCCCGCCGCGGATACGCCGCGTTGCCCGACCCCCGGATGGCGGCCCATGCCTGCGCGGCCGAGGCGCGCTCCCGGATCTCCGCCGGGCAGGCACCGGACGCGGGCCTGCTGCGCGACACCTGGAGCACGTTCACCGGTCTCGGCCTCACCTGGGACGCCGACCGGGTGAAGGAGCTGATGCGGGAGACCGGCCTGCCCGTCCCGCACCGGCGAGGCCGGCCGGGCTACGGCAACCGGCTGTCCCCGAGGGAACGGGAGATCGCCGACCTGGCGGCCTCGGGCCACACGAACCGGGACATCGCCGCGGACCTGTGCATCTCGGACCGGACGGTCAAGTACCACCTGACCAACGCCATGCGGAAGCTCGAGGTGAACGGCCGCCGGGAGCTGCGCGACGCCCTCGAACCGGAGGGTCCGGGCGACGGCGCGCACGTCTGCCGCTGCGGACGGTGCGGTCGGCGATTAAACCTGTCCTGATCGGACGGGGCATCCGTCGGGCGATCCGGTGACTATGAGAGAGATTCACGTTCGACCCGGCACCGGGCTCCCACCCAGCCCGCCGCGAAGACCGGCGCCGCGTCGGACGACGGCGGAAGGACCGCCGTAGTGTCCGAGGAGGAAGGACCCCCCCGCATGAGAACCGCCAGCCTGATCGTAGGACTCGCCGCCCTCACCACCACCGGCCTCATGGTAGCCCCCGCCTACGCCGCAGCCGGCAAGGTCGACGGCTCCGTCACCGCGGTCGGCACGACCTGCACGTGGACCAACGCGACCACCAGCAACACCCCCCCGAACACCCTGACGGTCGACCACACCACGATCAGCGCGAGCTGCGGCGGCGGCGTCACCGTCGGCCTCAGCAACTCCCCGACGGTCACCTTCAACGACACCGCCGGCACCGCCACCTCCCCGTCGGTCGGGGTCACCGCCACCGTGAGCGGCCTCAACTGCGGCTACTCCGTGAGCAACCTCTCGCTCGCCCGCCAGGGGACGACCCGGACCTACACCGGCGGCCCGTTCACGGCCTCCAAGACCTCGGGCAGCTTCCTGTGCCCGGGCACCGCGACCGTCGACTCGGCGTCCTTCAGCTTCCACTGATCGATCGCTGATCACCTGAGATGACCCCCGAAGCGGGGCCGAGGCCACCCCTCGGCCCCGCTTCGCCATGGCTGGCCTGCCTCCCGTATTTCGCGGTCGCCTCCGGGTTTCTTGATCACCAGATAGCGCCGGCCTTACCGGCGGGTGGGCAGGTAGGGGGAGCGAAGATCGTGAGCAGGCGAGGAGATGCCGTGGACGCCATGCCGTCGTTCGAGGACCGGACCGATTTCGAGAACGCCGACAAGGGCTACCTCGGCACCACGTCGCAGTCGACGATCACGGACGCCTCGGGGCGGACGGTCTGGAACTTCGACGCCTACACGTTCTTGGACGGCGCGTGCCCGGACACCGCGAACCCCAGTCTGTGGCGGCAGTCGCAGCTGACCGCCAAACACGGCCTGTACCAGGTGGCCGCGGGTGTCTACCAGGTGCGCGGGTTCGACCTGTCCAACATCTCCTTCATCGAGGGCGACACCGGCGTCATCGTCGTGGACCCGCTGCTGTCCGGCGAGTGCGCGGAGGCCGCGCTCGCGCTCTATCGCGAGCACCGGGGCGACCGCGCCGTCACGGCGGTCATCTACAGCCACTCGCACGCCGACCACTTCGGCGGGGTGCGCGGCGTGGTGCCCGACGGCGCGGTCATCCCGATCATCGCTCCAGCGGGGTTCCTGGAGAACGCCGTCGCCGAGAACGTCTATGCCGGCGCCGCCATGAACCGCCGGGCGGTCTTCATGTACGGGGCGGAGCTGCCCAAGGGGCCGGACGGTCACATCGGCGCGGGCCTCGGCCAGACCACCTCCACCGGCACCATCTCGCTGATCGAGCCCAACCTGCCGATCACCGGGACCGGGCAGGAGGAGGTGGTGGACGGCGTCCGGATCGTCTTCCAGCTCACCCCCGGCACCGAGGCTCCGTCGGAGATGAACTTCGCCTTTCCCGACCGGCGCGCCCTCTGCATGGCCGAGAACGCCACCCACAACCTGCACAACGTGCTGACGCTGCGCGGCGCGCTGGTGCGCGACCCGCACCTGTGGGCGCGCTACCTCACCGAGGCGATCGAGTTGTTCGCCGCCGGCGCCGACGTGCTGTTCGCCTCGCACCACTGGCCGACCTGGGGCACCGCCGAGCTCACCGGGTTCCTGTCCGAGCAGCGCGATCTGTACGCCTACCTGCACGACCAGACGCTGCGGATGCTCAACCAGGGGTACACCGGCGTCGAGATCGCCGAGATGATCCAGATGCCGCCCGCGCTGGAACGCGCGTGGCACACCCACGGCTACTACGGGTCGGTCTCGCACAACGTCAAGGCGATCTACCAGCGCTATATGGGCTGGTTCGACGGCAACCCGGCCCACCTGTGGGAGCTGCCGCCCGCGGAGTCGGCCGCCAGGCACGTGGAGATCATGGGCGGCGCCGACGCGATCCTGCCCAAGGCCAGG
This sequence comes from Spirillospora sp. NBC_01491, assembly GCF_036227065.1. Taxonomy (GTDB): domain Bacteria; phylum Actinomycetota; class Actinomycetes; order Streptosporangiales; family Streptosporangiaceae; genus Spirillospora; species Spirillospora xylanilytica. Next base: position 5,901,127 of record NZ_CP109432.1, read on the forward strand.
GCCGCCGTGGACGCCGGCGAGATGCGCTGGGCGACGCAGCTCCTCAACTACGTCGTGTTCGCCGATCCCGGCAGCACCGAGGCGCGCGAGATGCTCGCCGGCGTCTACGACAAGCTCGGGCACGGCAGCGAGAACGGAACCTGGCGCAACTTCTATCTCCAGGGCGCGGCCGAGCTTCGCGGCAACAAGCCCTCCATCAGCCTCGACAGCGCCTCACCCGACGTCGTGCGGGCCCTCGGAATCGACCAGGTCTTCGACTCCATCGCCATCCGCATCGACGCGCCGCGGGCCTGGGACACCCGCCTGACCATCGACTGGAACTTCACCGACCTCAAGGAAGAGGTCCGCCTCAGCCTCGCCAACGGCGTCCTCACCCAGACCCGCTCCCACGACGGCACCTCGGCCGACCTCGTCCTGACCCTGACCAAGCCGCAACTGCTCGGCCTGGTCGCCACCGGAGACCTCGGCGGCATCCGGTCCGACGGCGACAGCGGGGCGCTCACCACCCTGATGGGCCTCCTCGACGACGTCGACCACAACTTCGACATCGTCACCCCGTAGGCCACCGCGCCGGACGGCCCGCCCGGCTCGCACCATTCACCCACGGGCATGGCGAACGCGGTGTCGAACTCGGTGCCGCCCTCCGCCATCCGCTCGACGAGGATGCCCACGGTCCAGCCCGCCGCCTGGCGGGAGGCCCCGTACTTCGCCGACGAGGAGCGGGCGGCGCTCGCGCTGGCCGAGGCCGCCACGCGGCCGGCCGACCGTCCCGACGCGGTGAACGACGAGGTCTGGGATACCGCCGCCACCTACTCGACGAGAAGCAGATGGCCGCGATCGTCCTGAGCCCCCGGCCGGATTCGAACCGGCGACCTGCCGCTTACAAGGCGGCTGCTCTGGCCAACTGAGCTACAGGGGCCTGCGGCACTGGGTGCCGATGGGCATCACTTTACCGCCGTGCGGCGGGTCGGTGGTGACGGTGACCGGGGGGCAGGGGAGGCGGCCTGGGGGTCGTCGGGGATGGGGCCCGTGGAACCGGACATCAGGCGGCGGTGGGCGTCGTTCGCCGATGTTTCGGCGGAATCGGCCGGGACGCGGTGCATCGGCGCGGATATTCGATAATCGGGAGGTGTCGTAATGGCCGGGAAATCAGTGCCTTTTCGTACTGTCCGGCGGCACGGAATTTCATGCATTCTCGCCAAGTGGCCACGGCCGGGCAGGGTTCTTTGATCTCATAGTGGAGTGTAATCACTACACAGAGTTACGGCGAGTCAGGGGAGGGCCCTATGGTCTGGGACTCGAAGCCATCGCCGCGTCAGGGGACCGATCGGGGGAAAAGGGTTCCTCCCGGACATTATGCGCCTCTCGCGCGCGATGAGAGATTCCAGCTGCTCAAGAAGAAGTCGCATCGGCTTGCTCTGGCGATCGCCACCTCATTTCTGGGGTGGTATTTCCTATATGTAGGTCTTTCTGCGTTTGCTCGGGGGTTCATGGCCCGGCCGGTGGCCGGGAACGTCAACGTGGCGATCCTGCTGGGGGTGCTCCAGATCGTCTCGACGTTCCTGCTGGCTTGGGCCTACGCCGCGTTCGCGCGCCAGACCCTCGATCCGCTGGCGGCCGAGCTCCGGGCCGTGGCCGCGGGCGGCGCCGCGCCGGTGCCGCGGACGGCGGGCGATCTCGACACGCAGCGGTGGCCCGTCCACGGGCAGGCGCCGGAGCAGGGGCCGGGGGCGGCGGCCGAGCGGCGCGACTCCTGGCCGGGCGCCGGGGTCCGGCCGGACCTGGGCGGGCTCGGATGAGCGCGGTCGTCACCGCCCTGGGAAAGGGGCACGGCAGCCCGGACGGACGGATCCTCACGTTCGGGTTGTTCGTCGCGTTCATCCTGATCACGCTCGGCATCACCGTCTGGGCGCGGGCCAACACCAAGAGCGCCGACGACTTCTACGCCGGCGGCCGGATGTTCTCCGGCCCGCAGAACGGGATCGCGCTCGCCGGCGACTACATGTCGGCGGCGTCGTTCCTCGGCATCGCCGGCATCATCGCGCTGTCCGGGTACGACGGATTCCTCTACTCCATCGGCTTCCTGGTGGCGTGGCTGCTCACGCTGCTGCTGGTGGAGCTGATGCGCAACGCGGGCCGGTTCACGATGGCCGACGTGCTGGCGCACCGGGTCCGGGAGCAGGCGCCGGTCCGCACGGCCGCCGTCATCTCCACCGTCACCGTCTCGGTGTTCTACCTGCTGGCGCAGATGGTCGGGGCGGGCGCGCTGGTCTCACTGCTGCTCGGCATCCACCGCGGGCAGGCGTTCCTCGGGATGTCGGCGGGTACCGCGCAGGTCGTGACGATCATCGTGGTGGGCACCCTGATGATCTTCTATGTGATGTTCGGCGGGATGAAGGCCACCACCTGGGTGCAGATCATCAAGGCCGTGCTGCTGATGGCCGGCGCGCTGGTGCTGACCGTGCTGGTGCTGGCCCGCTTCGGGTTCAACGTCAGCTCCATGCTCGGCGCCGCGGCCGACGCCAGCGGCAAGGGCCGGGAGTTCCTCGAACCCGGCCTGCACTACGGGCGGGAGGTCGCCGGCGACCCGTACCAGACGATGGTCAACAAGCTCGACTTCGTCAGCCTGGCGCTCGCGCTGGTGCTCGGCACCGCGGGCCTGCCGCACATCGTCACCCGGTTCTACACCGTGCCCGACGCGCGGGCCGCCCGTAAGTCGGTGTCCTGGGCGATCGGGCTGGTCGGGGTGTTCTACCTGATGACGCTCGCGCTCGGCTTCGGCGCCGCCGCCCTGGTCGGACGGGACGCGATCGTCGCCCAGGACCCGGCGGGCAACACCGCGGCGCCGCAGCTCGCGCAGTCCCTCGGCGAGCACGTCGGCGGGCAGTTCGGCGGCGACATCCTGCTGGCCTTCATCGCCGCCGTCGCGTTCGCCACGATCCTCGCGGTCGTGTCCGGGCTGGTGCTGGCGTCCTCCACCTCGCTGGCGCACGACTACTTCGGCCAGGTGCTGATGTTCGGCCGGTCGCGGGAGTCGCAGGAGATGGGGGTGGCCCGCTTCTCGACGTTCCTCGTCGGCACCCTCGCGATCGTGCTCGCGGTGATCACCAAGAACCTCAACGTGGCGTTCCTGGTCGCGCTGGCGTTCGCGATGGCGGCGGCGGCCAACCTGCCGGCGATCGTGCTGACCCTGTTCTGGAAGCGGTTCAACAGCGCGGGGATCGTCTCCGGCATCTACGGCGGGCTGATCAGCTCGCTGGTGCTGGTCGTCCTGTCGCCGGTGGTGTCCGGCAAGGTCGACCCGGTCACCGGCGCGAGCCTGTCGCTGTTCCCGCGGGGCGTCGACTTCCACCTGTTCCCCCTGGAGAACCCCGGGATCGTGTCGATCCCGATCGGCTTCCTCTGCGCCGTCATCGGCGCCCTGGTCGGACGGGCGGACGCCGGCGACAGCCGGTACGACGACCTGAAGGTCCGTTCGCTGACGGGGGTCGGCTCCCACTGAGCGGTGTCCGTGCGGGTCCCCTCTCCGGGCCGGAGAGGGGACCCGTCGGTGTTCCGCCCGGACGCGCGCGGGTTCCGCCCGGACGCGCGCGGGCGGGCGCGCTGTCCCATCCCGTCCCCGAATGGGACGAGTGACCGAGCCGTGGCGGGATCGCGTGGCACAATGTTGGCCGCGCCCCACGGGTTGGGTGGGGCGGGTCGAGGAGCCGGGCCCGGAGGGTCCGCCGGGACGGACGGGCTGCTCGCGTTCTCCGTGGGCGGCACGCCGGCGGGGGAGCGGCCCGGACCGACCACGGCCGACTGCCGGGAGGAGGTGCGGCGGCGTGTCCCATGCCGGCCGAGGCCGTTCGCGGCCTGCCCGTACGCCGGCCGGCTTCGGCGCCCAGGTGCCGTCCCCGTCCCCGGCGTCCCGGTTCGGCGTCCGCAGGCCGTCCCGCTCCGCCTCGCGCGTCGCCGCGGCGCTCACCGCGCTCACCCTGACCGCCGCCGTCGCGGTGCCCGCCGCGATGGTCCCGGACGGGCCGCCGCCGAGGGAGCGCGCCGTGCGGGGCGCGGCGGCCGGAGCGCTGCTGGCGGCGCCGACCGACCAGATCCGCGCCCGCGAGTGGCATCTCGACGCGATGCGCGTCCCCCGCGCCTGGAAGTGGTCCAAGGGCTCCGGGGTGACGGTCGCGGTCCTCGACACCGGGGTCGACAAGCGCCACCCCGACCTTTCCGGGCGCGTCATCACCGGCCCGGACCTCACCGGCGGGACCCGGCGTCCCGGCGGACGGTACTGGGGCCTGCACGGCACCTCCATGGCGAGCATCATCGCCGGCCACGGCAACGGCCCCGGCCTCCAGCGCGGCGTCATCGGGGTGGCGCCGCAAAGCCGCGTCCTGTCGATCCGGGTGACGTGGGAGAACGACGACCCGCTGCGGCAGAACGGCGGCCAGGTCGGACGCAACCGGGACGCGGTCGCGCAGGGCATCCGGTACGTCGTCGACCACGGCGCGACCGTCATCAACATGTCGCTCGGCGGCGGGAAGCAGTTCTACGACGGCAGCTCGACCGAGGCCGCCGCGATCAAGTACGCGCTGAGCAAGGGCGTGGTGCTGATCGCGTCGGCGGGCAACGACGGTTCGGGCGCCAACCGCAAGAACTTCCCCGCCGCCTATCCCGGGGTCATCGCCGTCGGCGCCCTCGACCGCCGGATGCGGCTCTGGAAGGACAGCAACCGGCGGCCCTACGTCGCGGTGTGCGCGCCCGGCGTGGAGGTCGTCAGCGCCGACGCCAGCAACGGCTACGTCGTCGGTACGGGCACCAGTCCCGCGTCCGCGATGGTCGCGGGGGTCGTCGCGCTGATCCGGTCCCGCTACACCGAGCTGACGCCCGACGAGGTCCGGCAGGCGCTCGTCCAGGGCTCACCTGCCCGCCGCCGGCCGACCGGCTCCGACACCTGCACCGGACCGCTCGACGCGGTCCGCGCCGTGACCGCCGCGAACAAGATCAACAAGGTGGCGCACGGGCCCGGCGCCGTCGCGAAGGCGACTCCGGCCCCCGCGTCCGCCCCGGCCTCCGAGGACGACTCCCACCTGCTGCTGATCGCGGTCCTCGCGGGCGGCGGCGTGCTGGTGGCGATCGGCCTGCTCCTCGGCTGGCTCCAGCGGCGGCGGCCCGATGAGGAGGACGAGCCCGAGCCCGAAGCCGCTCTCCCGGAGTACGGCGCCCTGCCGCCCAGGCCGCGCGAGTCGATCGCGGCCATGTCACCGGTGAACGCGCCCCTCTGGCAGAGCACCGACGCGTCCTCCGGAGGGTCCTTTCCCACAGACCCTCCGCCTCCCGCACGGCACGCGGCCCCGCCCGCCAGTCCGGACGAGACGTCCGCGCCTGAGCTCAACGGCGTTGGCGGTCCGCTGGGAGCCGGGGAGTTCCCGAACGGGAAGCACTATGCCTCCCCGTCCCCCTACGGCCGCGAGGACGCCTCCGGCGACGGTGTCGGGGCACACCGCGCACCGGAGGACACCGGCCTCGCCGACCAGGTGAACGGCAGCGAGCCTGACGGCGCGGGTCCAGCCGACAACACCTGGTTCAACCGTGACGACCGCGTCAACGGCCGTGAGTCGCGCCAGCCGCTCAGCCCGCTCGACACGAACGACCCCTTGGGCGTGGACGGCCTCCTCGCGACGAGCGACTCGACCGACTCCCCGGGCACTCCGATCGCCGATCGCGCCTCCGAGCACAGCAGCGGCACGCTCAACGGCGGTGGCGCGCTCAACGGCGGTGGCGCGCTCAACGCGCTCAATGGGAGCGGCCCGTTCGGCCAAGGCGACGCGTCCTATGGAAACGGCGTGCCCGAGGGGAGCGGCGGCCTCAACGGCAACGGCGCGCTCAACGGCAGTGGCGGCCTCAACGGGCACGGCGCGTTCGATGGGAGCGGCGGCCTCAACGGGCTGAACGGGAGCGGCGGCCTCAACGGGAACGCGCTTGAGGACGGCGGCGCGTTCGATGACGAAGAGTGGGAGAGGTTCCGGCGGAGCGCTCTGGAGGAATCGGGCCAACAGGAGAACGGCGACACGTCCGGCCTCCCGACCGCGCCGCCACCGCCGCAGGAGCCGCCCGATGACCGCCGGCCCCCGCCGGTCCTCCCTCCTGCGGATGAGCGGCCCACGGGCGCCCTTCCAGCGTCTCCGCCGCTGGGCGCGCCTCCGGGAGGTGTCGGTGGGAGACCGTCCCGTGGCGCGCTCCCCCCGGCCGATCCGTTGCAGGACGACGCTCTGGGGCACGTGACCAGGCGTCCGCGCCCGTCTGAGGACGACGACTTCCGTCCGCCCTGGTGGTGATCGCGTCGCGTCCGCTACTCCGTCCGGCGTAGCGCGGGAGCCTCCGGCCGTACGATGACGGCCCCCGGACCCGTCGCCGAGCATCGACTCATCCGCAACCAGGAGGTCGATGACCATGATGACGACATCGGTGGTGCAGGCCGCACAGGCCGCGCAGGCTCACCCGGGCTGGCACGACGGCGGGGACGCGCCCGCCTTCTGGCCGGTCTTCCCCATCACGTTCGGGCTGTTCTGGCTGGCCGTGATCGGGCTCGGGTTCTATCTGGTGCGCCGGAGGACGAACGGGCCGGGCGGCGCGGCGACCGCCGGGGCCGCGTCGGCGACGGACCCGATGAGCAGCGCGCTGACCATCCTCGCCGAGCGCTTCGCCCGTGGAGAGATCGACGAGGACGAGTACCACATGCGCATGTCGGGGCTGCGGCACGGCGGCTGACGCGCGTCGGCCCACGGCCCGTCCGTCCGGGCCGGTCCGCGCGGCGGCCCGCGCGGGCCGCCGCGCCGCCGGTCAGTCGGCCTCGGCCTCTTCGAAGATCTTGTCGACGCCGTCCAGTTCCATGGGGGCCTGGGCGGCGGCGTCCGCGAAGCGGGTGAAGAGGCGGGCGAAGTCGGCGCGCTCCTCGGTGGTCCAGCCCGACATGAGCTCGGCGATGTAGGCGCGGCGGTACCGCTCGGCGACCCGCTTGACCCGCCGTCCGGCGTCGGTCAGCCCGAGGTTGGCGCGGCGGGCGTCGTTCGGGGAGGGACGGCGTGAGATCAGCCCGGCGTCGATCGCGTGCCCGACGAGGCGGCTGGCGGTCGAGGGGTCGATCTCCAGCCGCTCGGCGACGGCGCCGACGGTGACCTCGCCGGCGGCCTCCGCTGCGCAGGCGACGGTCAGCGCGGCGACGGCGTGCACCACCATGAGGTTGGAGACCTGGAGCGGCTGCCCGCCGGGACCGCTGGAGGTCTGCGCGCGGATCCGCTTCATCAGGTCGGGCTTGCCCCACACCCGCCGGACGTGGAAGAGCGCGACGGCGATGTCGTTGATCAACGGGTCGGAGAGGTCACCGGGCTCCACGGACCTGCCGGACCGTCCGGACGTGTCGGACGCCGCGCGCGGGGCGGGGTCGGTTCCCGGGGGCCGTTCCGTGGAGGAGGTCTCCGTCACCATGCACAGGTCTCCCGTTCGCTGCCGGTCATCTCGGATACCGGACGGTATGTTGCAATGTACACACTTTAACGCATGTAGCATGCATGTGTTTTGGTTCCGACTCCCTTCCAGGGTGCCCCACCTGGGGTGATCCGGCACCCCGGACGCGCCGTTCCGAACCCGTCCAGGCGCACTGGGTGGGACGGCCGGGACGACGTCGCCCCGGTGGTCCGGAGCGTGACGCGAGCGGCGGATGTGCGGCCGGGGGCTCCGGTCGAGTGCTGTGACAGTGTGTGATGGTCCGCAGGTCGGCGCGGTCGTGGTGCACCGGAGCGCGGTTTGCGGCCCGGTCCGGCGAGGGGTCTGTCGTTCCGCCGGAACCACCGGAACTTGTCGGTGGGGACGCGTAGCATGGCACCGGCCGAACCCGGACGACCCGGGACTAGTAACCACAGAGGGGACCTCATGCGCGAGGCGAACGCCCCCGGTGCCGGCCCCCAACAGGACGGAAGCATGGACGATGGCTCAGCGCTCCAACCGGTGAACGAAGGCCCGAGCGAGGGCCCAAGCGAGGGTCTGAACGAGGGGCCGAAGGAAGGCCCGGACGGGGACCTGGAAGACGATGGCGCCTTCCCCTCCGGCCTCCTGTCCGAGCGTGACCGCCAGATCCTCGCCTTCGAGCGGCAGTGGTGGAAGTACGCCGGGGCCAAGGAGCAGGCGATCCGCGAACTGTTCGACATGTCGGCGACGCGGTACTACCAGCTCCTCACCCTCCTGATCGACCGGCCCGAGGCGCTCGCGCACGACCCGATGCTGGTCAAGCGCCTCCGCCGGATGCGCACGCAGCGGCAGCGGCAGCGTGCCGCGCGCCGACTCGGCCTCCGGCCCTGAACCGGCCACCATTGCCGGTGTGAACTCTCCCCGAAGTGTGACGGCCGCCGGTACCGACGGCCTGGACGCGATCCGCGCCGACCCCGCCGCGGCCGTGCTCGGCTTCGACTTCGACGGCACGCTGGCGCCGATCGTCGACGATCCGGCCGCGGCCCGTGCCCATCCCGCGGCGGCGGCGGCGCTGGCCCGGCTGGCCCCGCTGGTCGGCGCGCTGGTGATCGTCACCGGCCGGCCCGCCGCCCTGGCGGTGGAGTACGGGGGCTTCGCCGGCATCGACGGGCTCGTCGTCCTCGGGCAGTACGGGCTCGAACGCTGGGAGTCGGGCGTGCTGACCGTCCCCGAGCCGCCCCCGGGCGTCGCGGAGGCGCGGGCCAAGCTGCCCGGTGTGCTGGAGGCCGCCGGGGCGCCCCCCGAGGTCTTCGTGGAGGACAAGGGGCAGGCGCTCGCGGTCCACACCCGCCGCTGCGCCGAGCCCGAGGTGGCGCTCGAACGGCTGCGCGGGCTCCTCGCCGCGCTCGCCGAGCGCACCGGGCTCGCCGTGGAGCCCGGACGGCTGGTGCTGGAACTGCGTCCGCCCGGGATGGACAAGGGCATGGCTCTGCGCTCCTTCGTCGACGCCCGCCGCGCCGCCCCCGGCGCCCCTGCCGGTCTTCCGGGCGCGGTGCTGTTCGCCGGCGACGATCTGGGCGATCTGGCGGCCTACGACGCCGTCGACGGGTTCCGCGCGCGGGGCGTACCGGGCGTGAAGGTGTGCAGCGGGTCCGCCGAGGTGACCGCGCTCGCCGACCGCGCCGACGTGATCGTCGACGGCCCGGCCGGGGTGGTGGCGTTCCTCGGCACCCTCCTCGACCCGCCGGCCTGACCCCGCCCCGGCCCGCGGGTCTCCGCGCGGCGTCGCGCCACTCTCGCGGGTGACAAACGGGGACGCGGGGATTGTGGGTTTCGGAGAGACTCCGGGGTCATGTGTGGACTTGACAGTCAATTGCGCCAAAATGTGGGGAATGTGGCGACTCGGTGCTTCGCGGGGGACCGGGTACTGAGAACGGGGAGCGTTCACGGTGGAGAGAGAGCCAGACATCCCACGCAGGCCCGACGAGTACGGGGGACCCGGGACCGGGGGACCCGGGACCGGGCCGTTCGACCGGCCGCCGGATCGGTCCGGAGCGCCGTACGGGACGGGCGCGGCCCCGTCCCCGTCCACGACGACCGGGCCGATAGGCGTGCGGGAGACCAGCGGCGTCGAGGTGCGGCTGGGGTCCCGCAGCTCGCGCAACCGCGAACGCCGCGAGCGCGAGCGCGCGGGGCGCCGCAACGGGCTGATCGCCGCCGGGGTCCTCGGCCTCGCCGCGGCGGTCGCGGGCGGGCTGCTCCTGCTCCCCGCGTCGGGGGACGACGACGCCGGGGGCGCGCCGGTCAGCGCGCAGACGGGCGCCCCGGCCGGCCGGGCGGCGGGCGCACCGCTGCCCCGCAGGGGGAAGCCCGTGGTCGTCGGGACGGCCGACGGCTCCAAGTACCGGATCGAGGCGGTGACCGGCGGGACGGGCGGCGGCGTCACGGCCCCGCAGTCGTCGGCGCAGTCGTCAGGAGCGGCGGGCGCCTATGTCGAGTACGTGCTGAGCAACCCGTCGGACCGGCAGGTCCTGCTCGACTTCCCGGGGGACGTGTTCCTCAAGCGAAGCCTCGTGTCCGCGCGTGCGCGCGGGAGGTGCATGCCCCAGGCGGGCGTGCCCGAGGACATGTGCACGCCGCCCATCAAGAGCGACGTGGTGCGCAGGCTGGCGGGTGCGGCCCTGGTCTCGGGGGACGGCGGCGACAAGTTCATGCCGCCGGGCGCCTCGTACCTGGTGCGGGCCACCGTCGCGGTGCCGGTCGACAAGCAGGTCGCCCGACGTGACCTGCACCTGTACGTGTGGAAGCAGCTCTACATGGCCGACCATCTGGCCAAGGAGGCTCCCTTTCCGCGCTGACGGGAGCTTCGCGCGCCGGCCGTCGATGACGACCGCCGTAATGATCGCCCGCATACCGGTCACCGCATACCGGTCACCGCGTACCGGCGGGGTCGGCGGACGCCCGGAGTGCGGGCGTCCGCCGGGGTGGGTCACTCCGCCTCGGGGTCATCGGCGAGGATCCCGTACAGGCGGCGGCGGGCGTCGTTGACGACGTCCAGAGCGCGCGCCTTCTGCGTCTCGCTGCCGACGGCCATGACCTGGTGCAGCGCGCCCATGAGCTGGCCGACCGCCTCGCGTCCGCGCAGGACGTTCTCGCCGGCGGCCTCGGTGACCTCGTCCCAGGGGGCGGTGGTCTGGGCGTCGGTCTCCTCGCGTCCGCTGTCGGTGAGCGCGAACAGCCGCTTGCCGCCCTGCTCCTCGCTGCTGACCCGGCCCTCGTCCTCCAGCATCTGGAGCGTCGGGTAGACCGAGCCGGGGCTGGGCCGCCAGACGCCGCCGGTGCGGTTGTCGAGCTCCCGGATCATCTCGTAGCCGTGCATCGGACGTTCGGCGAGCAGCGCCAGCAGGGCGGCCCGCACGTTGCCGCGCCGGGTGCGCCGGCCGCGTCCGCCGCGTCCGTGCCCGCCGCGCTCTCCGGGACGGCCCGGGCCGAAGCCGGGACCGGATCCCCAGGGCCCGAACGGGTCGCCGCGCCGCTGTCGTTCCTCGGGGGCGCGGAATCCTCCGCGCCTCGGGTGAGGGTGGTCGCGCATCGCAGTCTCCTTGTCTAGTGATCGGTTGCGATGCATTAACGATATATCGGAAGACAGTCGCGATGCAACTCTTGATGGCATCGACCTGGATTTCACCGAACGATGAATTAAAGGAGACGGTGGGGCGCGGCTGATCCGTCCGTCCACGTGGGGGACACCACCCCCCTGCGTGGACGGACGGGAGGGGTGGGTCAGGGAGCGGTGAGCTTGAGGGTGTTGAGGATGGCCTTGGTCAGGCTCCGGTCGTCGGTCTCCTTGACCCGGACCCAGGCGCCGAACTTCCCGGTCTTGTCCTTCAGCCCGACCTCGGTGACCGAAGGGGTGCCCCTGGTGCAGCCGGTGTAGCGGGTGATCGTGCCGGACAGGGCCTTGTCGGGGGAGGTGTAGTTCTCCGGAGTCGCCGGCGTGCAGCCCCCGTGCTTGGCGGCCAAGGGTGGGGGGAGCTGCCCGGCGGTCAGATCGGTGGTCATGCCGATGAAGACGCCGGGGCTCTTCCCGTCGCCGAGGAAACCGGGGACGCTCGGCGTCGCACGCAGCACCGGCCGGATGGTCGGGTCGGCCTTCAGCCCCACGGAGGAGGGCTTCCAGGTCTGCGCCTGCTGAGCCGGCCACGCCTTGGGCGCCGACACCTTGATCTTGCCCGCCTGGTCGGAGACGGGTGCGAAGTCGGCCGGGACGGCGGGCAGCTTCTCCCCCCCGCCCCCACCGCCGTCGTCCTTGGAGAACAGCGTGCCGAGCGCGAGCCCGCCGGCCAGGGCGACCGCCAGCACCACCGCGGTGATGATCAGCGGCGTCAGGAACTTCTTCGGCTTCTCCCCGCCGCCCTGCCCTCCCGGGCCTCCGGACCGGGCCGCGGCCCCTCCGCCAGGTCCGGGCGGAGGGGGCTGGAAGCCGGTGGGCGGCGGACTCTGGTGCGCCGGATACGGCGGCTGCCCAACGCCGGGCCCTGCCGGTCCACCCGGACCACCGGGCCCGGTCGCGCCGGGGCCGTTCCCTCCGAGCGGCGGCTGCGGCTGCGGCTGCGGGGCTTGGGGCTGCTGTGGTTGCTGGGACGGGGGCAGTGGGAAGACCGCCGTCTTGTTGTCGACCGGCTCCCGGCCTCCGCCCGGAGGCGGCGGCGGGGGCGTCGGCAACCCGACCGTCTGGTCTCCGCCGGGCTCGGTGGCGTCGTGCGCACCGGGGTAGTGGGCCGCGCTGGGCTGGTCGATGATCGTCGATTCCCCGCTGTCGGAGGGCTGCTGCGCGGGAGGGGTGTGCATCTCCGAAGTGCGGTCGTTCCCCGGGACGGGCTCGTCCAGCTGGGTCGGGAACTCCGACGACCCGGGACCGGGACCGGACGGCGGCGCCGGCAGCGGCGGCGGTGGGCCGTGCGACGGCGGGCCCTGGGCCGTGTGCGACGGCGGGGCCGAGGCGGGGCCCGGCTGGGGCCTGTCCATCACGGTCGCGTCCGGGTCGGACCCGGACACCGGGTTGTACGGAGCGGGGGCGGACATCGGATCAGGTGCGGGAGCGGGGGCAGGCGGGGTGTCGGGCCGCAGGGCGGCGAGGGCCTCGGCGAACGCCGAGGCGGTCGGCCAGCGCCGCTCGCGCTCCACCTCCAGCGCCCGGAGGATCACCTGGTCGAGCGCGGGCGGCAGATCGTCGCGCAGCTCGCTGGGCGGGGTCCTGACCGGGACCGGGCCAGGGGCGCGGCCGGTGAGCATGTGATAGCTCAGCGCGCCCAGCCCGTACACGTCGGCGCGGACGTCGAGCCCGCCGCCGAAGCGCGCCTGCTCGGGCGACATGTATCCGGGCGTGCCGACCGGCAGCGTGAACGCGCCGGAGGCGTGCGCGAGGGCCTTGGCGAGGCCGAGGTCGGCGATGAGGAGCCGCTCGCCGCCGTCCGGCGCGGACTGGAACAGCACGTTGGACGGCTTGAGATCGCGGTGGATCACCCCGAGGGTGTTGATCACCTCGACGCCGTGCGCGATCTCCTCGGCGAGGGCCAGTGCGGTATTGACCGGAAGTGGCCGTTCGTTCATCCGGTCCGCGAGCGTGCCGCGGTCGGCATACGACATCACGAAATACGGGCGGCCGTCCGGTAGCTCGCCGATATCGTGGACCCGCACCAGCCTCGCGGAGTCGGCCCGGCGCAGGATGCGGGCCTCCTCGAGGAAGCGATTGCGCACGTCGAGGTCGTCGAGGAGGCTCCCGGACAGCACCTTGATCGCGACTTGGGAGTCGAGGGCGTCGTCGTGCCCGAGCCACACAGACGCGAACGCCCCGGAACCCAGGACGCGATCGATTCGGTAACGGCCGACAGTTGGTGGAAAGGACACTCCCGTATCATGCCCAACAAACGGGGTGTGTGTGCGGACGAGCAAGAGGCGCGGCGATGGCATTCGATGAAAGGACCGAGGAGCTGGCCGTCAAGGCCGCTCAGGGGGATCAGGCTGCCCTCAACGAACTGCTCCGCAAGATCGAGCCGGACGTGTTGCGGCACAGCTCCCGGTTCCTGCCCTGCCGGCAGGATGCCGAGGAGGCGTGCCAGGACGCGTTGTTGCAGGTCGCGCGGAACATTCACCGCTTCGAGGGGCGGTCCAGGTTCAGCACCTGGCTGCATGTCGTGGTCTCCAACTCGGCGCGGTCCACCTACCGGTCGCTCAAGCGGCGGTCGGTCGAGCAGGCGGGCGAGCTCCCACAGCAGCGCCCCGACCCGCGCCGGACGAGCGTCATCGCGGGTTCCCGGGTCGACATCCTGGACGCGATGGAGGACCTGGAGGCGCGCAAGCCCGACCTGATCCAGGCCCTGGTGCTGCGCGACGTCTCCCAGCTGGAGTACGCGGAGATCGCCGAGCAGCTCAAGCTGCCGCTCGGCACCGTCAAGTCGCGGATCCACGAGGCGCGCAAGCAGGTGCGCCAGACCCTGGGGGAGTCCTACACCTGACCGGACGGCGGCCGGCCACCCGTTGGTGGCCGGCCCCGCCCGCGGGCATTCATCCGCGGCGCCGCCCGCCGGTGCCCGCTGCCCGCTGCCCGGTGCGATCTGCGGACGCTCGCCGTGCATCGGGCGAACGTGCAGGTCAGGGGCCGTCAAAGCTCGGTAACGGCTGGGCAAGAGTGCGGCCGGGCCGGGGTTGGGCGGCGGGGGCGGTGGCCAGTATCCGGACATGTCGCCAGGTCTGCCCGCGGACTCCAACCGGCCGTTCTTCGTCATCGGCTGCCCGCGCTCGGGCACGACCCTGCTTCAGTTGATGCTGCACTCGCATCGCCGGATCGCGGTCCCCGCCGAGACGCGCTTCCTGCTCCCGGCCTATACGGCCAGGTGCGACTTCGGTGACCTCCAGGACACCGAGAACAGACGGGCGCTGGCGGAGTGGATCACCGGCCGCAAGGCGACCAAGTTCCGCGAGCTCGGCCTCGACGCCGCCGAGGTGGTCGACGAGATCGTCGCCGGACCGCCCACCCTGGGCTCCGCGCTCGGCATCGTCTTCCGGGCATACGCGCGGAAGACCGGCAAGCCGCGCTGGGGCGACAAGCGGCCCAGCTACTCCCAGCACGTCCTTCCGCTGCTGCGGCTGTTCCCTCAGGCGCAGTTCGTGCATCTCATCCGGGACGGACGTGACTGCGTCGCGTCCCTCAAGGAGATGCCCTGGTTCAAGCACGACGTGCACCACGCCGTGTCCTACTGGCGCGAGGCGATCGACGCGGGCAGGCGGAACGCGGCGCGGCTGGGCCCCGGCGCCTACTACGAAGTGCAGTACGAACGGCTCGTCGCCGACCCCGCCAAGGAACTGACCGGCCTCTGCGCGTTCCTCGGTGAGGAGTTCGACCCGGCGATGACCGAACCGCAGGCCCTTGCCCAGCGCACCGTCCCGACGCGGAAGAAGTGGCACAAGCTCACTCACGACGCGGTCACCGCCGGACGCGTCGGCTCCTGGACGGACCGTCTGGAGCCCTGGGAACTCGGCCTGGCGGAGGCGGCGTTCGGCGGCCGTCTCACCGACTACGGGTACGAGCCGAGCGGTGCGCCCCGTCCGTCCGCCGCCCAGTTCACCCGGTTCACCACGACCGTCACGCATCGCCGGCTGGCACGGCGCAAGGCCGAGATCCGCGATCGCCTGCAACGCCGCCGCGAACCGGGTCCCGTCGAGTGCCGCCTCCACCTGGACCCTCCTGCCTCTACCCGGGCCCTCCCGTCCGCATCGAGCTGACCGGATCCGCCCCGGGCCGGACGGCCGTCCGGATTGTCGAGGGCGGGGCGGCGGGCCTGGTCAGTCCAGTGCGGCGAGCTGGTCGGCGAACCACTGCTGCGGGGGGAGCGCGGTCGCGGCGACCGCCAGGCGGCGGCAGCGCTCCTCTCGCGCGCCGGGGGGCATGAGGAGCGCCCGGTGCAGGGCCTCGGCGGTCTGCGACACGTCGTACGGGTTGACCATCAGCGCGTCCTCGGCGAGCTCGGCCGCCGCGCCCGCCTCGCGCGACAGCACCAGGGCGCAGCCCCGGTCCGACAGCACGGGGCCCTCCTTGGCGATCAGGTTCATGCCGTCCCGGATCGGGTTGACCAGCAGCACGTCGGCGATCCGGTAGGCGGCGAGCGAACGCGGATAGTCGTCGTTCACCTGAAGGATCAGCGGGTCCCAGTCCGGCGTGCCGAACTCGTCGATGATCTGCTCGGCGGCCTGCTGCACCGCCGCCGTATAGGCGCGGTACTCCGGCAGGTCGTAGCGCGAGGGATACGCGAACGCCAGGTGCACCACCCGGCCGCGCCACTCGGGATGGTTGACGAGCATCTCGCGGTAGGCGGCGAGCCCCCGCACGATGTTCTTGGAGAGCTCGGTCCGGTCCACGCGGACGATGAGCTGCCGTCCGCCGACCTGCGCGCGCAGTGACCGCACGCGAGCGGCGACGTCCTCCTCCGCGGCACGCCGCCGTAGCGCGTCCGCGTCGACGCCGAGACCGTGCACGCCGATCCGGGTGACGTGGCCCCCGCGCGTGACCGTCTGGGCGAGCCGGTCGACCTTCGTGCCCGGAAGGTGTTCGCAACAGTCGAGGAACGCGGCCGCCCACCGCTCGGTGAGGAATCCGGCGTGGTCGGCCCCCAGGATCCCGTCCAGGATCTGCTCGCCGATGTCGTCCGGCAGCAGCCGGTAGTACTCCGGCGGGGCCCAGGGGGTGTGCGAGAAGTGCACGATCTTCAGATCGGGGCGGCGGTCGCGGAGCATCCGCGGCGCGAGCGACAGGTGGTAGTCCTGGACCGCGGCCTTGGCGCCCTGCGCCGCGTCCCGCGCGAGCGCGTCGGCGAACGCCGCGTTGTACGCCTCGTAGGACTGCCAGTCCCTTCGCGCGCGCGCGTCGAAGTGCGGGCTTCGCGGTGTGTCGTACAGCAGATGGTGGACGAACCACAGCGTCGAGTTGGCCACCGCGTTGTACGCGCGCTGGAAGGTGGCGGCCGGGATGTCGAGCATCCGTACGGCCGCGCCGCCGGTGTCGTGCCCGGCCCGGTCGAGCCGCCCGTCCGTGACCGCGCGGGCGGCCGAACGGTCGCCGTCGCTCAGCGCCGCGCACACCCACAGCACGTCCTCGGCCGTACCGGGCCCCTCCGGAGAACCGGTCACGGCGGCCAGTCCGGAGACCAGGCCGCCACCGCCGCGCCGCATGGTCAGCGCTCCATCGTCGGATAGGGAGAAGGACACCGGGCCACGGTTGGACGCCACCAGCACTTGGCTCATACCGGCAGGGTCTCAGTGAGACCGAGGCGCATCAAAGGGGCCCGAGGGATCGGGACGTTCTGGACACACGTTCCGGGCGGGCCCGTCCGTCCGCGGAACGCGTGATCAAGACCACCCTCGGGTAACGTCTCAACCGGTGGGACCCACCTGTCTGGCATCCGGTCAGGTCAGGTAAAGTCACCCATACGAGCCGAAAGAACCCGTTCGCGGGTGGGCTCGTCTAACTTAATACCGCTCATCCAGAGGGGTGGAGGGACCGGCCCTGCGAAGCCCCGGCAACCACCCGGCATGTGTGCACTCGCGATCCTGCGGGGCCTGTCGGGAGATGGTGCCAACTCCGGCCTGCGACCAAGGTGGCGCAGGGAAGATGGGGAAAGGCCTCGCTTCATGGCACTCGATCCTGCCGGCACGCAACGCACGCCCGCCGCGAACCTCGGCCCCGCGACCGGGCTGGTCTGCCGCGAATGCGGCCACACCCGTGATCTCGGCCCGCACTACGCCTGTGAAGAGTGTTTCGGGCCCCTGGAGATCGCCTACGACTTCGGCGGGATCACCCGCGCCGACATCGAGGCCGGGCCGCGCAACATCTGGCGCTACCGGGGGCTGCTGCCCGTTCCGGAGAACATCGCCGACACGCCCAACACCGAGCCCGGCCTGACCCGGCTGGTCCGCGCCGACCACCTGGCCGAGTCGCTCGGCATGCAGCGGCTGTGGGTGAAGGACGACAGCGGCAACCCGACGCACTCGTTCAAGGACCGGGTGGTCGCGGTGGCGCTGGCCGCCGCGCGCGAGCTGGGCTTCAAGGTGCTGGCCTGCCCGTCCACCGGCAACCTGGCCAACGCGGTCGCGGCGGCGGCGGCGCGCGCGGGGATCCGCAGCGCGGTGTTCGTGCCGTCCAACCTGGAGTCCCAGAAGATCATCACGACGGCCGTGTACGGCGGCACGTTCGTCACGGTCGACGGCAACTACGACGACGTCAACCGGCTCGCCTCCGAGATCGCCGGCGAGCAGGAGGACTGGGCGTTCGTCAACGTCAACGTGCGGCCGTACTACGCCGAGGGCTCCAAGACGCTCGGGTACGAGATCGCCGAGCAGCTCGGCTGGCGGCTGCCCGACCAGATCGTGATCCCGGTCGCGTCCGGCTCCCAGCTCACCAAGATCGACAAGGCGTTCCAGGAGCTGATCAAGCTCGGCCTGGTCGAGGACCGTCCCTACAAGGTCTTCGGCGCGCAGGCGGCGGGCTGCGACCCGGTGGCCGCCGCGTTCAAGGCGGGGCACGACGTCGTGCGGCCGGTCAAGCCGGACACCATCGCCAAGTCCCTGGCCATCGGGAACCCGGCCGACGGCCCGTACGTCCTGGACGTCGCGCGCCGGACGGGCGGCGCGGTGGAGGACGTCACCGACGAGCAGGTGGTCGAGGGCATCCGGCTGCTGGCCGAGACCGAGGGCATCTTCGGCGAGACCGCGGGCGGCGTCACGGTGGCGTCCCTGCGCAAGCTGATCGAGAACGGGGCGCTCGACCCGGCCGCCGAGACGGTGATCATCAACTCCGGGGACGGGCTCAAGACCCTCGACGCGGTCGCCCCGGTGGTCGCGCCGACCGCCGACATCGCGCCGACCCTGGAGGCGTTCCGCGCCGCCGGTCTCGTCTGACCCGTCCCGCCGGACCGCGGTGACCGCCCCGCGAGGGCGCGATTCCCGGTCCCCCTTTCCCAGCGCCGAACGACCAGAGCATGTGAGGAGCCACCCATGAGCGTGTCTGTGCGGATCCCGACGATCCTGCGGACCTACACCGACGGCCAGGCGGAGGTGAAGGCCGAGGGCGCGACGCTGCGCGCGGTCGTCGCCGACCTGGAGGCCGGGTACTCCGGCATCTCCGCCCGCATCCTCGACGACAACGGCAAGATCCGCCGGTTCGTGAACGTGTACGTGGGCGACGAGGACGTGCGGTTCGCCGAGGGGCTGGACACCGCGACCCCCGAGGGCGCGCAGATCTCGATCATCCCCGCGGTCGCCGGCGGCTGACCGGGACCGATCCGGGCCCAGCCCCCTTCCCGCCGCACGAGTTGCCGGCGGGGAGGGGGCTTTGTCCTGGATGGAGCGAGTACGAGGTCGTCCATGGAGTGCGTTCCGAGGCGCCTCGGGGCCGAGGTCCTCCCTCGCGTCCAGGCTGCTCAGGGTGACCGCTACCGGCCGACCGGTCCTCCCTCCCAGGGACTGTCGCCCGCGTCGGGAGTTGAATATCGTCGACCCCGATCACGCCGGGTCGACCCCGCCGCGGCCCTCTCCCGAAGGGTCATGGAGACGCGCAAGTGGTCGGCGGGCCCCGCGGTAGAAGGGGTGGGGCCCGAAGGCACCACCGTGGTCCACGGGCCACGGGCGAGCGGCAGGTTCAGGTATGGCGCAGGGCACAGTCAAATGGTTCAACGCGGACAAGGGCTACGGCTTCATCGCGGTGGACGGTGGGCGGGACGTGTTCGTCCACCACTCCGCGATCCAGATGGACGGGTACCGCAGCCTCGACCAGGGGCAGCGGGTCGAGTTCGAGATCACCCAGAGCGACCGGGGCCCGCAGGCCGACGCGGTCCGGGCCGTCTGAGCCGAGACCGTGAACGGGTCCGGCTTCCCTAGGCCGGGCCCGGCTCCCACGAACCGCCCCCTCCGGCCCTTTCAGCGGTCCGCGAACGTTCCGTGAACAGTGGAGGACGGCGTCGCGCCACGTCGCGCGGCGGAGTGCGGGCGCGGCCCCTGAGCGGGCTTCGAGTGACAACGCCCCTGGTCAGAGCGAGTATCGCCAGGTGGACGACACCCTGTCGGGTGAGGATGTACGGCGCTTGCACTCGAGCATGTAGAGTGCTAAAAAACGGTTGGCACTCTACTGTGGAGAGTGACAATCCCACAGTCTGGGTCGAGGCGATGAGGCCTCAGTTCGGCGGCGGAATGGCAGCCGTCGGCAGGGGCCGTCCGTCGCGGGCGTCGGCTCGATCCTTCTAGCCACCTTGTTCCGGGAGGACTGGAGCCTATGGCTGCAAAGATGATCGCGTTCGACGAAGAGGCCCGTCGCGGTCTCGAGCGCGGCATGAACCAGCTCGCAGACGCCGTAAAGGTGACCCTCGGGCCCAAGGGCCGCAACGTCGTGTTGGAGAAGAAGTGGGGCGCCCCCACGATCACCAACGACGGTGTGTCGATCGCCAAGGAGATCGAGCTCGAGGACCCGTGGGAGAAGATCGGCGCCGAGCTGGTCAAGGAAGTAGCGAAGAAGACCGACGACGTCGCGGGTGACGGCACCACCACCGCGACCGTGCTGGCCCAGGCGCTCGTGCGCGAGGGTCTGCGCAACGTCGCGGCCGGCGCCAACCCGATGTCGCTCAAGCGCGGCATCGAGTCGGCCGTCGAGCGCGTCAGCGAGGAGCTGTCCAAGCTCGCCAAGGACGTGGAGACCAAGGAGCAGATCGCCTCCACGGCCTCCATCTCCGCGGGCGACCCGCAGATCGGCGAGATGATCGCCGAAGCGATGGACAAGGTCGGCAAGGAAGGCGTCATCACGGTCGAGGAGAGCCAGACCTTCGGTCTGGAGCTCGAGCTCACCGAGGGGATGCGCTTCGACAAGGGCTACATCTCGCACTACTTCGTCACCGACCCCGAGCGGATGGAAGCGGTCCTGGAGGACCCCTACATCCTGATCAACCAGGGCAAGGTGTCGGCGAACAAGGACCTGCTGCCGATCCTCGAGTCGGTCATGCAGTCCGGCAAGCCGCTGCTGATCATCGCCGAGGACGTCGAGGGCGAGGCCCTGGCCACCCTGGTCGTCAACAAGATCCGCGGCATCTTCAAGTCCGTCGCGGTGAAGGCGCCGGGCTTCGGCGACCGTCGCAAGGCGATGCTGGGCGACATCGCGACCCTGACCGGCGGCCAGGTCATCAGCGAGGACGTGGGTCTGAAGCTGGAGAACACGACCCTGGACATGCTGGGCCGGGCCCGCAAGGTCGTCATCGCCAAGGACGAGACCACGATCGTCGACGGCGCCGGTGACGCCAACGAGATCGCGGGCCGGGTCAACCAGATCCGTACCGAGATCGACAGCACCGACTCCGACTACGACCGCGAGAAGCTCCAGGAGCGCCTCGCGAAGCTGGCCGGCGGCGTGGCCGTCATCAAGGCCGGCGCCGCGACCGAGGTGGAGCTCAAGGAGCGCAAGCACCGCATCGAGGACGCCGTCCGCAACGCCAAGGCGGCTGTGGAAGAGGGCATCGTCCCCGGCGGCGGCGTGGCGCTGCTCCAGGCCGGTACCAAGGCGTTCGACAAGCTGGAGCTGTCGGGCGACGAGGCCACCGGTGCCACCATCGTCAAGCGGGCGCTGGAGGAGCCGCTCAAGCAGATCGCGGTCAACGCCGGTCTCGAGGGCGGCGTCGTGGTGGAGAAGGTCCGCAACCTGACTCCGGGTGAGGGCCTCAACGCCGCGACCGGCGAGTACGTCAACATGTTCGAGGCGGGCATCCTCGACCCGGCCAAGGTGACCCGCTCGGCGCTGCAGAACGCGTCGTCGATCGCGGCGCTGTTCCTCACCACCGAGGCCGTCATCGCCGAGAAGCCCGAGAAGAACCCCGCGCCGGCCGGCGGCATGCCGGACGGCGGCGGCATGGACTTCTGAGCAGGTCCATAACGTCGTACGACACAGAGGGGCGGTCCCGTACAGGGCCGCCCCTCTTGTCGTGCCCACGGCCTCGCTCGGCCGCGCACGGCCCCTGAAGGGCGCGGGGGCGTGAACCTTCCGCTTCCGGCGCGAGGGTGTCACCCGGCCGTCAGATGATTTCGGCCTCGCGGCATGGCAGGGAACCTTCCGCTCCCCGGCAGAGCTTGGCAGGATCGCCGGTTGAGCGTCGTACCGCCACGAAGGGGGCGGCGCGACCAATGGACATCAGAGGCGGCCGTGAGCGTGGCCGATCAGGCAGGAGGACACGTGAGCGAACCATTCAACTCCCCGGTGCTGAGAGTCGAGCAGCCGCGCAGGGGGCCGTTCGCCAAATCCCGGTACAAGGTCATGGACGGGGACGGCACGCTGCTCGCGGTCGCCGCCGAGACCGGTGACCACACCCGTGCCGAGAGGTTGCAGACGCTCTTCCCCGGGAAGTCCGACCTGCACGCCCGGGCGGTGCTGCTGACCACCCCCGAGGGCACCCCGCTGATGATCGTGGACAAGCAGACCGGACGCTCGCTCACCGAGGTCCGCACCCCGGAGGACGAGCTCGTCGGCACGTTCCGCACCGAGCGGATCGGCCGCCACTACCTGATCCTCGGCGCGAAGGGGAACGCTCTCGGCGAGGTGCGGGTGGACCTCGCCCGGAACAACTTCACGGTGAACGACACGGCCGGCGAGGCCGTCGCGCACGTGCGCAAGAAGTTCGCCGGCGTCGCCACCCACCTCCTGACGACCGCGGACAAGTACGCCGTGCAGATCGCCGACCCCGTACCCGAACCGCTGCGCACGATGGCGGTCATGACGGCGATCGTCATGGACCTGAGCCTCCACGAGTCCAAAGAGATCACCTGATCCGCCCGGCTCTGCGCGGCCCGCTCCTCGTCTCGCTCCGGCCCCCCCAGTGACACCACCGCAACGCGCAAGGGGCTTTAAGGCGGCACGGTCCCGAGGTACGTTCCGAGCGTGCAGGCCATGCCCGGACGTCCGAACGGCTGGTGGATCTCACCGGCCGTTCCCACGATCGCGAACGGTGCACTGGCCGCGCTCTGGGGGTTCTCCGCCTACGGGGGCTGGGGCGAGGCCGCGTTCTGCGGCGAGTCCGATGCGCGCGACGCCGGGTGCGCCGCCGACTTCGAGAACACCGTGGCGCTCTCCGCACCCGTCGCGTTCCTGGCCGCGGTGGCGGTGCTGACCGCGTGGTCGACGCCCCGGCTGCGGAGCCGCCCGCAACGCCTGGACGCGCTGCTCACGGTCGCTGCCTTCGGCTTGGTGCTGGCCGAGGGAATCCTGTTCCTCGGCGGATACCTGGCCAAGCCCTGACCCCGCCAGAACGGATACTTCGCGGTAAAAGCCGAGGTAGCGGGCCCGCAGTTCGCCCGAACAACCCGGAACCGGCGGCGCGCCGCGCCCGGGTGCACCGACCAGTTTGACGCCGACCCCGCTCGGGCATACTGTTCTCTTCGCCCCACAGGGAGCGGGACGCCGAAAGGCGGCCGGCCTGCGGGGAAACCACTGAGGATACAGCCGACGCGGCTCTGCCGTGCCTGCTGTGCTGTGGTGGGTCGGAAAGGGCCGATTTTGACAATCGCGCCGGATCTGATGAAATAGCACCACCGCCCGGAAGGCGCCGCGAAAGCGGAACCGGAAAGGCGGAATCAGGAAAGACCGGCCGAATTGACAAGCCGGAAGGACCTGATAAAGTTTAAGAGTCGCCCCGGGGCGGGAAACGCGAAAGCGAGTCCAGCGCGGTGGGTGTCCGTTTCTTGAGAACTCAACAGCGTGTTAAAAGCCAGTGCCTTAATCGGTTCGGTCATTAGTTGGCTGGACCACCCCGTGCCACTGTCCTTCGGGTTGGTGGCAGGGATTCCTTTGAGGCAATTGCATGGACTCTTTGGGGTTCATGGTTTTGCTGGGATTGTTTCCGAGGTTTGGCGGTTTCGGGGTTCGCCCCCCGGGGTCGTCGTTTGGACCTTAATGGAGAGTTTGATCCTGGCTCAGGACGAACGCTGGCGGCGTGCTTAACACATGCAAGTCGAGCGGAAAGGCCCCTTCGGGGGTACTCGAGCGGCGAACGGGTGAGTAACACGTGAGCAACCTGCCCCCGACTCTGGGATAAGCCTGGGAAACTGGGTCTAATACCGGATGTTACTACTGGCCGCATGGTCTGGTGGTGGAAAGTTTTTCGGTTGGGGATGGGCTCGCGGCCTATCAGCTTGTTGGTGGGGTAATGGCCTACCAAGGCGACGACGGGTAACCGGCCTGAGAGGGCGACCGGTCACACTGGGACTGAGACACGGCCCAGACTCCTACGGGAGGCAGCAGTGGGGAATATTGCGCAATGGGCGGAAGCCTGACGCAGCGACGCCGCGTGAGGGATGACGGCCTTCGGGTTGTAAACCTCTTTCAGCAGGGACGAAGCTAACGTGACGGTACCTGCAGAAGAAGCGCCGGCTAACTACGTGCCAGCAGCCGCGGTAATACGTAGGGCGCAAGCGTTGTCCGGAATTATTGGGCGTAAAGAGCTCGTAGGCGGTTTGTCGCGTCTGTCGTGAAAGCCCACAGCTTAACTGTGGGTCTGCGGTGGATACGGGCAGACTAGAGGCAGGTAGGGGAGAATGGAATTCCCGGTGTAGCGGTGAAATGCGCAGATATCGGGAGGAACACCGGTGGCGAAGGCGGTTCTCTGGGCCTGTACTGACGCTGAGGAGCGAAAGCGTGGGGAGCGAACAGGATTAGATACCCTGGTAGTCCACGCCGTAAACGTTGGGCGCTAGGTGTGGGGTCCTTCCACGGATTCCGCGCCGTAGCTAACGCATTAAGCGCCCCGCCTGGGGAGTACGGCCGCAAGGCTAAAACTCAAAGGAATTGACGGGGGCCCGCACAAGCGGCGGAGCATGTTGCTTAATTCGACGCAACGCGAAGAACCTTACCAAGGCTTGACATCGCCGGAAAACTCGCAGAGATGCGGGGTCCTTTTGGGCCGGTGACAGGTGGTGCATGGCTGTCGTCAGCTCGTGTCGTGAGATGTTGGGTTAAGTCCCGCAACGAGCGCAACCCTCGTTCCATGTTGCCAGCACGTTATGGTGGGGACTCATGGGAGACCGCCGGGGTCAACTCGGAGGAAGGTGGGGATGACGTCAAGTCATCATGCCCCTTATGTCTTGGGCTGCAAACATGCTACAATGGCCGGTACAGAGGGCTGCGATACCGTGAGGTGGAGCGAATCCCTTAAAGCCGGTCTCAGTTCGGATCGAAGTCTGCAACTCGACTTCGTGAAGTCGGAGTCGCTAGTAATCGCAGATCAGCAACGCTGCGGTGAATACGTTCCCGGGCCTTGTACACACCGCCCGTCACGTCACGAAAGTCGGCAACACCCGAAGCCCGTGGCCCAACCAGCAATGGGGGGAGCGGTCGAAGGTGGGGCCGGCGATTGGGACGAAGTCGTAACAAGGTAGCCGTACCGGAAGGTGCGGCTGGATCACCTCCTTTCTAAGGAGCATTCAACTGGCCGGATCCTGACATCCTCTTCGGGGGTGGGGTTTGGTCGGTGGTCGCTTTTGACGGCGTATGTTCGTCAGGCGGCTGCTCATAGATGTGGAGCACTGGCTACTCAGTTCATTGTTCGTGTGGATCGGTTAGTACCACCTTCTTCGGGAGGAGTGGGAACGGCGGTTTCGGGCGGGTGGTGGGTTGGACACGCTGTTGGGTCCTGAGGGAACGGACCCTTCAGCCCCTGAATGTCGGCCCTGTTGTGGGGTTGGTGTGAGGGGGCTGGGTTGTTTCTTCTGGATTGCGGGATCACATCGAACCCTGTTCGGGTGTTTTGGTGTGGTGGGCCCGGTTGTTTTTTGAGAACTGCACAGTGGACGCGAGCATCTCTGGTGAACGACGACTTTTGTTGTTGTTTATCTGCGATTTGTTGTGATCGTTTTGTGTGTTCAAGTTTTTAAGGGCATACGGTGGATGCCTTGGCATCAGGAGCCGATGAAGGACGTGGGAGCCTGCGATATGCCTCGGGGAGTCGGCAACCAGACTTTGATCCGGGGATTTCCGAATGGGGAAACCTGGCACCCGTCATGGGGTGTCGCCGCCGTCTGAATGTATAGGGCGGTTGGTGGGAACGCGGGGAAGTGAAACATCTCAGTACCCGCAGGAAGAGAAAACAATAGTGATTCCGTGAGTAGTGGTGAGCGAAAGCGGATTAGCCTAAACCGTGCGCGTGTGATACCTGGTAGGGGTTGCGTGTGCGGGGTTGTGGGACCATCTGGCCGGATCTACCAGTCTGGCAAGGAGTTATAAACTGCTCGGGTAGTTGAACGGCATGGGAAGGCCGACCGTAGACGGTGAGAGTCCGGTAGACGAAACCTGTAGTGGCTTCTAGGTGTGTTCCCGAGTAGCACGGGGCCCGTGAAATCCCGTGTGAATCTGCCACGACCACGTGGTAAGGCTGAATACTTCCTGATGACCGATAGCGGACCAGTACCGTGAGGGAAAGGTGAAAAGTGCCCCGGTGAGGGGTCGTGAAATAGTACCTGAAACCGTGTGCCTACAAGCCGTCAGAGCGTCCTCAACGCCTTTCGGGGTGTTGTTCGTGATGGCGTGCCTTTTGAAGAATGAGCCTGCGAGTTATGGTGTGTGGCGAGGTTAACCGGTGGCGGGTAGCCGTAGCGAAAGCGAGTCTGAATAGGGCGTTTGAGTCGCATGCTGTAGACCCGAAGCGGAGTGATCTAGCCATGGGCAGGGTGAAGCGCCGGTAAGACGGTGTGGAGGCCCGAACCCACCAGGGTTGAAAACCTGGGGGATGACCTGTGGTTAGGGGTGAAAGGCCAATCAAACTCCGTGATAGCTGGTTCTCCCCGAAATGCATTTAGGTGCAGCGTCGTGTGTTTCTTGCCGGAGGTAGAGCTACTGGATGGCTAATGGGCCCTACAAGGTTACTGACGTCAGCCAAACTCCGAATGCCGGTAAGTGAGAGCGCGGCAGTGAGACTGCGGGCGATAAGGTTCGTAGTCGAGAGGGAAACAGCCCAGATCATCGGCTAAGGCCCCTAAGCGTGTGCTAAGTGGTAAAGGATGTGGAGTTGCTGTGACAACCAGGAGGTTGGCTTAGAAGCAGCCACCCTTGAAAGAGTGCGTAATAGCTCACTGGTCAAGTGATTCCGCGCCGACAATGTAGCGGGGCTCAAGCACACCGCCGAAGCCGTGGCACTCACACTTTGTGTGGGTGGGTAGGGGAGCGTCCTGCAGCCGGCGAAGCCGCCGAGTGATCGAGTGGTGGAGGCTGTGGGAGTGAGAATGCAGGCATGAGTAGCGAATCACACGTGAGAAACGTGTGCGCCGGATGACCAAGGGTTCCTGGGGCAGGCTAATCCGCCCAGGGTAAGTCGGGACCTAAGGCGAGGCCGACAGGCGTAGTCGATGGACAACGGGTTGATATTCCCGTACCCGCTGGTATGCGCCAACGCTGAATCCTCTGATGCTAAGACCCTGAATCCTTTCCGGTCCCTTCGGGGGCTGGTTTGGCCTAGCGGTCGGTCCGAGGGGGTAGTAGGTGAGCGATGGGGTGACGCAGGAGGGTAGCTCAGCCCAGGCGATGGTTGTCCTGGGGTAAGCATGTAGCCCGCGCTATAGGTAAATCCGTGGCGCATTTAAGGGTGAGATGTGATGCCGAGCCGTTTTAGGTGAAGTGAGTGATCCCATGCTGCCGAGAAAAGCCTCTAGTGAGTGTACCGGCGGCCCGTACCCCAAACCGACTCAGGTGGTCAGGTAGAGAATACCAAGGCGATCGGGTGAACTGTGGTTAAGGAACTCGGCAAATTGCCCCCGTAACTTTGGGAGAAGGGGGACCACGTCCGGTGATGGCACTTGCTGCCGGAGCTGGGGGTGGTCGCAGAGGCCAGGGGGAAGCGACTGTTTACTAAAAACACAGGTCCGTGCTAAGTCGTAAGACGCTGTATACGGACTGACGCCTGCCCGGTGCCGGAACGTTAAGAGGACCGGTTAGATCCCTTTCGGGGGGTCGAGGCTGAGAATCTAAGCGCCGGTAAACGGCGGTGGTAACTATAACCATCCTAAGGTAGCGAAATTCCTTGTCGGGTAAGTTCCGACCTGCACGAATGGCGTAACGACTTCCCCGCTGTCTCAACCACAGGCCCGGCGAAATTGCAGTACGAGTAAAGATGCTCGTTTCGCGCAGCAGGACGGAAAGACCCCGGGACCTTCACTATAGCTTGGCATTGGCGCCTGAAGCGTCTTGTGTAGGATAGGTGGGAGACTGTGAAGCCGGCACGCCAGTGTCGGTGGAGTCGTTGGTGAAATACCACTCTGGTCGTTTTGAGCGTCTAACCCGCACCCGTGAATCCGGGTGGGGGACAGTGCCTGGTGGGTAGTTTAACTGGGGCGGTTGCCTCCTAAAGAGTAACGGAGGCGCCCAAAGGTTCCCTCAGCCTGGTTGGTAATCAGGTGGTGAGTGCAAGGGCACAAGGGAGCTTGACTGTGAGACGGACGTGTCGAGCAGGTGCGAAAGCAGGGCCTAGTGATCCGGCACCGGCGTGTGGAAGCGGTGTCGCTCAACGGCTAAAAGGTACCCCGGGGATAACAGGCTGATCTTCCCCAAGAGTCCATATCGACGGGATGGTTTGGCACCTCGATGTCGGCTCGTCGCATCCTGGGGCTGGAGTAGGTCCCAAGGGTTGGGCTGTTCGCCCATTAAAGCGGCACGCGAGCTGGGTTTAGAACGTCGCGAGACAGTTCGGTCCCTATCCGCTGCGCGCGTAGGAGAATTGAGAGGGTCTGTCCCTAGTACGAGAGGACCGGGACGGACGAACCTCTGGTGTGCCAGTTGTCCCGCCAGGGGCACGGCTGGTTGGCTACGTTCGGTAGGGATAACCGCTGAAAGCATCTAAGCGGGAAGCCTTCCTCGAGATGAGTTCTCCCCCCCATCACTTGTGGTGGGTTAAGGCCCCCAACAGACCATTGGGTTGATAGGCCGGACATGGAAGCACGGTAACGTGTGGAGTTGACCGGTACTAATAGGCCGAGCGGCTTGAACAACACTTCTAGAATGTTTTGCTGCTGTCGTTTGGTGTTCGCGTCCCTGTGTAGTTCCCGGAAAACAAACGGGAACACGCCCCGTATGTGGGGTTTTGATTTGTGAATATTGCTCTGAGCTTTGGTTGCTTGGACGATTACTTCCCACCACCCGATTGGGTTGGGTGGTTGGGGTTTGGTCGTTCGGTGGTTATGGCGGAGGGGAAACACCCGGTCCCATCCCGAACCCGGAAGTTAAGCCCTTCAGCGCCGATGGTACTGCACGGGAGACTGTGTGGGAGAGTAGGACACCGCCGGACTCTTTTTGTGAAAGGCCCCGCCATTCGGCGGGGCCTTTCTCATTTCTCCGACCCTTTTCAGGCCCTCCAGTCGGGCCAGAGAAAGGGGAGGGACGGTCGGGTCAGATGTCGTCGCCCGCGAAGACGGCGTCGGCGTCGACGATGCGGTAGGCGTAGCCCTGCTCGGCGAGGAACCGCTGCCGGTGGGCGGCGTAGTCCTGGTCGAGCGTGTCGCGGGCGACGACCGCGTAGAAGCGGGCGCCCTGGCCGGACGCCTTGGGGCGCAGCAGTCGGCCGAGCCGCTGCGCCTCCTCCTGCCGGGAGCCGTACGCGCCCGACACCTGGACCGCGACGCTGGCCTCGGGCAGGTCGATGGAGAAGTTGGCGACCTTCGAGACCACCAGCACGTTCAGCTCGCCGGACCGGAAGGCGTCGAACAGCCGCTCGCGTTCGCGCACCCGCGTCTCACCCTTGATGACCGGGGCGTCCAGCAGCTCCCCCAGCTCGTCGAGCTGGTCGATGTACTGGCCGATGACCAGGGTCTGCTCGCCGCGGTGCCGGTCGACCAGCGCCTGGACCAGCTTGGTCTTGGTGTCGGTGGTGGCGCAGAACCGGTACCGCTCCTCGGGCTCGGACGTCGCGTACGCGAGCCGCTCGGAGTCGGTGAGGGTGACCCGCACCTCGACGCAGTCGGCGGGCGCGATCCAGCCCTGCGTCTCCATGTCCTTCCACGGGGCGTCGTACCGCTTGGGCCCGATGAGCGAGAACACGTCGCCCTCGCGGCCGTCCTCGCGGACCAGGGTCGCGGTGAGGCCGAGCCGGCGGCGGGCCTGGAGGTCGGCGGTCATCCGGAAGATCGGCGCCGGCAGCAGGTGCACCTCGTCGTACACCACCAGGCCCCAGTCGCGGGCGTCGAACAGCTCCAGGTGCGCGTAGGCGCCCTTCCGCCGCGTCGTCATGATCTGGTAGGTCGCGATGGTGACCGGCCGGATCTCCTTCTTGGTGCCGGTGTACTCGCCGATCTCGTCCTCGGTGAGCGAGGTGCGGCGGATCAGCTCCTGCTTCCACTGGTGCGCGGAGACGGTGTTGGTGACCAGGATCAGCGTGGTGGCGCCCGCGCGGGCCATCGCCGCGGCCCCCACGATGGTCTTCCCCGCGCCGCAGGGCAGGACGACGACGCCCGAGCCGCCGTGCCAGAACGACTCGGTGGCGTCCCGCTGGTAGGTGCGCAGCTCCCAGCCGTCCTCGGCGAGATCGATCTGGTGGGCCTCGCCGTCCACGTAGCCGGCCAGGTCCTCGGCGGGCCAGCCGAGCTTCAACAGCGACTGCTTGAGGGCGCCGCGCTCGCTCGGGTGGACGACGACGCCGTCCGCGCCGACCCGGTCGCCGAGCATGCCCTTGATCTTCTTGGCGCGCAGCACCTCCTCCAGGACCGAGCGGTCGGAGGAGGACAGCACCAGGCCGTGCGTGGGGTGCTTCTCCAGCCGCAGCCGCCCGTAGCGGGCCATGGTGTCGGCGATGTCGACCAGGAGCGCGTGCGGGACCGGGTAGCGGGAGAACTTCAGCAGCGTGTCGACGACCTGCTCGGCGTCGTGCCCCGCGGCGCGGGCGTTCCACAGCGCCAGGGGCGTCACCCGGTAGGTGTGGATGTGCTCGGGAGCCCGTTCCAGCTCGGCGAACGGGGCGATCTCCTTGCGGCACGCGTCGGCCACCTCGTGGTCGACCTCCAGCAGCAGGGTCTTGTCGGACTGGACGATGAGCGGACCGTCGGACACGAAATGCAGCCCCCGTCAGAAGTGGATGGTGATCGATGGTCCGTTCGGAGAACGGGCACCCGGGGGGTGCAGGTTATCCGAGGCCGGCAGCGCGCCGGACGGTCTGAAACGGACCCATGTAGCCAACGTCCCGTACGGCCGGTGTCTTCCCGCCGCCCAGTGCGGCCCAGTGCGGTCCTGGAGGGGAACGGCAGTCCCGGCCAGAGCGCGGACGGGCCGGCCGGGGAGCGAGAACGAGGGGCCCTGAGAGGGGCCCGGAGGGGGCGGTGCGGGTACTTTGCCGTCCGGTGGTGTGCGATGCCGGTGTGTGAGACGCAGGTGGTGTCAGATACCGGTGGTGCCGCCTGGCTGGTACTCGTCCTCGCTGAAGACGCCGGTGGCGATCATCAGGATGAGGAGCACCACGCCGAGCGCCATGGAGACCCCGAAGATCACCCAGCTCCATATGGTCAGCGTCCGGGACGCGGCCGGGTCGGTGGCGGCCTTGCCGACCGCGAGCGCCCCCGTCACGATCCCGGGGATGGTGAGGAGGTTGCAGCAGATCAGGGTGGCCACGGCATTGCAGACCAGCGCGACGATGGCCGAGGCGTTGCTCCCGCCCTGGGAATGCGGGACGCCGGGCGGGCCGTATCCGGGAGGCCCCCCGTACCCGGGGGCGCCGTACCCCGGGGCGCCGGCTCCGTACCCGGGGCTGCCGTAGCCGGGAGACCCCTGGCCCCCGGGGTTGTAGGGGTCGTCCCAACCGGGGGGCGGCTGCCCTCCGTATCCGCTCATCGCGGCCTCCCTCACAGAATGGTTCGATGGGATCCGCCTCAGGCCGGGATACGCCGCCCGTCCGGAGCCACCCTGTCGGACTGCGCAGATTACCCGCCGGTGATCCGATTTGCCTGCTTCAGTACTGGGGCTTCGTTGAGGCAGGATCGGTGCGGGCCCGCTTCATGGCATCCTCTGGTCGGATCACCGAAACGGGCTGCGGGTTCGGGTGCGCGGCCGATGGCCTGGAGTGGACGCGGGGTCCGGTCAGTCCTCGTCGCCGAGCTCGGCGACCCCGGTGATGCGGTGCAGGGCGAACCGGTGGACGGCCGCGCGGGTCGCGTCGTAGCCGGTCAGGAAGCCGCCCTCGACCCGGACCGGTTCCACGATGCGGCTGGACGACTGGCCCTGCTGGTCGAGATAGCCGATCCACACCCGGCCGCCGCGTTCGACCGCGCCGCGCAACTGCTCGACGGTGGCCGCCGCGGGGGAGCGGGGCGGCTCGCCCGCGGGGGCGTCCGCGCGCAGCCGGGCCTGCTCGGCGCCGTGCCGGGCGGCCTCGTCGCCGGCCCGCAGCGCCCGGACGGCCGCCGCGATCATCGAGGCGTCGGTCGACTCGTCCGGGCGCAGCCGGACGATCTCGGCGGTGGGGGGCGGCTCGGCGCGCTGCGCGTCCGGCCGGGTGATGATCACGCCGCCGCCCGGGGACTCGGCCACCGGCGCCAGGCCGAGCGACCGCAGCCCGTCCAGGAGCTGGGCGCGTTGCAGCCCGGACGCCAGCACGGTGGGCGCCAGCCGGTAGAGGCGCAGGGGGTCGGCGTGCCGGTCGGCGAGGATCTCGTCGAGCGTGGCGGGGGAGTCGGTGCGGACGTAGGAGGCCATCGCCCCGACCCGCAGATGCCCGTGCCGCCGCGCGACGTCGTCGATCAGGTAGGTGAGCGGCTGCGGGAGCGGGGTGGTGGAGTGCCGGGCCAGCAGCCCGGTCACGTCCCCGGCGGTGCGGCCCGCATCCAGCGCGCGGCGGACCGACTCGGGGGTGAACCGGTAGACGGTGGCGCCGCCGGTGGACTCGACGTCGGCGGCCAGCGCCAGCTCGCGGGCCAGCTCGGTGACCAGGGGACCGGGGGCGATCGCGGTGAGGTCGGCCTGGATCAGGATCTGGTCGACCGGCTCGGGGAGGAACTTCTCCAGGCCCGGTTCGGCGTCGCCGCCGTCCAGCAGGTCGCGGGCGTACGGGGCGGGCTCGCCGAAGCCGGTCAGCCCGAGCATCGCCGCCTCGCGCAGCGTCCAGGCGATCAGCCGGTCGCGCAGCGGGCCGCCGCGCCTGGGGTACAGCCAGGTCAGCCGGGCCCGGAGCCGCTCGGTGTCGACGGCGACGCCCGGTTCGGCCTGGACCAGCACCCGCAGCGTCGCCCGCCGGGTCGCGGGCGCGCTGACCCGCACCATCGCCTCGCTGAGCGCGTTGATCAGGCGGTCGCGGTCGTCGCGTTCGCCGGCGAGGCCGGCGGCCCGGTCGGACTTGAGCCAGCCGCGCGCGAGCTCGACCCAGCGGCCGGCGGTCTCGCGCATGAGCCACAGGTCGTAGGCGGGGGTCGGCAGCCATTCGCCGTCGAGGTCGCCGCTGCGGGTCAGCAGGCCCGCCGCGTAGGCGATCTCGACGAGCACGGCCGCCTGCCACTCCTCGACGTCCAGGAGCTGAGCCGCCGAGCGCAGGTCGCGGACCGCGAGGCCACCGCTGCGCAGGACGGGCGGCGGGTCGAGGCCCCACCGCTCCAGCAGCTCCTCGACCAGCCGCACGGCGTTGAACGCCTCGCCCGCCGCGGCGCGGACGACCAGGTCTTCGCGGTGCGGCGGGGTGCTCCCCCCTCGGGATCCGGCCTGCTGCTCCTGCGCGCGCGTGGGTGCGGGGGCGGCGAGCGGGGGAGGCTGCGCGCTGACGTCTCGGAAGAGCCGTCCGCCGCGCAGGTGGAGAGCGACCTCGCGGGGCAGGCTGACGGTGCGGTCGTCCTCGGCGGCGAGGAGGCCGCGGGCCAGCAGCCGCTCGATCGGGGTGGTCGCGGTGTCGATCCGGACGGGACGGCGCGCGTCGGCGACCCGTCCGACCGGCGGGCCCCACGCGAGCTGCTCGAGGGCCGCCCGCGCCTCGGGGCCCGCGTCGCGGATCAGTGCTTCGGGGGCGGCGAGCAGCTCGGCCAGGCGGCGCAGCAGCCGCGGCGAGTCGGGGAAGCCGCGCGGCTCGGCGCCGTCGAGATCGATGATGAGCTGGGTGAGCCGCTCGGAGTTGTAGCCGGCGAAGACCTCCTGGACGGGCGGGCCCAGCCCTGCGGGGTGCGGCAGCCCCTGCCGTACACCGGGAGCGGTCGTCGGGGACGCCTTTCCCCAGACGAGGCCGTACTGGCGGAGCTTCTCGACGGCCGCGCCGGACTGTGACGCGGTGGCGCCCAGTGCGGAGGACAGCGTGCGGGGCTTCACCGGGGCGGGGAGGACGAGCAGCGCCTCCAGCGTGGCCAGGGTGAAGCGGTCGAGCCGGTCGAGGGCCCGGGAGATCGCGGTGGGCGTCGCGGCGCGGGCGGCGAGCGCGGTCAGGTCGGCGGGGACGGGCGCGATCAGCTCGGGCCGCGCGGACAGCAGCGCACGAAGCTCGTCGTCGCCGCGTGCGCGCAGCCAGTCCGCGTACGTTTCCATGCCGCTCCCCAACATATTGTCGCGTGCACCCTGTCCGGCCGGGCACCTATCAGCGTAGGAGCCCGGAGCGCACGTCCGGAGCGAGGCGGTGGTATGCGCGGTGCGGTACGCAGGCCGTACCCGCGCGGTGCGCGTGATGCGGCGGATCGGCGCTGATCGGGGCGTGACCGCGGGTCCCACCGCGTTGGGCTCCCGGGTGCGCCGCCGTCTGGACGATACCCGTGGTGGCGGCGCACCCGGTAAAGCACACGTGTCCAGGGGAAACGACGCGTCCACCTTGAGGGCGGACGCGTCGTTTGTGGAAGGCCGGTTGCGGCCAGGGACCGGGCCGTCGGCCGCGACCGCGGGAACGTGGACGGCATGGTTTCGGCGCGCCACCGCCTCGGGCGGATGGCACGGGTCAGGGCGCCGGCGCGGGCTCCAGGTGCACCAGGCCGAGGCCGAGCCGCGCCCAGCTCGCCACGAACCGCTTCTCGTCGATGCGGGTCGGCGGCTCGTACATCGCCTCGTTGGCCAGCCAGTAGTTGACCACCGCGCCGCCCAGGATCGAGGCGATCGCCGGCCAGTCCTCGTCGGAGCCCTCGAACTCGGGCTGGGTCGCGAGCCAGGTGGCGATGCTGTCGTAGAGCGGGTTGACGATGCCCTCGCGCATCTCGGCGACCAGGCCGGGGAACTGGTCGAGATCGCGGAACAGCACCCGGATCAGGTCCTGCTCCTCGCGCATCTTGGCCAGCCCGATCTGGCACGTCATCCGCAGCCGCTGCTCGAGCGGCCGGTCCTCGTAGACGGTGGCCTGCTGCATCACGTCGTCGATCTGGTGACGGGTGCGTTCGATGTGCTCGCGGATGCCGGAGGCGAGCACCTCCTGCTTGGACCGGAAATGGCGGTAGAGCCCGCCCGCTCCCGGTGACAGGCCGGCCGCGGCCTCGATCTCCGCGACCGAGGTGGCGGCGTATCCCCGGTCGGCGAACAACCGGAGCGATTCGACCACGATCCGCTCGCGTGTGGATGACGTCATGGTGATGTGTTCCTCCGCAAGAACACTAAGGCATCAGGGGCCTGACATGCCCTGTCGAGGCACCGGCGCGCCCGAATTCGTGATCGGGCTCGCGTCGGGCACGGGACGGCTAGAGTTCATGCCCTCGAGCCCTGTCGCCGGAAGGGCGCCGTCGGAAGGGTCGAGGATGTTTGTGTCTCCGCGGAAGGACGGCCGGGGGGCCTTCCTCCCCGAGGACTTCGTGATCCCCACCCTGGTGGCTGGGCCGCGGTTCCGGATCCGGCCGATCACCGTGAGCGACGTGGTCAAGGACTACGGCGCGGTCGTGGGCAGCCTGGAGCGGCTCCAGGGCAGGTTCGGGCCCGAGTGGGGCTGGCCCGACGGCGAGTTCACCTTCGAGCAGGCGCTGATCGACGTTGCCTGGCTCCAGAAGGAGGGCCAGCTCCGGCGGTCGTTCAGCTACGTCGTGACGACGCCGGACGAGGAGCGCCAGCTCGGCCGGATCCACGTCGCGCCGTCCGACGACTCCGCCGCCGACGCGGTCGTGGTGTTCTGGGTCCGCGCCGACGCCGAGGAGACGGGGCTGGAGCGGGAACTGGAGACGTTCGTCCGGGAGTGGGCCACGACGGCCTGGCCGTTCGAGGTCGTGCGCTTCCCCGGACGCGGCGACACCGCCTGATCCGGCTGAGGCCGTCCGGTCCGGCGGGCCTGGTCAGCCGAGGCGGCGGATCAGGCCGACCAGGATGCGGCCCGCCACCAGGTAGACCACGGCCGCGAGCCCGTGGTTGACCGCCACCTCCACCTTGTGGTCCCTGGGCTGGAACACGTCCTTGAACTGCCAGGCGAGGTCGGTGGCGCGGTCCCCGGTCCAGCGGACCAGGTCGTTGGCGGTGTTGGCCTCGAACGCCACGAACACGATGTGCACGGCCAGGACGAGCACGACGACCGTGGTGACGACCGAGACCGCGGTGGCGAGCACGCGGGCGGCGCGCCTGCGGGCCGCGGCGGCTCCGGCCGCGGTGGGGCGCCGCCGCCGTGCCGCGGGGGTGCTCTGTGCGGGGGTGCTCTGCGCGGGAGGGGACGCGGCGGTGCTGCCGGGGCCATGCTCTGGGGTGCTGCCGGGGTGATGCGTCGTCGGACGGTCGCGGTCTTCGGCCATGTCGCCCTCTTTCCGGGTGGGGCGGGGGACGCGGCGGGCCGGTGGTGGGTCCGGTCCGGGGGTTTCCTGGTCAGGCGGTTTGTAGGTGGAGGGTCGGGTATATCCCCCTCGCAAGGTGGCTGTTTCAGACGACCGGGACAACCAGTTTCGGTCGGTGCTATCTCGGACGGCCGTCGCGCGAATGGACCCCGCGCTCTCCCATTCGGATCCCGTCGCATCGCCACTACCGGGAGAGCGCGGGTACGCGCGCGGCCGATGCGCCCGGGGCGGCCACGGCCGGCCGCCCGCCGGGCCCGGATCCGGGACGTGCTCCCGGGCGGCGATTGTGCCATACCCCCCCTTTACCCTGTGGGACGTGCTGGACCATGATTCGCCGGAATTCCCGGCCCGCGATTCCGCTCCCGACGCCCTCGCCCTCGGGTTCGACCTCGATCTGACCCTCGCGGACACCCGTGCCGGGATCAGCGCCGTCTACGCCGCGCTCGCCGACGAGACCGGCGTCGCGATCGACACCGCGGCGGTGGTGGCGCGCATCGGCCCGCCCCTGGAGGAGGAGTTGGCTTACTGGTTCCCGCCCGGTGAGGTACCGGCCATGGCCGCCCGCTACCGCGCGATGTACGCCGACGTCGCCGTCCCCGCGACGGTGCTGATGCCCGGTGCGGCCGCGGCGCTGGAGGCGGTGCGCGCCAAGGGCGGACGGACGGTGGTGGTGTCCGGCAAGAACCAGGCCGACACCGAACGCACCGTCCGGTTCCTGGGGCTCCCGGTGGACGTCGTGGTGGGCGGCTTCTTCGGCGCCGACAAGGGCGTGGCGCTGCGGCGGCACGGTGTGGGCGCCTACATCGGCGACCACACCGGCGACGTGGACGCGGCCCGCGCGGCCGAGGCGGTCGCGGTGGGGGTGGCCACCGGCTCGTTCGACTCGGCGGCGCTCAGCGCGTACGGCGCCGACGTCGTCCTGCCCGATCTGCTGGCCTTTCCCGGGTGGCTCGGCGAGTACTCCGGCGCCTGAACCGTTCGACGTCCCGTCGTGATCGGCGCCGTCCGGCCCCGCTTGATCATCCGCTATTCGGGCGGCCGGCCGTCTGAGGGCGTACCGGTTGATAATGGGATGCCCTTCCCGGGCGCTCCAGGTAGCTTCTGTCCGTTGGCCCGCAGTGGTTCCCGGCCGTCACCGGTGTGTTCACCGGCACGCGGCAAGGCACTAATCTTGGGGTCAATTCAGAACGAGAACTGATCGAGGTCTCCCCGTGCCGACTGGCAAGGTCAAGTGGTACGACGCCGACAAGGGATTCGGCTTCCTCACCCGCGACGACGGCGGTGAGGTGTTCGTGCACTCCTCCGCCCTCCCCGGCGGGCTGACGGCGCTGAAACCCGGTCAGCGGGTGGAGTTCGGCGTGGTCGAGGGGCGGCGCGGGCAGCAGGCGCTGTCGTTGCGCGCGCTGGAGACCCTGCCGTCGGTCGAGAAGACCATCGCCAAGCAGAAGCGCAAGAAGCCGGACGAGATGGTCGTGATCACCGAGGACCTGATCCGGCTGCTCGACGACATCTCCACCGTCTACCGGCGCGGCAAGCACCCGGCCCCGGCGGAGGCCAAGAAGATCGCCATCGTGCTGCGCGCGGTCGCCGACGACCTGCACTCCTGATCCTGGCGCAGCCGCCGCGGATACGGCCGATTTCGGGGACTCGACCGGAGAGTGCGTTTTCTGATCCGCGTCCGGCCCACCTCCCGTGCGCCACGCCCGTCCCCCTGCGCCGATCCCGTGTCAGCGGCGGCCTGACGGCGGTTGAGGGAGGTGTGGTGCCCGGCCACGTCCTTCCATGGGCGAGAATTGAGCCGTGAGCCCACTCCGTCAGTCCAGCCCAGCGAGTTCCGCCGCCGCCTCGACGCGGCGAACCCGTACTCCCGCCGTCGACGCCGCCTGCGCGGAGGCCGTCGACCTGGCCAGGGACGCCGCCGAGGAGACGGCCTGGCCGACGCGGGTCGGCGAGCACCTCGGCCTGCGGGGCGAGGGCGACCGGGTGGTCACGCACGACTTCGCCTGCCTCGACCCCGCCTACCGGGGCTGGCGGTGGGCGGTCACGGTGACCCGCGCCGCGCGGGCCAAGAACGTCACGGTCGACGAGGTCGTCCTCCTGCCCGACGACGGCGCGCTGCTCGCGCCGCCGTGGGTGCCGTGGCTGGAGCGGCTGCGGCCGGGCGACCTCGGCCCCGGCGACCTGCTGCCGACCGCCCCCGACGACGTCCGGCTGGCCCCCGGCTACACCCAGGTCGACGACGCCACCGACCACGAGAACCAGTGGGAGCTCGGCCTCGGCCGGGTCCGGGTGCTGTCCCGGGAGGGCCGCGACGAGGCCGCCGAGCGCTGGTACGAGGGGACCGCGGGGCCGCGCGCGCCGATCGCCGCGTCCGCGCCGGCGCAGTGCTCGACGTGCGGGTTCTACGTGCCGCTCGCGGGCGAGATGCGGCTGGTGTTCGGCGTGTGCGCCAACGAGTACGCGCCCGACGACGGCCGGGTGGTGTCGGCCGACCACGGCTGCGGCGCGCACTCCGAGGCGGTCGTCGTGCCGCCGGTGTCCGAGCACAACCCGCCGGTGATCGACGAGTTGGGCTATGATGTCGTGCCCGAGGACACGCCGGCGGATTCCGAGGCCGAAGAGGCCCTCGGGCGCAGCTGAGCGCCCGGCGATGACCTCTCAGGCGGGGCCGCCGGGCGGCGACCCGTTCGGCACCGGGGCCCTCCGCGACCGGGTGCTGCGGGCGTGGGGCGAGTCGCCCGCGCGGTTCCGCGAGGACGCCAACGCCGAGGAGGACCAGGCCCTCGGCGGCTATCGCGACCGCGTCGTCGTCGAGCTGGCACAGAACGCCGCCGACGCGGCCGTCCGGGCCGGGGTGCCCGGACGGCTCCGGCTGACCCTGCGCACGGCGGCCGGCGCGGTGGCCACGGACGCGGTGGCCACGGACGCGGCGCCTACCGGTGCGGTGCTGACGGCCGCCAACACCGGGGCGCCGCTCGACGCCGCCGGGGTGGAGGCGCTGTCCACGCTGCGCGCCTCGGCGAAGCGCGACGACGCCGGCGCGGTCGGGCGTTTCGGTGTGGGGTTCGCCGCCGTGGTGGCGGTCAGCGACCGTCCCGCGATCGCGTCGGTCACGGCCGGTGCCGGCGCGCCGGAGACGACCATGGACGGCGCGACCGGCGGGGCCGGCGCGGCCGGGGTCGAGTGGTCGGCGGCGGGCGCCCGCGCGCTGATCGCCGGGCTGCCCGCGCTCGCCGCCGAGCTCGACCGTCGCGAGGGGCAGGTGCCGCTGCTGCGCCTCCCGTTCCCGCTGGACGGTCCCGGCCTGCCCGAGATCCCGTCCGGCTTCGCCACGGCCGTCCGGCTGCCGCTGCGCGACGCCGGGGCGGCGGATCTCGTCCGGCGGCAGCTCGACGCGTTCGGGCCGGCGCTGATGCTCGCGCTGCCCGCCCTGGAGTCCGTCGAGATCGACATCGACGGGACGGTGCGCGCGCTGACCGCCGAGCGCGGCCCGGACGGCCTGGTGATCATCGACGGCGAGCCCTGGCGGACGGCCGAGGCGCACGGCACGATCCCGCCCGCGCTGCTCGCCGACCGGCCCGTGGAGGAACGCGCCCGTCCCGCCTGGCAGGTGCGCTGGGCGCTCCCGCGTGACGCCGGGGCCGCCGTGCCGCGCGTCGTGCACGCGCCGACCCCGAGCGACGAGCGGCTCGACCTGCCCGCGCTGCTGATCGCCTCGTTCCCGCTCGCGCCCGACCGCCGCCATGTCGCGCCCGGCCCGCTCACCGACTACCTGGTCGAACGCGCCGCCGAGGCGTACGAGCGGCTGCTGCTCGACGAGCCGACGAGCCCGAAGCTCCTGGACCTGGTCCCCGGCCCGGTGGGGGCCGGCGAGCTGGACGCGCGGCTGCGGCGGGCCGTCCTGGACCGCCTGCCCGAGGCCCCGCTGCTGCCCGCCGCCGGCGTGGACCCGCAGGACGATCTCGAGGGGCCGCGCCGGGTCCGGGGCCGCGACGCGGTCGCCGTCGACGGCCCGTCCGCGCTCATCGAGCTGCTCGGCGGGCGCGGCGGCAGTGGAGAGGGCGGTTCCGGCGAGCCCCTGGACGGCGAGCCCCTGGACGGCGGGGCCGTGATGCCGGGGCTGCTGCCGCCCGACTGGCCCGCCCGGCATCCGGCGCTGGCCGCGCTCGGCGTCCGGCGGGTGGAGATGGCCGACGTCATCGACGAGCTCGCCGCCCTCGACCGCGAGCCGCGATGGTGGCGGGGCCTGTACGAGACGCTGAACGGCGCGTCCACCGATTCCCTGGGCGCCCTCCCGGTTCCGCTCGCGAGCGCCGCAGCCGACTCCTGGGGGCCGGGCGGAGGGTGGCCGGGCGGAGGGGCCGGCGCCGCGCGCGGCGGACGGGTCGTCCGGGGGCCGCGCGGGCTGCTCATCGCGGGCGACGGCGTCGATCCGTCGGCGCTCGGCGTGCTCGGGCTGCGCTTCGTCCACCCCGAGGCCGCGCATCCGCTGCTGCTGCGGCTCGGCGCGGTCGAGGCGGGGCCGCGCTCGGTCCTCGCCGATCCGGCGGTGCGGGCGGCGGCCGAGGGCTCGTTCGACGCCGATGACCCCGACGAGGTGGCCGAGGCCGTCCTCGGCCTGGTCGCCGCCGCCGGGATCGACCCCGGCGACGAGCCGTGGCTGGCCGAGCTCGCGCTCCCGGGCGCCGACGGCGACCTCTATCCGGCCGGCGAGCTGCTGCTGCCGGGCAGCCCGCTGCGCGCGGTGATGGCCGGGGACGCCCCGTTCGGCGTGGTCGACGGCGACCTGCTCGAACGCTGGGGCCCGGACCCGCTCACCGCCGCCGGCGTGCTCGACGGCTTCGCGCTGGTGCGCGGCGAGGACGTCAACCTGATGGGGCTCGCCGACCAGGCCGAGGCGTTCGACCTCGACGACGAGGACCGCTGGGCCGACGAGGTCCTGACCCGGCTGGGCGAGCAGGACCTCCCGCCGCTGCTGCCGGAGTTCCAGGCCGTGCGCGACCTCGAGCTCGTCGAGGACTGGGGCGCGGCCCTGCGCCTGCTGGCCCGGCCGCCGTGGCGGGCCGCGATCACCGAACCCGCGCACGTGGCGCTGCACGACGGACGGCGGGCCGTGGTCCCCTCCTACACGGCGTGGTGGCTGCGGGCCCGTCCGGTACTGGACGGACGTCTCCCCGGGGAGTTCCGTCTACCGGACGACCCTGAGGGCGCGGGCGGCACCGATCTGCTGAGCGGGCTCTACGACGCCGCTCCGGACGGTCTCGACGAGCGCCTGCTGCTGGCGCTGGGCGTACGGACGTCCCTGGCCGACCTGCTCGACGAGCCCGGCGGCGTCCAGGAGCTCCTCGACCGGCTCGCAGACCCCGCCCGGACGGTGACCCGCGCGCAGCTCGGCGGGCTGTGGACCGTCCTGGCCGAGATTCTCGACGAAACCGGCGGGCCCGGCCCGCGGATCGACCCGCCGGAGCGGGTGCGGGCGCTGGTGGACGGCGAGGTCGAGGTCGTCGAGGCCGCGGACGCCCTGGTCCTGGACCGGCCGGACGTCCTGCCGCTGCTGCCCGGCCAGCCGCTGATCATCGCCGGGTACGGGCGGCACGGGCGGCTGGCCGAGCTGCTCGACCTGCCCGCCGCGGGGGAGGAGATCCCCGGCGTGGTGGAGTCGGCGGGGGCGGAGCGGGCCGTCCCGGACGCGGTGCGGGCCGTGCTGCCGGACGCGCCCGAGACCTACACCGCCCACGAGCGGCTGATCGTGGACGGGCAGCCGGTGCCCTGGTGGTGGGGCGGGCCCGGGAAGCAGGGCGAGCCCGACGCCGTGCACGCGAGCGGCCACGCGGGGCTGGCGCGGGCGCTGGCGTGGTCGGCCGGCCGGTGGTCCGAGCGGCTGCTGGTCGAGGCCGTGCTCCGCGACCCGGACGCGCTGCCGGTGCTGCTCGCCGAGGCCGACCTGACCCCGTGACCCACGGCGCCGCCGCGAGCGCCCGGACCGGGTCAGGCCCGGTCAAGTCCCGTCAGGCCCGGGTCAGGCGCTCTCGCCGCCGGTGTTCCGGGCGGCGGCGCGGTCGGCCTCCTGGCGGGCCCGTCCAGCCTGCAACCTGGGGATGTACCAGACGGCGAACAGCCCGATCACGATGCCCGCGGCGCACGTCCACAGCCACCAGCGGTCGCTCTCGGGCAGCCCGACGATCAGCATGACGATCAGCGCCGCCGCCCACGCGGCCGTCCCGGCCATGGCGATTCGCACGTCGTTGGTCCGCATCGGCGGTGGATCGGGGCGGCGCGCTCGGGTCATGCGCCCAGATTACGCGGCGCCCCCGTGATCGCGGCTTCGCATGTCAGCGGGCGGTCATGGGACCATGGAGGCAGACCAACCAGCGATCGGAGGGTGAAGTCGTCCATGCCGCGCCGGGCCGCCGTGCCCGGATCGGACCGGACTGCCCGCGCCGGCGATCTGGCGGAATAGGTTCCGCCGACGTATCGTTAGCAAAAGCAATGACTTCTGCGAACGACAATGACAACGCCACCGACCAGAAACCGCGCGGCACCGGCCCCGGGGCTGGCCGAGGAGCTGCGCATCTCGATCGCCCGGCTGTCGCGCCGCCTGCGCACCCTGAGGACCGCGGCGGACGGCGGATCCGCGGGCCCGCTCTCCCTCACCCAGTTCGCCGCGCTCGCCGCCATCGAGCGGAACGGCTCGATGACGCCGCGCGAGCTGGCCGACCACGAGAAGGTGCAGCCGCCCTCGATGACCCGGGTGATCGCCTTCCTGGAGGAACGGGCGCTGGTGGTGCGCAGCCCGCACCCGACCGACGGCCGCCAGGTGGTGCTGAGCGCGACGGAGGAGGGACGCTCCCTGCTGAAGGAGGAGCGCCGCCGCAAGGAGGCGTGGCTGTCCCGGCGGCTCGGGGAGCTGACCGCCGACGAGCGGGAGATCCTGCGCAAGGCGGCACCGATCCTCGACAAGCTCAGCAGGTCCTGACCCTCTCCGGCTCCCCCCTGCCCGGAGCCGCGGCGCCGGGCGGGACAGGCGAGAGCGCCGGCCTCCTCGTCGAGGAGGCCGAGGCCATCGTCGCCGCCGAGGAGACCGACGGGGTGGCCGGACGGCCCAGGCGGCCCGAGGAATCCGGAGTGCTCGAGGGATCCGGAGAGCCCGAGGGACCGGAGAGACCCGCGGAACCCAAGGAACCCGAGGAGGCTCGCGCCGGCGGGATGTTCCGCTCGCTGCGGGTCCGCAACTACCGGCTCTTCGCGGCGGGCCAGGTCGTCTCCAACACCGGCACCTGGATGCAGCGCGTCGCCCAGGACTGGCTCGTCCTCGAACTGGCGCACGGCAGCGGGACGGCGCTCGGAATCACGACCGGCCTCCAGTTCCTGCCGCTCCTGCTCTTCGGACTCTGGGGCGGGGTCATCGCCGACCGCTACCCCAAGCGCCGGGTCCTGATGATCACCCAGGTGGCGATGGGCGCGCTCGCGCTGATCCTCGGCGTCCTGGCCATCACCGGCAGCGCGCAGGTCTGGCACGTGTACATCCTGGCCTTCGGCCTCGGGCTCGCCACCGTCGTCGACAACCCCACCCGGCAGTCGTTCGTGGTGGAGATGGTCGGCAAGCGGGACCTGCCGAACGCCATCGCGCTCAACAGCGCCACGTTCAACGGCGCCCGGCTGCTCGGCCCGGCCGTGGCCGGGGTGCTGATCGCGGTGCTCGGCAGCGGGCCGGTGTTCCTGGTGAACGCGGCGTCGTTCGGCGCCGTGCTGTTCGGCCTGTACGCGATGCGGCAGAGCGAGCTGCACGTGGCCGAGCCGGTCAAGCGCGCCAAGGGGCAGCTCCGCGAGGGGCTGCACTACGTGCGCGGGCGGCCCGACCTGATCCTGGTGCTGGTCCTGGTCGGCTTCGTCGCCACGTTCGGGATGAACTTCCAGATGACCACCGCGCTCGTCGCCCGGGAGGTCTTCCACACCGGCGCGTCCTCGTTCGGGCTGGCGTCGAGCATGCTCGCGGTGGGCGCGCTCACCGGCGCGCTGATGGCCGCGCGCCGCGCGACCCGGCCGCGGCTGCGGCTGCTGCTGGTCGCGGCGCTGCTGTTCGGCGTGCTGGAGGTCGGCACCGGGCTGATGCCGACGTACTGGTCGTTCCTGGTGCTGCTGGTCCCGACCGGGATCGCGCTGATGACGTTCACGACGGCGGCGAACGCGACGATGCAGCTCGGCGTGGCGCCCGAGATGCGCGGCCGGGTGATGGGGCTC
Source organism: Spirillospora sp. NBC_01491 (assembly GCF_036227065.1). Lineage (GTDB taxonomy): Bacteria > Actinomycetota > Actinomycetes > Streptosporangiales > Streptosporangiaceae > Spirillospora > Spirillospora xylanilytica. The sequence continues at coordinate 5,945,554 of NZ_CP109432.1, forward strand.
TACATGTTCGTGTTCCTGGGGACCAACCCGCTGGGCGCGCCCACGGTCGGCTGGATGGCCGAGCAGTTCGGACCACGGCTGAGCATCGTGCTCGGCGGCGCGATCGCGGTCATGGTCACGCTGGTGGTCGGTCTGGTGGCGGCGCCACGTGGAACGGTCCGTCCGGCGCTCGCCCGGGTGCTGCACCCGCGCCGCCGCCTGGCGAAGGCGTGACGCGCAGGTGAGGGCGACGGGGCGGCCGGGTGCACGGCAATGTTCGGCTCCGTGCACGTGACAACGTGCGGTACCGGCTGAAAAGCTGATCGGGTGGCTCTCCGGATCTGTCCATGAGACTCTTCGTGGCGCTCGTACCGCCGCCGGTCGTCCTCGACGAGGTCGAGGAGGCCGTCGCGCCCCTCAAGGCGGAGGGGCCCGAACTCGCGTGGATCCGGCGGGAGCTGATCCACGTCACGCTGAGCTTCCTCGGCGCGGTCGACGACCGCACCCTCGACCGTCTGCTGCCCCGGTTGGAACGTGCCGTCGCCCGGCACGGCCGGCTGTCGCTGTCCCTCGCGGGCGCGGGCGCCTTCCCCGGCAACGGCGCGCACGCGCGGGTGCTGTGGACGGGCCTCTACGGCGACCGGCGCGGGCTGGCCGGGCTGGCCGCCTCGACGTCCGCCGCCGGACGGCGCGCCGGCACGCTCCCCGACAAGCACCCGTCCTTCCGGCCGCACCTCACGCTCGCCCGCTCCCGGCAGCCCGCGGACGTGCGGCCGGTGATGGAGGGGCTGTCGACGTTCGCGGGCACCGCGTGGACCGCCGACGCCGTCCACCTGATGCGCAGCCACCCCCCGGGCAAGCTGCACGGCCAGGTGGAGTACGAGTCCATGAAGACCTGGTCACTGCGCTGACCCCAGCCCCTGGTCCCCTTCGAGGGCCTGGCCCGGCGCGGGTCAGAGCTCGGGCGGCGGGGGAGCGGGACGATCGGCGTCGGGCGGGCCCCAGGGGAGCCCGAAGCGCTCGCAGGCGCGGCGCAGCTCATCGAGGTCGGGAGGGAACGAGACCTGCCGCAGCACCCGGCCGGACGGTCCCCAGACCACCAGCCGCGGCATCCGCTCGTTCGACTCGTCGATGCCGACGCCGCCGACCCGGTCGCGGGCCAGGTCCCATTCGACCCGGCCGCGGCGGGTGATCACCGCGAGCCCGGCCGGGGACACCCGGAGCTGGGCGCGGTTGCGGTCGTACAGCCAGTAGCCGCCGAGCCCGATCAGCAGCCCGGCCGGCAGCGACCAGACCGCCGTCGCGGCGAACCCGCCGAGGTCGGGACCGAGCCAGATCGCGCCGACCAGCGCGACCGCCTCGCACAGCAGCAGGCTCATCCCGTACGTCCCGAGCCGGGACCGCCGGGTCGCGTCGAGCTGCACGCCGGGCGCGGTGACCGGCCCGGGGGGCGCGGCGATGCCGGGCACGGGACGGGGGCCGGCGGCCTCCCCGGTCCCGGCGGCGCCCGCCCCCGCACCCGCGCCCGCGCCCGTGTCTGAGCCGGTCTCGGTCGGGCCGGTCTCGGACGGGCCGGACTGCGCCCCCACGGCCGCCGCGGCGGCGGGCTCGGCCTCCACAGCGGGCTCGGCGGCGGTCGCCGACAGGGTGGAGACGGCCGCGTGGAACGCGGCGCTGAGGTAGGCGTCGTACTCGGCGTCGGTGACCGGGAGCCCGGCCCTGAGGGCGGTCTCGCGCAGGTCGGTGCGGGAGATCCGCAGGGTCGACAGCGGCGCGGCGAAGAACTCGTCGCCGTCGGAGTCGTAGAGCCGGACCCAGGCGTGCCCGGCGATGGTCAGCAGCTCGATCCCGCCGATCCGGTCCTCGGGCATGCGCAGCACCACGTCGCCCGCGGCGTCGGCCCAGCCGAGGCCGCCCTCGGCGACCACCAGCCGCCCGCCCGGCACCTGCGCGAAGATCTCGGGCAGCCCCTCCAGGCCGTACTCGGGCGGGCGCGGCACCCGCGCCGACGGGGTGATCACCCGGTAGCCGTGGTCGTCGAGGGCGTGCGTGAGCTGGAAGGCGTCCAGCCCGTGCGCGGGCAGCCGGGCGATCAGCGCCAGCCGGTGGTCGAAGGCCAGCACCGCCGGATCGGCCCGCTGCGGCTCGCCGGTCAGCGGATCGGTGCGGAGCCCGGGACCGACCACGAGCGCGGCGACGCGCGTCGCCGGGAGCTCCTGGAGGCCGCGCCGCCCGGCACGGCCCCGCACCCGCAGCCGCCGGGCGGTGATCGTCCAGTCCACCCGGGCGGTGCGCAGCATCCGCCGGCGGGCCGCGAGCACGCCGGTGATCGCGGCCAGCGCCCAGCAGCCGGCCGCGAGCCGGGCGCCGAAGCCGACGGTGCCCTCGATCGCGACGCGCACGACCATGACGGCGCCGAGCAGGCCGGTGAGGGTGCCGAGCGTCGCGATGCGGCGGCGGCTGGGCAGCGGCGCCGGGGTCCGCAGCCGCACCGCCGCGTCGAGGCCGGCGCCGCCGGCGGGCGATCGCTCCGCGGTGCCGGCGGTGAGGAGGGAGCGCGGCTCGCGCGGCGGCTCGTGCGCGGCGGAGAGGAGCTCGGCCTCCTGGTCGAGCAGCCGCTGCTCGGCGGTGTGGTCGCGGGGGAGGCGGCCGGCGCCGGGGGTGTCGTCGAGGTCGGGGGCGCGCAGCGCCTCGTCCACCGCGGGATCGAGCAGGTCGGCGCTGTCGCCGTCGAGGACGTGCACCGGGATGCCGAGGCGCCGGGCCGTCACGAACAGCGCCAGCGGCTCCAGGCCCATCGCCGTCAGCCCGCCCGCTGACGTGCGGCCGAACCGGTGGAACACCGTCAGCGCGCCGTCGCCACTGGTGATCGCCAGCCCCTCGATCCGGGACCGCTCGTACCGGACGAGGCTCGTCCCGCCGGAACCGACCCGTTCGAGCCCCTGGTCGGACAGCCGCCAGTAGGGCCGGGGGCGCCGGCCGTGGATCTCGGGGGCCGCGCCCAGCAGCCAGGGGGCCAGGGCCACCGCCGCGATCAGCGCCGCCCAGAGCCAGACCGGACGGATCGGCACCAGCGCCAGCGCGACCGCCAGGAGGGCGAACGGCCCCGCGGCGATGGGACGCCAACGCCCGCCGGGTGCGCGCAGGCCCTCCAGCTGTTGCTCCACAGTCCGCATCCTCTCGCGGGTCCCCGCGGGCCCGTCGACTCCTTCCGCGATCCGATCCGCGCCCGTCACCGTGTTCCAGCGTGCCGGTCAGGTGCGGGCGTGCACTCCCGTCACGCGCGTCTCCGCATCACCCCGTACCCGACGACGGCGGCGATGGCGAGCACGAGGAACAGCCCCACCCGGGGGCCCTTACCCTCGCGGTGCCCCTGGTCGGCGTTGTCGTCCCCGGCCGCCTTGGGGGACGGCGAGGCGGCCGGCCGCGCCTTCTCAGGGAGGGAGACCTGGTACACCGGCTGGTTCGTGCCCTCGGAACCGACCAGCAGGGACCGTCCGTCGGCGGTGTAGGTCACCGACTCGCCCTGCTTCTGCGAGGGCAGCGACACCGACCGCAGCGATGGGCCGGGACGGCCGTCGGCGCCGACCGCGTAGGCGCGCGCGCCGAAGTAGGTGCGGATCACGTAGCTGCGGCCGTCGGGGGCGAACGCGGCGTCGGTGGCGATGGCGGGGGCGTCGCCGACCTCGCGCATCGTGTTGAAGCCCTTGGTGCTCAGCCGCGCGGGCCCCTCGTACAGCTTGCCGGAGAACAGCTTGGACGCGATGTAGAGCCGGTTGGTCGTCGGGTTGATCATCATGGCCTCGGCGTTGCGCGGCCCGTCCTCGTACTTGATCCGGAACGCGGTGGCGCGCAGCGTCTGGGTGCGCATCACGGCGGGCTCGGGGATCCGGTAGACGGTGACGTAGGGCCAGGCGCCGCCGAGGTTGTCGCCGATGTCGGCCACGTAGATCGCGGGCCGCCCGCGCTCGTCGGCGCCGATCGCCATGGCCTCCCAGTCGCGCGCGCCGGCACCGGCCAGGGTCAGCACCGCGCGGGTCCGGCCGTCCGGGCCGAGCGCGAAGATCTCGGGCCGGCCGCCGGAGTCGTTGTGGGTGTAGACCACGCCCTTGTGCCGCCGGCTCGTCGCCAGCCCGCTGGACTCGCCGATCCGCGGATCGGTGACGGTGAAGATGATCTTTTGGTCGGCGGCCGACGCGGCCGACGCGGGCGGCGCGGCCAGGAGCATCGGCGTCCCGGCGACGGCCAGCGCCCCGAACGCCGCGCCCGCCCGGCCGGCGCGTGCGCGGACGGCCCGGCTGCGGACGGCCCGCTCGCGGGCGGCTGTGTTCAATTCAGCAGCGCACCGATGACCACGGCGAGGACGAGCGCGGTCAGCACGGTGGGAAGCAGCCATTGGGGCGCGCGGTTCACGGTCCCGAGCTTATTCGGCCGGGCGCGCACCTCGAACCGGGCATCCATGATCTACATCTCATCCTGCGGGCGGGCGGCGGCGGGTCCACCGCCGCCGCCCGTCCGGACGGGTCAGAGGCGCTCGACGACGTGGTCGATGCAGGCGGTGAGCGCCTCGACGTCGGCCGGGTCGATGGCCGGGAACATCCCGATGCGGAGCTGGTTGCGGCCGAGCTTGCGGTACGGCTCGGTGTCGACGATGCCGTTGGCGCGCAGCGCCTTGGCGACCGCGGCGGCGTCGACGGCGTCGGTGAAGTCGATCGTGCCGACGACCTGGGACCGCTGCGCCGGGTCGGCCACGAACGGCGCGGTGTAGGCGGTCTTCTCGGCCCAGGTGTAGAGCCGCTGCGCGGAGTCGGCGGTGCGGGAGGTCGTCCAGGCCAGGCCGCCCTGCTCGTTCATCCAGTCGATCTGCTCGGCGAGCATCAGCAGCGTGGCGACGGCGGGAGTGTTGTAGGTCTGGTCCTTGACCGAGTTGTCGACCACGGTCTTGAGGTTGAAGAACTCGGGGACGTACCGGTCGGACGAGCCGATCTCGTCGATCCGGGCGAGCGCGGCCGGGGAGGCCAGCGCGATCCAGAGCCCGCCGTCGGCGGCGAAGCACTTCTGCGGCGCGAAGTAGTAGACGTCGGTCTCGGCGACGTCGACGGGGAGGCCGCCCGCGCCGGACGTGGCGTCGACCATGACCAGCGCGTCGTCCGCGGTGGTGCCGGCCGGGCGCTTGATCGGCATCGCGACGCCGGTGGAGGTCTCGTTGTGGGTGAGGGCGTAGACGTCGACGCCGGCCTCGGCGGACGCGACCGGGTGGGAGCCCGGGTCGGCGGAGATCACCGACGGGTCCTCCAGCCACGGCGCGCCCTTGGTGACCTTGGCGAACTTGCTGGAGAACTCGCCGAACACCAGGTGCTGCGATCTGGACCGCACCAGCCCGAAGGCGGCGGCGTCCCAGAACGCGGTGGTGCCGCCGTTGCTCAGCAGGACCTCGTAGCCCTCGGGCAGCGAGAACAGCTGCGCGAGGCCGGTGCGGACCCGGCCGACCAGGGACTTCACCGGCTTCTGCCGGTGCGAGGTGCCCAGGTAGGTCGAGCCGGAGGAGGCGAGGGCGGCGAGCTGCTCGGGCCGCACCTTGGACGGGCCGCATCCGAAGCGGCCGTCGGCGGGCTTGAGCTCGGCGGGAATGACAATGGCTGGATTCGCGCTGTCGGTCACTCGCAGCAGGCTACTTGACCTGCACTGGAGATCGCCGCCGGGTTCACATGCCGAGACGTGAGGTGTCGGTCACCGTCGCCGCGAGCGCCGCCGGATCGCCCATCCGGCCAGGACGATCAATGCGATTCCACAGATACCGGCATTGACGGCGGGCGGGTAGACCCAGTCGTCACCGCGCGTGTGCGCCTCGGTGGCCGTGCGTACCGAGTCGTAGGCGAGGAACGCCAGCAGGACGGCCGCGATCCCGAAGGCGATGCGTCCGGAAACGGCGTTGGCGCGGCGCCGCCGCTCTTGGCGTTCGGCCTCGTAGCGGAGCAGCTCCTCCGCCTCCGCGCGCCGCCGCTCGTCCCAGGTGGGGCCACCGGTGGGTGATCCGCCGGGTACACCGGGATCATCGGACGCGGCGGTGGCACGGCCGATATGGGCCGCAGGTCCGATGTCCCCTTCTAGTGGCTCGTCGGTGCTCACCGCGCAATCATGACAAAGCGCATCCTTCGTAAGGGCGGCGGGCCGAATTGAAGAAGATTCGATCTTTTTCGCTACGCACGGCGTCCTACGGACAGGAGGCTGGAACACCAAAAGAGTGGTCGGGGGGCGACATAGGGGAAGCGGGGCGTTCAGCATGCCGGGAGGCGCTGATCGGGTATTGAGCGAGGACCGGCTGCGCGGAGTGCTCGACCTGTTCGAGCGGCTGCGCGAGCGTCCCACCTGGCGGCGGCGGGAGCGGTTCCGTCCCCTGCTGCTACTGCTCGGGCCGGGCAACCACACCGGCCGGGTCGCCGAGCTCTTCCAGAAGCGCTGCGAGGACGAGCGGGCGCCCGTCTCGCACATCGCCGCCGACACCGCCGCCACCGACGTGTCCGGGGTCCTGCGGGAGGCCAAGCGCGAACTGTCCCAGCCGTCCAGCCGTCCGCGCGGTGAGTCGCCCTTGCGGTTCCCGCTGCTGGAGATGGCGCTGTGGCTGCGCGACCTGCGCGAGATCCGGCTCCAGGGAGACCGGACGCCGCCGCGCCACGCCTCCGCGTCCGAACGGGAGAACCACCAGCTCGTCCAGGAGCTGACCCATCCGCCCGTCGGCGACAACGAGAACTCCCGCCGCAGGCAGCTCAACCGGGTCATCCGGCGGCGTGGCCGGGACGTGCTGCGCGACCTGGAGGAGGGCCCGCGCGGACGGACCGCGACCTTCCTGGCGTTCCTGGAGCAGATCGCCCCGATCGGGGTCGCGGTCGTGGCGCTGCTGAGCGCCGGCGCCGCCGCCGCGCTGGACCTGGCGGCGGCGGTCCTGGCGGCGATCCTCGGGCTCGGGTTCGTGGCCGTCCAGATCGTGGCCCGCACCCGCGGCTGGTACGGGGTGCACCGGTTCGGCTGGTTCCTCAGGCAGCCGTACCTGCACCGGGACTCGACCGGGTTCCTCGGCTTCGCGCTCGGGGTCTTCGACCCGCGCCCGGTGGAGGCCGACGACCACGCCGAGCAGCTCGACCTGCTGCTGGTCGCCGCGTTCCTGGAGGACCTGCGCCGCAACTACCGGCGCGACTACCGGCGGGTGGCGTGGGCGCGCGTCCGCTACCCGGTGGTCATCCTGGAGCACCTGTCGCCCGGCCATCCCGGCATCCGGTTCGTCGAACTCGTCGAGCGGGTCCGCGCCGACAACCAGGACGACCGGGGGCTGCCCGACTTCGACCCGCTGGTGGTCACGGCGGGCGTCGACCCGACCGCGCCCGCGGGCGACGACCCGTCCGCCCCGTCCGGGCCCCGGCTGGTGGACCGGATCACGCAGGTGATCCGGGTCGACATGTCCTCCGGCGAGCCGCGGGACGTCGTCGCGTCGCGCTTCCTGTGGGCCCGGTACCGGCGCGAGCAGCGCGTGGTCGAGGCGCTCGGCACCCGGCGGGAGCTGCGGGTGGACGTCACCGCCGACCCGGGCGGCGACCTGCCCCCGGTGCGGCCGGCCAGGCGCCGCCCGCGCGCCACCCATCCGGCGCTGCCGTGGATCGCGATGGTCGCGGTGCTGGGCGCCTCGGTGAGCGTGATCGCGGTGCAGGCGGTGCAGTACTGCTCCCCGCTCCAGATCAGGCGGACCGCGAGCGGGGAGTGCATCGGGATCACCGACGGCTCCTACCACTTCGGTGAGAACGCCCGCGGCGCGGGCAAGGACAACCGGCTGACCCCGGTGCTGAAGCGGATCCAGCGGCTCAACGCCGATGTGGCCTCGTCCGGCAAGCCCTTCGTCACGGTGGTCTACCTGGGCCCGCTGACCGCCGATCCGGCGATCAAGAACCGGCAGATCGACCTGCTCGCCGGGGCGCAGGGCGAGCTGGTCGGCCTCGCCATCGCGCAGCGCCGGTTCAACGAGGCCAGCCAGCACCTGCGGCTGCGCGTGCTGGTGGCCAACGCGGGTGCCAAGTTCCGGCACGCCGAGCAGGTCGCCGAGCAGATCAGCGAGCGGGCGCTGCACGACCGCTCCATCGTGGCGGTGGTCGGGTTCGAGCAGAGCCGCGCGCAGACTCAGGACGCGATCAAGACGCTGGCCACGCCGGCGCTGCCGCTGATCGGGACGGCCAACAGCTACGGCAGGACGGCGGAGCTGGACCGGGGCGGCTACTCGCCGTACTACTTCAGGCTGGCGCCGCCCAACCGGCGGCTCGCCGAGCACGCCGCGTTCTGGGCCCGCAACGGCGAGCTGGAGGGCCGGCCCGCCCGCAGCGCGGACGTGATCTACGACGGCGACCCCGACGACCTCTACAGCAAGGACCTCGCGACGGAGTTCCAGCGCCGGTTCGGGAAGAACGCGGTGCGGATGTGGCCCTACCGCGACCCGGGCGAGCTCGGCGAGGCGGTGGAGCGGGCGTGCCGCGACCCGAAGGACATCTTCTACTACGCCGGGCGGTCGGACGAGTTCCGCGGCTTCGTCTCCGGGCTGGAGAACACCTGCGACAAGACGCCGGTGGTGCTGGCCGACGACGAGATCGCCAAGTACGTCACCGACAACGCCCGGGAGATCGGCGCGAAGGGCACGTTCAAGCTGTACTTCACCCCGCTGGCGGCGCGGGAGGCGTGGACGCCGCGCTGGATCGGGCCCGAGCAGTCGGTGCAGACCTTCTACACCGACTACGAGCCGTTCGTCGCGGGGCTGGTCGGCAAGAACACCCCGGCCGACCGGATGCCGTCGGTGACCCGGGCCGCGGTCAGCTACGACGCCGCCACGCTGACCACGACGGTGGCGCAGCAGGTGTACTGGGAGCAGGGCACGGTGCCGACCGCGGCGAGCGTCTACGCGGAGCTGAGCGACCCGCAGCGCTACGCCCTGCGCAAGGGGGCGAGCGGCGTGCTGCGGTTCGGGCCCCGGTCCACCGGCCACGAGGTGACCGACAAGGCGGTGCTGCTGACCACGGTGCGCGGCAACGGGACGCTCGAAGTGGTGGCCATCTGCGGCAGGCTCGTCCTGAGCGGCCAGCGGGGCGCGCCCTGCCCGCCGAAGGCCAAGGACGCGGCGGACGGGTGACGCGGGGACGGACAAGGCCCCCGGCGGTGGCGGATTCGCGGGGTCGCCGGGGGCCTCATGCGCGTGCGGGGGTGCGGCTGCGTCGTCAGGCGCCGTGGCGCTTGAGGGCCTCTGCCGCCCCGGTAACGTCCTTGATGGAACGGGTGCCGGGGCCGGTGTAGCGGGCGCTCGGCCTGACCAGCCGGCCGGTGCGCTTCTGCTCCAGGATGTGCGCGGCCCACCCTGCGGTGCGGCCACAGGTGAACATGGCGGGCATCATCGAGGTCGGGACGTCGGCGAAGTCCAGGATGACCGCGGCCCAGAACTCGACGTTGGTCTCGATCGGACGGTCCGGACGGCGCTCGCGCAGCTCGGCCAGCGCGGCGTCCTCCAGGGCCTTGGCGGCCTCGTAGCGGGGTGCGTCGAGCTCCTGCGCCGTCCGGCGCAGGACCCTGGCGCGCGGGTCCTCCGCGCGGTAGACGCGGTGGCCGAAGCCCATCAGCCGCTCGCCGCCGTCGAGGATGTCGGTGACGACCTTGCGGGCGTCGCCGAGCTGCTCGACCCGCTCGATCATCGGGAGTACCCGGGCGGGGGCCCCGCCGTGGAGGGGTCCCGACATCGCCCCGATGGCGCCGGAGATGCTGGCGGCCACGTCGGCGCCGGTGGAGGCGATGACGCGGGCGGTGAAGGTGGAGGCGTTGAGCCCGTGCTCGGCGGCCGAGACCCAGTACGCGTCGATGGCCCGGACGTGCTTGGGGTCGGGCTCACCGCGCCATCGGATCATGAACCGCTCGGTGATGGACCGGCCCTCGTCGATCCGGTTCTGCGGGACCATCGGGCTGCCGATGCCGCGGGCCGACTGGGCGACGAACGAGAGCGCGGTGACCGAGGTGCGGGCGAGGTCGGCGCGGGCCTCCTCGTCGGAGATGTCGAGCAGCGGGCGCATCCCGTAGGCCGGGGCCAGGGTGGGCAGCGCGCTCTGCACGTCGACCCGCACGTCGCCGGAGGTGACCGGGAGCAGATGCGGTTCGGCGGGGGTCAGGCCGGGGGCGAACGCGTCGTCGACGAGGAGGCCCCAGGTGTCGCCGAAGGCGACGTGCCCGACGAGTTCCTCGATGTCGACGCCCCGGTAACGGAGCGCGCCGCCTTCCTTGTCAGGCTCGGCGATCTCCGTCTCGAAGGCTACGACCCCCTCGAGACCGGGTTTGAAGTCGGACATGTGTCGTCCTGCCTTTCGTGCCCGTAGTGATAAGGCGGTGCCGTGCCATTGAACCCTGTCCACCTTACTGACCAGTACCCAGGACCCTGTCAGATGCACAATGCCCAGGTGAGAGGCTCAGACGCTGTGGATCGCACTACGCCCGACCCCGCACGGCTCCGGAGATCCTACGAGGTGGGGGAACTGACCGAGTCGTCCGTTCCGTCCGATCCGGTGGTGCTGTTCGCCGCCTGGTTCGCCGCGGCGGCGGCCGTCCTGCCCGAACCGAACGCGATGGTGCTCGCGACCGCCTCGGCCGACGCGGTGCCGAGCGCGCGGACCGTCCTGCTCAAGGGATACGGCCCGGACGGCTTCCGGTTCTTCACCAACCTGACGTCCCACAAGGGCCGTGACCTGGCGGAGAACCCGCGGGCGTCGCTGGTCTTCCCCTGGCATCCGATGTCCAGGCAGGTGCGGGTCTCCGGTCTCGTCGCGCAGCTGCCGCGCCGGGAATCGGCCGAGTACTTCAAGAGCCGCCCGTACGGATCGCGCCTCGGCGCGTGGGCGAGCGAGCGCCAGTCGGCGGTCATCTCCGGGCGGGACGAGCTGGAGCGGCGCTTCGCCGAACTGGAGGCGCGCTGGCCGGATCCGGCCGATCGGGGGACCGAGGCCGGGGCCGGAGCCGAAGCCGGGGCCGACGCCGTCCCGCTGCCGGACTTCTGGGGCGGCTACCGGGTCGTCCCAGAGACGATCGAGTTCTGGCAGGGCCGCCTCGACCGCCTGCACGACCGCATTCGCTACCAGCGGACCCTCTCTGGGGAAGGGGAGGCGGTCACGGAGCAGTCATGGGCAAGGTCCAGACTGTCTCCGTGACACCGGAACAGCACCCATCTACCCAAGACACTCCTGACAGCGGCACTGTTCCCGACAGCGATACCGCCCCCGCGTCCGCCTCTCCGCCGCCCCTGGGAGGACGGCGCGGGACGCTGCGGCGGATGGCGATCGACACCCGCCCGCTCCGGCATTCCGCCTTCCGGCGGCTGTGGCTCGGGCAGGGTGTCTCGTTCATCGGGTTCCAGGTCACGGCCGTCGCGGTGCCGGTCCAGGTCTACGACATGACCGGATCGTCGTTCTGGGTCGGGGTGCTCGGCGCGGTGAACCTGGTGCCGCTGATCGTGTTCGGGCTCTGGGGCGGCGCGATCGCCGATCATGTGGACCGGCGCCGGCTGCTGTTCTTCTCGTCCTGCGTCACCTGGGTGTCCACTCTGCTGCTGCTGGCCCAGTCGCTGCTGGGGATCGGCAGCCTGTGGCTGATCATGGGCGTGGTCGCGGTGCAGGCGACCGGGTTCGCGCTGTCCTCGCCGACCCGCAGCGCGATCATCCCCCGGCTGCTGGACCGCGAGCTCGTCTCGGCGGCCAACACCCTCAACTTCACCGCCGGCCAGGTCGGCATGCTGGCCGGGCCGCTGTTCGCCGGGGTGATCCTGGCCCGCTGGAACTACTCCGCCGCGTACGCGCTGGACGCGGCGCTGTTCACGGTCGGGCTGTACGCGGCGCTGCGGCTGCCGGCCATCCCGCCGCTCGGCGAGGTCACCGGCTCTCCCGGGCTGCGCGCGGTGTTCGACGGGCTCCGCTACCTGGCCACCCAGCCGGTGCTGATGATGTCGTTCGTCGTCGACATCATCGCGATGGGCGTGGCGATGCCGCGGGCGCTGTTCCCCGAGCTGGCCGACACCAGGTTCGGCGGCGAGGGCGCCGTGGGCTGGCTGTTCGCGGCGATCGCGATCGGTGCGGTCCTCGGCGGGCTGCTGTCGGGCTGGATCGGGCGGGTGCACCGGCAGGGCGTCGCCCTGGTCGTCTCCATCGTGGTCTGGGGGCTGGCGGTGGCCGCCGCCGGGCTGGCCCACCAGCTCTGGCTCGCGGTCGCGCTGCTGGCCGTCGGAGGCGCGGCCGACCTGGTCTCGGCGGTCTTCCGGCAGACGATGCTCCAGACGTACGCGCCCGACGAGATGCGGGGACGCCTGCAAGGGGTCTTCACCGTCGTCGTGGCGGGCGGCCCCCGGCTGGGCGACATGCGGGCGGGCGCCACCGCGGCCGTGGCGGGCGCGTCGGTGTCGTGGGTGGGGGGCGGACTGGCCTGCGCGGTGCTGGTGGTGCTGGTGGCGGTGGCCGTCCCGGCCCTGCTGCGGTACGACACCCGTACCGCCGAGCCCGTCGCGATCACGGACGCGCAAAGCTGAGAACGTCGGTGGCAGCGCATACGGTCCCTCTGAGGGGAAGAAGCGGTGCGGTTCGCGTGTTGTGACGAGTCCGTCGCCGGTGAACCGGCACACCAACGCACCGGCGATATCCGCCGGCGCCGTCCGCGAACACTCTCAGCAAGTAGACTCGACGCTACAAGACTGGAGGGAGCTGTGACCTCACACGGCCTGATCGATACCACGGAGATGTACCTCCGTACGGTGTTCGAGCTCGAAGAGGAGGGGATCATCCCCCTTCGCGCGCGCATCGCCGAGCGGCTCTCGCAGAGCGGCCCGACGGTGAGCCAAACGGTGGCGCGCATGGAGCGTGACGGGTTGCTGCGGGTCGAGGGGGACCGGCACCTCGAGCTGACCGATAGCGGCCGAGACCTCGCCACCCGCGTGATGCGCAAGCACCGCCTGGCCGAATGCCTCCTGGTCAACGTGATCGGACTCCCCTGGGAGGACGTCCACATCGAGGCGTGCCGCTGGGAGCACGTCATGTCGGAGGAGGTCGAGCGCCGCCTGGTCGCGCTGCTCGACAACCCGACCACCTGCCCGCACGGCAATCCCATCCCCGGCCTGGACGAGCTCGGCGGGCACGGCGACGACTCGGCCGCCGCGCCGCTGTCGGTGATGACCGCCGTCGCCAGCCCGGGCGGCGCCGGAGCCGTCATCCGGCGGATCAGCGAGCAGGTTCAGGGCGACAGCGACCTGATGCTTAGACTCAAGCAAATTGGGATACAACCGGGACGAGAGGTGACCCTTCGGGCAACGGACGACGGTGTGCGGGTGACATGTGACGACGAGGCGGACGACCCGGCGACCGAGCTCCCGCGCGACATCGCCGAGCACGTGTTCGTCAGCAGGCGCTGACCTCCCGGCGTGCCGCCCCCCGACTCCGCCCATCTGGTCTATACCGAAGATCTCCGTACCGGCACGCCGTTCAGGCGTATCCCGGCGGCGGGTTCGTCGTTCAATACCAGAGAGGAAGCACGCGGAGCACCAGGGAGGCGGCAGCCGGTGATCGTCGCCTCGGGGGGACAGGCGCCTCCGGGCAGAGCGGTGCGGTGCGTGACGAGAGCGGTCACCGGCGGACCGCTCCTGTGATCAGGATGGGGACATGAAGCGTTGGGGGGAAGCGCCGGTCGAGGCGCATCTGCCACCCGAGACCGTCCTCACCCAGATGGAGATGGCGGTCATCGTCTGCGACCGCTTCAGCAACGTCATCTACGGCAACGCGTTCGCGCGGCAGCTCTTCGGGTTCGGCGGCGACGACGTCATCGGGCACTCCATCCTGTCGCTCGGCATCGCCGAGGAGGACCACGAGCAGGCCACCGAGCTGGCCCGGCACGTCCTCAAGGGCGGGGTGTGGGAGGGCACGTTCTGCAACCTGCGCGCCGACGGCACCACCGTCTACACGCGCGCGCACGCCGTGCCGCTGCGGCACCCGTCGGGCTCGGTCGACGGCATCGTGATCTTCGCGCGCGAGGCGCTCCGCTCCAACCAGCGCGAGCAGGACCGCTACGGCCTGATCGAACGGGTCGGCGAGCGGCTCGCCGGGTCGCTGGAGCTGGAGACCACGCTGCGCCGGGTGGCCGACACCCTCGTCCCGCAGCTCGCCGACCACTGCTTCATCGACCTGTTCAGCGGCGACCGGCTCTTCCGGCGGGTGTCGCGGCACGCGGGCGACTGGACCCCGCCGCCCGGCACCTGGGCCGAGATCGGCGAGCCGATCTCCTATCCGCCCGGCCACTTCAGCGCCAAGGCGATGAGCCGGCGCGACGCGGTGCTGGTCGAGGACATGGTGCAGCACCGGTTCTCCGCGCCGAACGAGTCGTCCAAGCGGCTCGGCGACGAGATGGGCATCACCTCGGTGATCTCGGCGCCGCTGCTGGTCCGCGGTGAGCTGCTGGGCGTGATGAGCCTGGCGCTGTCCAACCTCACCAAGCGCACCGACCCGCACTACGACGGCTTCGACCGCGACCTGCTCGGCGCCATCGCCGGCCGGGTCGCGCTCGCCGTCGACAACGCCCTGCTGTTCGAGGAGGAGCGCGAGACCGCGCTGGCGTTCCAGAAGCACCTGCTCCCCGGCGACCGGCCGCCCCGCCTCGACGGCCTCCAGATCGCCTGGCGGTACGAGCCGGCGCGCCCGCTGGAGTCGCACGGGCACGGCATCCAGACCCAGGTCGGCGGCGACTGGTACGACGTGATCCCGCTGTCGGCCGGCCGGGTCGGGCTGGTCATCGGCGACGTCGAGGGCCGCGGCGCCCGCGCCGCCGCGGTGATGGGGCAGCTCCGCGCCGCGCTGCGCGCGTTCGCCCAGGACGACCGCGCCCCCGCCGACATCCTGCGCAAGCTCGACGAGTGGGTCCGCACGATGACCCGCCCCGAGCGGATGCGGTCCGGCTGGAACAGCGACGACCTGGTCCGCCCGCCGTTGGTGTCGTGCACCTACTTCGTGTACGACGCCTGGTCGCGGGTGCTGGAGTTCGCCAACGCCGGCCACGACCCGCCGCTGCTGATCGTCGACGGCCAGGTCAGCGAGCTGGACTTCGAGAGCGAGGGCGCGATGCTCGGCGTCCGCGCCCCCGGACTGGGCGGCGAGATCCTCTTCAACGAGGAGACCGCCGAGCTCAAGCCGGGCGCGACGCTGGTGCTCTACACCGATGGGCTGATCGACCGGCGTCCCCGCGAGAACGGCGACTACTACACCCGCGAGGAGTCCCGCGAGCTGGTCCGCGCGGCCGTGTCCGAGGTGGCCCGCAACGGCGTGGAGGCGATCGCCAACGCCGCCTACGAGGCGGTCGAGGGCGACATCGACGACGACGTGGCCATCGTGGTGATCCGTACCGCGGCGGACGAGCTGGCGGTCGAGGAGCGCAGCTTCCCGGCCGAGCCGATCATGGTGTCGGAGGCCCGCCGGATGGCCGCCGACACCTTCGTCACCTGGGGGATCCTGGACGAGCAGGCCGAGCTGGCCTGCCTGTTGGTCTCCGAGGTCGTCACCAACGTGGTGCTGCACGCCACCACGAGCCCCGCGCCGCGCCGCGAGCTGATGCTCCCGGTGGTGGTCGGGCCGGGCCCCGGCGGCGAGGGGCGCGGCGGCGGGTCGCCGGTCCAGTTCAACCCGCCGGGCTTCGACGACGGCGCGTTCGACAGCGGCGCCTTCGACGAGGACGACTGGAACCTGGGCGCCGACCTCGGCCGGCGCGAGCCGCCCACCAAGGAGTTCCGGCTCCGGCTGCGGCGCGGCGCCGACGCGATCTGGGTCGAGGTGTTCGACTCCGACATGCGGCTCCCGCGCATCCGCAGCGCGGGCGAGACCGACGAGGGCGGCCGGGGGCTCTACCTGGTCGACCAGCTCGCGAGCCGCTGGGGCGCCCGGCCGACCGCCGATGGCAAGGCCGTCTGGTTCGAGCTGCCCCTCGCCCCCGGCTCCTGACCGCCCACCTCCTGATTGCCCGCCTCCTGATCGCCCGGCCCCCTGGCCCCTGACCGCAAGCGGCCACCCGGCGTACGGTGGGCGGGTGCGCGCGTGGGTGGTCGAGAAGCCGGGACCGGTCGAGACCGGGCCGCTGCGGCGCGCCGACCGCGAGGTCCCCGAACCGGGCCGCGGCGAGCTGCTCGTCCGGGTGCTGGCCTGCGGTGTCTGCCGCACCGACCTGCACGTCGCCGAGGGCGACCTCCCCGTCCACCTGCCGGGGGTGACGCCCGGCCACGAGATCGTCGGCGAGGTCGTGGCCGCGGGACCGGACTGCCGCCGGGCGCCCGGCGACCGGGTCGGCGTGGCGTGGC
Organism: Spirillospora sp. NBC_01491; assembly: GCF_036227065.1. Taxonomy (GTDB): domain Bacteria; phylum Actinomycetota; class Actinomycetes; order Streptosporangiales; family Streptosporangiaceae; genus Spirillospora; species Spirillospora xylanilytica. The sequence goes on from NZ_CP109432.1 coordinate 5,961,911, forward strand.
TGCGCGGCACCTGCGGGACCTGCCGCTACTGCCGCCGCGGCACCGAGAACCTGTGCCCGTGGTCGGTCTACACCGGTTGGGACGCGCACGGCGGCTACGCGGAGTTCACGCTGGCCGTCGACGCGTTCGTGTACTCGCTGCCCGACGAGATCGACGACGTGCGCGCCGCGCCGCTGCTCTGCGCGGGGATCGTCGGCTACCGGGCGCTGCGCCGGGCCGAGCTGCCGCCCGGCGGCGCGCTCGGCCTCTGGGGGTTCGGCGGGTCGGCGCACCTCGCCGCGCAGATCGCCGTCGCCGAGGGCGCCGCCGTGCACGTCTTCACCCGCAGCGCGGAGGCGCGCGAGCTGGCCCTGTCGCTCGGCGCGGTCTGGGCCGGCGGCCCCGACGGGATCCCGTCCGGCGCGCTCGACTCGGCGATCATCTTCGCTCCGGCGGGGCCGCTGGTGCCCCTCGCGCTGGAGCGGCTGGACCGCGGCGGCACGCTCGCCATCGCGGGGATCCACCTGACCGACGTCCCGCCGCTGAATTACGAGCGGCACCTGTTCCAGGAACGCCAGGTCCGCTCGGTGACGGCGAACACGCGCGCGGACGGCGAGGAGTTCCTCAGGCTGGCGGCGCGGCTCTCGGTGGCGGTCACGACCCGTTCCTACGGGCTGGACGAGGCCGATCTGGCGCTCGGCGACCTTGCGGCGGGCCGCTTCACCGGCGCCGCGGTGCTCGTGCCCTGATCTGGCCGGAACCGGCCAGGACCGTCCGCGCCGGTGGTGAGATCGGCCCGGTGGTCAGGCGGCCCGGTGGTCAGGCGCCCCGGTGGTCAGGCGCCCCGGTGGTCAGACCGGCTCGGCGGCGATGTGCGCCCACGACTGGGTGAACCACAGCTCGCCGCCGATCACCCTGGGCTTGGTGCCGGTCCGGGGGCCGCCGTCGACCTCGGCGGTGAGCGCCGCGCGGATCCGGTCGGCGGCGCCGGCGTCGTGCGCCCCGGCCAGCCAGGGCTCGACGGGGCGTTCCACGGTGAAGGCGTCCAGCCGCCGGACCGTCGCGCCCGCCCCGGAGATCAGCTCGGTGAGCCGGGTGATGGACGGCGTGCCGGGATGGTCGGGATCGCGGATCCGCTCGATCCGGTCGCGGCCGGGCCCGGCCCGGGTGCCCTGCACCAGATCGGCGATGATCAGCCGTCCGCCCGGCCGGCAGACCCGCAGCAGCTCGCGCAGCACGCGGTCGGGATCGCCCAGGCGGTAGAGCGAGAACCGGGCTGTCACCAGTGAGAACGCGCCGTTCCGGTACGGCAGCCTGCGGGCGTCGGCCTGGATCTGGGCGCCGTGGGTGATGTCGCGATGCCGCGCCGTCCCGGCGTGCGCGAGGCGCGCGGAGTGGGCGGGCGTCCCGACGAGGTCGCCGGAGCCGGAGATGCGGACCGGCCCGGTGCCGAACATGACGGTGGAGGTCCGCCCGCGGCCCGGACTCGCCGCCGCGCGCGCCGCCTCGACGGCGGTGACGTGCCGGACCCGCGGGCCGAGGGCGGCCGGCAGCGGGCCGGGTCCGCGCGCGACGTCCAGGCAGACGTCGTCGCGGGCGGGCTCGACGAACTCCAAGAGGCGCCGGAGATGAGGGGTGACCACGCCACCGGACTCCTGGATCTCGGTAGCCGGTTGCGGCACGTCTGCTCTCCCTCGGCTCGGGCCGGTCTCACCTGGCGGGGTCCCGCCCGGCCCACCGGTGGCGGACGCGCGTCTCCGGTGGGCGTCGAGCGGTATTGAAGCCGGTCTCGCCAGGTATGACTCTCCTGGCGGCCCGGAAGTTCGCCGCTCTCCGGTGGAAAATACGCCATGCCGCCGCTACCGCATGCTCTGCCCCCACATCGCCAGCGCCACCAGCACGAACACGATCACGACCGCCACCCGGGTGGGGGCCGGCACACGCAGCCGGACCGCCGCCCAGCGCACGCAGAACGCGCACAGGAGCGACATCACGGCAAGGCTGAGGATCCCTTCCATGGCCACCTTCGTTCGGGAGGACGGGGTCTGTCCCCAGCAGCCTAAACGGGTAAGGGAAGGCTTGCCCTGATGGCCGAACCGGGTTCTGGCCGGGATAGCCTCGCGCTGTGGCAGATGCGAAGGAAGAACAGCGGCGGGACCGTCTCGACGACCTCATGCTCACCGTGGCTCGCGGCCGGATCGCCATCGGCGCCGCCGCGTTCGTCGCCCCGGGGCTGACGGTGAAGCTGATGGGAATGGGCGGCGGTCCGTCCGACCGTTCCTCATCCGGGGGGCGACCCCCGGGCCCCCGTCTCCGGGTCGGGCGGTCCTCGCTTCGCTGCGGTCCGTCCGACCGTTCCTCATCCGGGGGGCGACCCCCGGGCCCCCGTCTCCGGGTCGGGCGGTCCTCGCTTCGCTGCGGTCCGTCCGACCCGGGCCGTGACTACGTCACTCGGATGTTCGCCGCCCGGGAGATCGCCCTCGGTGCCGGATACCTGCTCAGCAAGGGCTCCGGCCGCAAGCTCTGGGCGCGGCTCGGTCTGGTCGTCGACTCCCTCGACACCGTGAACGGGCTGCGCAGCCGTCCGGGTCTCCCGCTGTGGGTGGCGGCCGGCGCGGTCGGCGTCTCCGGCGGGACCGCCGCGATCGGTGCCGCCAAGGTCGCCAGGGACATCGTCCGCTGACCCGTCCCCGGCGCCCCGCGGTGTGATCTCCACGGGCACGGTGGGTAGATCTCCCCGTACGTTCAGGCACCGGGGGGCGCTGGGATGACCGCTGACAGTGTGACCAGGGCGAGCGAGCCCATGCCCAAGGGCAGGAACCTCTTCGTCATCCTCGGCGCGCTGATGCTCGCCATGCTGCTCGCGGCGCTGGACCAGACGATCGTGTCGACCGCGCTGCCCACGATCGTCAGCGACCTCGGCGGGCTCAACCACCTGTCCTGGGTGGTCACCGCCTACCTGCTCGCCGCGACGGCCTCGACCCCGCTGTGGGGCAAGCTCGGCGACCAGTACGGGCGCAAGCGGCTCTTCCAGACCTCGATCGTGCTGTTCCTGATCGGGTCGGCGGCGTGCGGCCAGGCCGGGGACATGCTCCAGCTCATCGTGTTCCGCGCGCTCCAGGGGCTCGGCGGCGGCGGGCTCATGGTGCTGGTGGTGGCGATCGTCGGGGACGTGGTGCCGCCCCGCGAGCGGGGCCGCTACCAGGGCATGTTCGGCGCGGTCTTCGGCGTCGCCAGTGTGTGCGGGCCGCTGCTCGGCGGCTGGTTCGTCGACAACCTGTCATGGCGCTGGGTGTTCTACATCAACCTGCCCGTCGGGGTGCTCGCGCTCGTGGCCGTCGCGCTGGTGCTGCACACCCCGTCCCAGCGGGAGCGGCACCGGATCGACTACCTCGGCATCCTGCTGATCGTCGGCTGGTCGGTCGGGCTGGTGCTGATGACGACCTGGGGCGGGACGCGGTACGCCTGGACGTCCCCGCAGATCATCACGCTCACCGCCGTGTCGCTGCTGCTCATCGCGGTGTGGGTGCTGGTGGAGCGGCGCGCGGCCGAGCCGGTCATGCCGCCGCGGCTGTTCGCCAGCTCGGTGTTCTCGCTGGGCTCGGCGATCAGCTTCGTGGTCGGCTTCGCGATGTTCGGCGCGCTGACCTTCCTGCCGATCTTCCTCCAGGTGGTGCACGGGGTCAGCCCGACGATGTCGGGTGTGTACCTGCTGCCGATGATGCTCGGCCTGCTCGTCGCGTCGGTCGGGTCCGGGCAGTTGATCAGCCGCACCGGCCACTACAAGATCTATCCGGTGGTCGGCACGCCGATCATCGCGGCGGCGCTGTTCCTGCTGTCCGGGCTGGACGAGACCAGCTCGACCCTCCAGATGAGCCTGCGCTTCGCGCTGCTCGGCTTCGGCCTCGGGCTGGTGATGCAGGTCCTGGTGATCGCGGTGCAGAACGCGGTGGCGTACGAGGACCTCGGGTCGGCGACCTCGGGGGTGACCTTCTTCCGGCAGATCGGCGGTTCGTTCGGCGTCGCGGTGTTCGGTTCGGTCTTCAGCAACCGGCTGGCGAGCAACATCGAGGACCTGGCGCGGAAGCGGGTGCTGCCGCCCGGGTTCGACCCCGCCGCGGTGCAGGGGAACCCCAACCTGATGGACCGGTACCCGCCGCAGGTGAAGAGCGAGGTGCTGCACGCCTACGCCCAGTCGATCGACACCGTGTTCCTGTACGCGGTCCCCGCCGCGATCATCGCGTTCGTGCTCACCTGGTTCCTGCGCGAGGTGCCGCTGCGGGAGACCTCGCAGACCCACGACTACGGGGAGGGGCTCGGCGGGGCGCCGACCGTCCGCTCGTCCAGGCACGAGATCGAACGGTCGCTCAGCACGCTGATGCGCCGGGATCGCCGGGCCAAGGAGATGTACTCCCGGCTCGGCGCGCACGCCGGGGTCGACCTGCCCGCCGGGAGCATGTGGGCGCTGTGCCGGATCGCCCGCGACGGCACGGTCTCGGGGCCGGAGCTGGCCGAGCGGGCGGGCGTCGAGCCCGAGGCGGGCACCCCGTTCATCGACCGGCTGGTGGCCGACGGCTATGTGGTGCGGCACGGTGAGGGGCGGATCAGCGTCACCGGCGCCGGTCAGAGCGTCGCGGACCGGCTGATCGAGGCGCGGCGGGCCGGGCTGGCCGAGCACCTGGAGGGCTGGTCGCCCGAGGACCACCCCGAGCTGTCCGAGCTGCTGTCGCAGCTGTCGCGCGACTCCCTCGGGGACGATGCCGACGGCCCGGACGTGCACGCCGCGCCCGGACGCCACCGCCACCGCCGCCGGGCCTGATCGGGACCGAGAGCAGGGTCACACGTGGCGTCGCGCCCGCGGCGATGTAATCTCGTACCGACTGACCGAATCTCACTCGGTTTCGGGACGGAACCCAACCCCTGGTTTTGGAGGCGTAGTGGCCGAGGCGTACATCGTCGGCGCGGTCCGTACCCCCGTCGGTACCAAGAAGGGCGCTCTCAAGGACGTGCACCCCGCCGACCTCGGCGCGCACGTGCTCAAGGAGCTCGTGGACCGGACCGGGGTCGACCCGGCCGCGGTCGAAGACGTGATCATGGGCTGCGTGATGCAGGTCGGGCCGCAGTCGCTGGACATCGCGCGCACCGCGTGGCTGTCGGCGGGCCTGCCCGAGTCGGTGCCCGGCGTGACCATCGACCGGCAGTGCGGATCGTCCCAGCAGGCGATCCACTTCGCCGCGCAGGGCGTGCTGTCGGGCACCCAGGACCTGGTCGTCGCGGCGGGCGTCGAGCAGATGGCCATCGTCCCGATGGGGTCCTCGGTCGCCATGGCGATGGAGAAGGGGATGCCCTTCCCGTACGGCGACGGCTGGGTCGAGCGGTACGGCATGCAGGAGGTGTCGCAGTTCCGCGGCGCCCAGCTGATGGCCGAGAAGTGGGGCTTCAGCCGGACCGACCTGGAGGGGTTCGCGCTGGAGAGCCACCGGCGCGCGGCCAAGGCCATCGAGGCCGGCTACTTCGACCGGGAGATCGCCCCGATCGCCGGGCTCAGCCGGGACGAGGGCCCGCGGCCCGACACCACGATGGAGAAGATGGCCGGGCTCAAGCCGCTGCGCGAGGGCTGGGACATCACCGCGGCCGTCGCCTCGCAGATCTCGGTCGGCTCCTCGGCGCTGCTGATCGCCTCCGAGGAGGCCGTCAAGCGGCACAACCTGACCCCGCGGGCGCGGATCCACACCCTCGCGCTGTGCGGCTCGGACCCGGTCTACATGCTGACCGGCCCGATCCCGGCGACCGAGAAGGCGCTCGCCAAGAGCGGCCTGAAGATCGACGAGTTCGACGCCTTCGAGGTGAACGAGGCGTTCGCCCCGGTGCCGATGGCGTGGGCCAAGGACACCGGCGCCTCGCTGGAGAAGACCAACCCCAACGGTGGCGCGATCGCGCTCGGCCACCCGCTGGGCGCCACCGGCGGCATCCTGATGACCAAGCTGCTGCACGAGCTGGAGCGGACCGGCGGCCGGTACGGCCTCCAGACGATGTGCGAGGGCGGCGGCCAGGCCAACGCCACCATCATCGAGCGCGTCTGACCCGTCCGGCACGGGCATGATCGACGGCGGGCGGGTCCGGTGCGGGCCCGCCCGCCGTCGCGTCCGCGCGCCGTCCGTGCGCGCCGTCGCGCTCACCGAGGAGGGGCATGTACGAGACGATCGTCTACGAGGTGGCCGATCGGGTCGCGCGGATCACGCTGAACCGGCCGGAGGCGCGCAACGCGCTCAGCGACGCGATGATCGACGAGCTGCTCGACGCGTTCGAGCGGGTCAAGGCCGACGACGGCGCGCGGGTGATCGTGCTGACCGGGGCAGGCGACCGGGCCTTCTGCGCCGGCGCCGACCTCGGCGGGCTCGGCGCGGCGCAGCGCGCCGGCCGGGGCGTCGCCGCGGCGGACGCGATCAGGGAGAGCGGCCCGTACCGGCTGTTCACCGCGTTCCCCGGGCTGGGCAAACCGATCATCGCCCGGCTGGCCGGCCACGCGGTCGCCGGCGGGCTGGGGCTGGCCGCGTCCTGCGACCTGGTGGTGGCCGCCGACGACGTCACGCTCGGCACCCCCGAGGTCAACGTCGGGCTCTGGCCGATGATGATCATGGCGGTGATCAATCGGAACGTGCCGCCCAAGCAGGCGTTCAAGCTCTACTACACCGGACGCCGCGTCACCGCGGCCGAGGGTCGCGACATCGGCCTGGTCACCGAGGTCGTCCCGCGCGCCGGGCTGGACGCCAGGGTGGACGAGCTGGCCCGCGACATCGCCGCCAAGAGCCCGATCGGGCTGCGTCGGGGTCGCGACGCGTTCTTCGCCATCGAGGGCCGCCCGCTGGAGGACCAGATCGCGCACCTGCTCGGCGAGCTGGTGGAGCTCGCCGAGACCGAGGACGCCCAGGAGGGCGTCACCGCTTTCCTCGAAGGCCGCGCCCCCGACTTCCAGGGCCGCTGAACGTCCGCAGGACAGGAGGACCGGGCAGAGCGCGGAGCGATGTCGCGCTCGCCCGAGCGCGGCTGGCGTCCGAGCCGCCAGGCGAGGACGCGGGGCCGGGGGCTTGGAAGATGCAGGCCAGGGCATGTCTCTGACAATTGCCGGGTCCAGGCGATGACGGCGTTGAGGACGACGGCGGCGCGGTAGACGGCGGCGTCGACTCCGGCGGGCGCGCAGATGGCCGCGGATCGCGCGGGGCGCGGGCTAACACATGCCGATATGGGCATATGATGGTGCCATGGCACGAGCAGCGACGACGTCGGACGTCTTCAATGCGGTCGCCGAGCCGCAGCGCAGGGAGATCCTGATGCTGCTGCGGGCGGGTGAGCGGCCGGTGACCGAGTTGGCCCAGGAACTGGGGATGACCCAGCCGGGGGCGTCCAAGCACCTGCGGGTGCTCCGGGAGGTAGGGCTGGTGCGGGACCGCAGGGCAGGCAAGCAGCGCCTGTACGGCCTTGACGCCCGCGGGCTGCGGCCGGTTCACGAGTGGACCGGCGGGTTCGAGCGATTCTGGGACGAGAGCTTCGACCGGCTGGACGCATATGTGCAGGACCTGAAGCAGGAAAGGCAGGAGGAGTAGCCGATGAGCGAGAGAGGACGAGGAGCGCCGGCCCAGTCCGCGACGGCTGACCGCGAGATCGTGATCTCCCGGGCCATCGACGCACCGCGGGAACTGGTGTTCGAGGCGTTCACCGAGGTGCGGCACCTGTCGCGATGGTGGGGGCCGGAGGGGTTCACCACCACCACGCGGGCGTTCGAGTTCCGCGTCGGCGGGGTGTGGGACTTCGTGATGCACGGACCGGACGGGACGGACTACCAGGAGTGGATCTCCTGGACCGAGATCAACCTGCCGGAGCGGATCGCGCTGCTGCACGGTGAGTCCCGCGGCGACCCGAACGCCTTCGAGTCGGTCCTCACGTTCGAGCCCGACGGTGCGGCGACCCGGATCGAGATGCGCACGGTGTTCCCCACCAAGGAACTGCGCGACGAGGCGGCCGAGAAGTACCACGCGATCGAGGGCGGCCGGCAGACCCTGAGCAACCTGGCCGCCTACGTCACCGAGATCGTTCGAAAGGGAGTTGAGGACTGATGGCCGGGAAAGTGTTCTTCAGCGTGTCGATGTCCCTGGACGGGTTCATCGCGCCCGAGTCCCCCGAGGAATTGATGCAGCGGCAGTGGATGGAACTGCAGGCGTGGGTCTTCCCGCAGCGATTCTTCCGGGAGAACCTGAAGCTCGGCGAGGGCGGCAAGGAGGGGCGCGACAACGACATCGTGCGGGAGACGTTCGAGCGCACCGGCGCGAACGTGATGGGCAAGCGCATGTTCGACGCCGGCGAGCAGATGTGGCCGGAGGAGCCGCCGTTCCACACGCCGGTCTTCGTCGTGACGCACGAGAAGCGTGACCCCTGGGAGCGGCCGGGTGGAACCACATTCCACTTCGTCAACGACGGCATCGAGTCCGCGCTCGACCAGGCCCGCGAGGCCGCCGGCGACCGGGACGTCCGCATCTCGGGCGGCGGCGCGACGATCGTGGAGTACGTAAACGCCGGCCTGATCGACGAGTTCTCGATCGCGCTGTCGCCCGTGCTGTTCGGCTCCGGAGTTCGCCTGTTCGAGGGTGTGGACGCGGGCCGCGTGGCCCTGGAGCCGGTTCGCGCGGAGCCCTCCCCGAAGGTGACGCACCTGACCTACGCAGTCCGGGAGCGCTGACCGTCTCGACCTCAGTGCTCCCCGCCGAGACCTCGACACCGCTCCAGGCTCTCGGCCGCGCCGCGATGCATTTGCCAGACACGCCTTAGGTGAGGCTGAGGCTGAGCGTGCGCTGGATGCGGGCGGCCGTGGCCCGCAGCCGGTGGATCGACGCCTCGGCCTTGGGCAGCCGGCCCGCCCGGCAGGAGACGGCCAGCGCGCCGATCGCGGTGCCGGTGGCGTCGGTCACCGGCACCGCCACGCAGCTCGTGCCGAGCGCGTACTCCTCGCGGTCGACGGACACCCCGGCGGAGGTGCGCAGCGCGCTCAGCAGGCGATGCGGCTCGGTGATGGTGTGCGGGGTCAGGTCGACCAGCGGATGCCGGGCCAGGTGGTCGCGGCGGCGGTCCTCGCCGAGCTGGCTCAGGATGCACTTGCCGATCGCGGTGGCGTGCGCGGCCTCGTCGAACCCGACCCACAGGTCGACCCGGGGCGTGCGCGGCCCGTCGGCGATGTCGATGATGCGGATCTCGTCGTCGACGTGCATGCCGAAGTAGGACGCGGCGCCGAGCTCGTCCCGCAGCGAGACTAGGGTCGGGCGGATGCGGGCGAGGAGCTGCTGGGTGCGGCTCTGCCCGTGCAGGGACTGCACCCGGTCGCCGAGCACCCACACGCCGTCGGACAGCCGCGTCGCGTAGCCCTCGTGGGCGAGGGTGCGCAGCAGGTGGTAGGTGGTGGCCAGGGGGAGCCCGGTCTCGCGCGAGAGCTGCTTGGCGGGGGCGCCGCTCGGATGCGACGCGACCGCCTCCATCAGGTGCAGCGCCCGCTGCACAGAGGCGATGAGAGTTGGTCTCCGTGTCTCATCCATCACGCACAGCGAACCCCTCCGGCCCCCAAGGGTCAAGACCTTTGGTGATACTTGGTCCATTGGATCACTTCTGTCATGGCTTGGTGGGCGGTTCCCGGAAGTGGCCCTCCCGCCGCCCGTACCGCTCCGGCCAGGGAAGTGTCGCGGAGTGTCGCCATCTGAAAACTCTCTGCCCGCACTCGTCGCGGTATGTGGATATCTTTCAGGTACGGCAGAGCGTCAGGGGGCGGATCGGTGCTCAACGTCATCGTCGACGACACCCGTGATCCGCCTCGCAACCTGGCCCTCGACGAGGCGCTGGTGCGCGCCGGGCCGGCGCCGCGCCCGTCCCCGATGCTGCGCGTCTGGCAGACCCTGCCCACCGTGATGCTCGGCCGGTTCCAGGACGCGGCGGTCGCCGCCGACCTGGCCGCCTGCGCGCGCGACGGGATCCAGGTCGCCCGGCGGGCCACCGGCGGGGGCGCGGTCTACACCGACTCCGGCACGCTCTGCTTCACACTCGTCCACCACCAGGACCACCGCCGCGGGCCCGCGCGGATCCCCTACCCCCGGCCCGGCGCGCGGCCCGACCTCGACGTGCTGGTGGCGAGGGCGGTCGAGGAGTTCGGTCTGCCCGCCGCCGCGCTCGGCGACGGCACCGTCGTCCAGGCGGCGCGGCTGCGCACCCGTTCGGCGTCGCTCACCCACGTCGCCGTCCACGTGCGGCGGATGCCGCCCCACGGCCGCCGCTACATCGTCCCCGCCGGCGTGTCGGATCCGGCCCCGGGCGGGCCGCGGCCGGGCCGCCGCACGCTGGCCGACTTCGAGCCCGAGGTGACGCTCGACGCGGTGCGCGCCGCGGTGCTCAGCGTCGTGGTGGACGAGTACGGAGCCGCCTGCACCCGCCGTCCGGACGCGGTCGAGCGGGCGGTCCGCGACCACCTGCACACCGTCCGCTACGGCGAGAGGGCCTGGCATCTTGCCGGGTCAGGCGGTCTGTACGGGAGGGGTCTGGCGTTGCCGGACGACAGCGGCGAGGGGTCCCACTAGCGAAAAAGGCACCACACGGCGTCGCCGGACGACCCGGGTAGGTAGACTAGCGCGACCTTGCGCCAGAGATCGGATACGCCCGAGCGAGACTCGGCCTCCGGTGAGGCGAACGACAAGCCGAACGCACACGCACTCAGCGAGTGGGATGTATGCAGTCACCTGTTCAGAACAAGTCCATCGCAGGCACGCTCCTGAAGGTTCTCGGCAGCGGCCCTGAGAAGCCTGCGCCCGTCCGCACCGCCGGGGACGGCGAGCTCGTCCAGCCGGCCGCCGGGGAAGGTGCCCTGGAGAACCACCTCGGCGGCGACGAGGCCCGCAACTACCGCAAGTACGAGTACGAGACCGTGGCCCCGCACGTGGGCCGGTCCCTGCTGGAGATCGGGTCCGGCCTCGGGCACTTCTCCGAGCAGTTCTCCGGACGCCTCGACTACCTCGCCGTCAGCGACAACGACCCGTACTGCGTCGGGGAGCTGCGCAAGCGCTACGACGGCAACGACGCCGTCGAGGTGCTCGACCTGGAACTGCCGGCCGAGATCGACATCCGGCAGAAGGTCGACACCGTCGTGATGATGAACGTCCTGGAGCACATCAAGGACGACGTCCAGGCGCTGCGCGACCTCGCCGCGGTGACCGAGCCGGGCGGCCGGATCGTCGTCTGGGTGCCCGGTTACATGCAGCTCTACGGCGAGTTCGACCGCAAGGTCGGGCACGTCACCCGGTACACGCCGCAGACGCTGGGCCGGTCGGTCCGCGAGGCGGGGCTGGTGCCCGAGGTGCTCAAGCCGATCAATTTCCTGGGCGGGCTCGCCTGGTGGTTCGCGGTGCGCCGCGGCGGCGCCGGCTACCCCGACCCGCGGCTGGTCAAGATCTACGACCGGACCGTCATCCCGGTCACCCGGACCCTGGAGCGCGCCATCCGGCCGCCGTTCGGGCAGACCGTCTTCTGCGTCGCGCGCGTCCCGCGCTGACCCCTACCGAACCCGCTCACCGCTCGACCGGGATCCGCTCGGCAGACCGCTCGACGGGATCCGCTCGACCAGCCCGCTCATCCGAGCGGCTCACCCGAGCCGCGCCGACCAAACCCGCTGATCCCGCCGGCCCTGCACCCCGCCGACGCCGCGTCTTCCGGCGTCGAATGCGCAGGTGCCGCACTCTCAAGGCGCCGGGCTCTCCGGCGTCGCCTCTCCTTCCGGCGCCGTTCGCCTTCGGCGCCGCGTCTCTTCGGCAGCACGGCCCTCGGACGGCGGAGTCCGGGCCGGTGCCGCGCTGGCATACTTTCGGGGACAGGTCCCTCCACACGGGACCTGTCCCCGCGCGGGTTCCCGGCGCCGGGTGGTCGGTACTCCGCCGGCAGCCCCGTGCGGGAAGGGCCTGACGCCCTACCGACGGCTTTTAGGTACTCACATCGGGATGTCTCCCGATGCCCGCCCGTGCCCGCTCCTAGAAGACTGGGCAGCGGCCGGACGAGCCACGGACCGCCTCTCCATGCGGAGAAGTGCCGCGTACTTCCGCGGGTCGTGTTCTCAGAAGGCCAGCCACTGAAGTTCCCGTGTGGTCCGACGATCCGGCGACGGGGGCCCGGGAGGGGTGGTCCCCGCCGTCGGATCCGGACCGCGCACGGATTCGGTGGCCGCTCCAGAGCCGGCGCCCCGAGGCACTGCGTGCCCGGGGCGCCCAGCCGTCCCGGCAGCCGGTTCCAGCCGGTCCCGGCCCGCTCAGGTGCCGGGCGCGGTGGTTCAGGGCCGGGCGCGGCGGCTCAGGTGCCGGGCGCGAAAAGGGACAGGCGGTGGGCCGTCGCGGCGGCCTCGCCCCGGCTGGCCACCTCCAGCTTGGCCAGGATGTTCGAGACGTGCACGCTGGCCGTCTTCGCCGAGATGAACAGGGCCGTGGCGATGTCGCGGTTGCTGTGCCCGTCGGCGACCAGCCTGAGCACCTCCAGCTCGCGCGGGGTCAGCCCGAGCGTGCCGCCGCCGCGGCGGGGCGCGTGGCCGTTGGCCTCGCCGGGCAGCCGGGCGCGGCGCGACAGCGCGGTGATGCGGTCGCGCAGCGGCCGGGCGCGCAGGCCGTCGGCGAGCTCGGCGGCGCGGCGCAGCCGGTCGGCGGCGCGCTCGCGGTCGCCGACTCCGATCGCGGCCTCGGCGGCGTAGGTCAGCGTCTCGGCCCACGGGTAGACGCGGCCGAGCTCCGCCCATGCCGCGGCGGCCTCGTCCCAGGCGCGCGGATCGGATTCGCCGTGCACGCGGGTGGTGTGCGCGTGGAAGGTGGCGCGGTGGGCCCGCTGTGCGGCGCCGCGCGTTTGGAGGGCGGCGGCCCGCTCCTCGAGCAGCGGGAACGCGGGCCGTCCGTCCAGCCGGGCCTGCTCGCCCAGTTCGGCGCAGGCCGCCGCGCCGAGCACCAGCACGGGCCAGGAGTAGCGGGCGTCGTCGGGCAGCCCCGGGTGGGCGAGCACCGGACGCAGCGCCTCGAGCGCCTCGGCGGGCCGGCCCTCGGCCAGGGCGAGGGCCGTCTCCAGCCGGATGCCCGCGAACAGGTCCTGGGTCTTGCGCCACATCACGGTGCGGGCCTGGGCGAGCCTGGCCGCGGCCTCGGCGAGGTCGCCGCGGCCGAGCGCGATCTCGCCCGCGAGCACGAACAGCGAGGTGCGGATGGTGAGCGGCGGGTTCTGGTCGAGGGCCTGCCGCAGCACCTCGTGCGCCTCGTCCCAGCGGCCGAGGGCCACCATCGGCTCGGCCATGTTGATGGCCAGGAACGATCCGTGGGTGCGTCCCAGCCCGCGTTCCCGGGCGTGCTCGATGCCCTCGCCGGCGACCTTGATGGCCTCCTCGTGCCGTCCGGCGCCCTCCAGGTAGTGCGACAGGTTGACCGCGACGCGCATCCGCAGGGCCGTGCCGCCGGCCTGATGGGCGATCTCGTGCGCCTTGCGGAGCGAGTTCTCGGTCTGCCGGTGCTCGTCGGCGTCCTGGTCGGCGCCCTCGCCGTAGTCGATGTTGACGCAGGACAGGGTGAGCAGCGCGTGCGCCTCGGCCGTGATGTCGCCGAGCTCGCGCGCGATGGCGAGCGACTCGCGGGCGGCGCGGGTCGCCTCCTCGGTGCCGTGCAGCAGCCGCCCGTACTGGGCCAGGGTGTTGAGCGCGCCGGCCCGGTCGAGGTTCGGCGGGTCGGCCGGCAGCAGCTCGACCGCCTCGCGCAGGTCTTCGATGAAGCCGTGCTTGGCCAGCTGGTAGGACATCTTGCCGCGCTGCTCCAGCAGCCTGGCGCGGTGCGTGACGCGGGTCTGCGGGGCGTGCGGCGGGTCGGCGTCGTCGAGCACGCGGAGGGCCGCGGTGGCCAGCTTGATGCCGAGCTCGAACTCGCCGGCCAGGTCGGCGGTGGCGACCGCCTTCTCCAGCACCCGCAGATGGGACGCGCCGAGGCGTTCGGCGGCGTCCGGCACCCGGTCCCAGAGTTTCAGGACGCGCGACAGCATGGTCAGGCACTCGGCGTAGGCGGCGGCCTTGCGGGTGTCGCCCGCCGCCCGCCACGCGCTCACCAGCGCCCAGGTGGCGTCGTGCGCCGAGTTCCAGTGGTGGCTCAGCTCGACCCAGAGCCGTCCGGGCGGGACGAGCCCGGCGTCGTTCTCCAGCGCCTGGGCGTAGCGGGTGTGCAGGCGGGTGTGCTCGCCGGGCAGCAGGTCGTCGTGGATGGCCTCGCGGATCAGCGCGTGCCGGAACGCGTAGCCGTCGCCGTCGACGACCAGCACGCCGGCCGCGACGGCGGGCCTGAGCACCCGGGTGAGCGCGGGGTCGTCCAGCCCGGACACGGCGCTGAGGAGCGCGTGCTCGAGGCGGGTGCCGCCGCCGGAGGCGTCGCGGAGCACGTCCTGGGTCTCCTCGGGCAGCCGCTGCACGCCGATCAGCAGCAGGTCGCGCAGCGACTCGGGCAGCTCGCAGGCCAGCGTGCCGTCCTCGTCGAGCAGCGCCTCGACGAACAGCGGGTTGCCCTCGCTGCGCGCGTGCACCCGGTCGACCAGGTCCGGCGCCGGCTCGTGCCCGAGCCGCCGGGCGGCCAGCGCGGCGACGTCGGCGTGCGAGAGCCTGGTCAGCTCGATCCGGTGGACGCGGTCGACCCGGTCGAGCCCGGCGAGCATCGTCCGCAGCGGGTGGGTGCGGTGCAGCTCGTCGGTCCGGAACGTCACCACGATCAGCAGCGGCGCGACGCCGACGTTGCGGATCAGGAAGGTCAGCAGGTCGCGGGTGGACCGGTCGGCCCAGTGCGCGTCCTCGATCACCAGCAGCACCGGGCCGCGCTCGGCCAGCCGCTCCAGCAGCGTCAGCATCAGCTCGAACAGCCGGGCCCGCTCCTCGCCGGACGCGGGGTCGGTCTCGGGCTCGCCGAACTCGGGCAGCAGCCGGGCCAGCCCCGCGGTGCCCGACCGGGGCAGCAGCTCGGCGACGCCCGCGATGCCGATGTCGCGGACCAGGTCGCGCAGCACGGTGGTGAACGGGGCGAACGGCAGGCCGTCCGAGCCCAGCTCCAGGCAGCCGCCGACCAGCAGCCGCGCGTCGGGTTCCAGCGTGGCCGCGAACTCCCTGATCAGGCGGGTCTTGCCCAGCCCGGCCTCGCCGCCGACCAGGACGGCCCCGGGCGCGGCGGCGAACGCCGACCGCAGCCGGTCCAGCTCGGCCGACCGGCCCACCAGGACGGGGCTCGTCATGCTCACATTCACCTCATAAGCATGCCAAACGCGGCCGGTACACCACTCCGAATATCAGTCCGTGAGACGGTCCGCGCCCCAGCCCTGGCCGCGGTGCCCGTCGAGCTCGGCGACCGGGCCGGGCGGTAGCGGCGGGTGGGCGAGGGTGCGGACCGGGCTGCCCACGGTGCCGTCGCCGATCACGCCGCGTTCGCGGAAGTGGTCGTGGTCCATCAGCTCCGCGCGGGTCAGTAGCGGCGCGACCGGCGCTCCGGCGGCGGTGAGGCGCTCGACGGCCTCGTCCCTGGTGAGCCGTGCGACGGCCGCCGCCACGTCCGCGTCCAGCTCGGCCACCCGGCCGAGGCGGGCCGCGAAGGGGACGCCCGCGTGCTCGGGCAGGCCGAGCGCGCCGCAGGTCGCCGCCCACAGCCGTTCCTCCGACACCACGCCCAGCGTGATCTTGTGGCCGTCGCGGGTGGGGTAGATCCCGTACCCCGGGACGGGACCGCCCGCGCGGGCGGCCCCGGTGGTGGGCGGTCCGGTGCCGGCCGGTCCGGTGGTGGTCGGCCCGCTGGTGGCCGGTACGGTGCCGGCCCAGTTGGCCAGGACGTCGGCCATCCCGAGATCGATCCGGTCGCCGGTTCCGGTGGCGCGGGCCTTGAGGCAGGCCGCGGTGATCGCGAACGCGGCCATGGTCGCCGCCGCCATGTCGGCGACGGGGAGCTCGTCGCCGGGCGAGACCGCGTCCTGGGGCAGCGCTGAGGCATACGCGCGGTAGTTGACGTCGTGTCCGGGCACGTGCGCCAGGGGGCCTTCCGCCCCGTACCCGGAGAGGGAGCAGTAGACCAGAGCGGGGTTGGCGGCGCGCAGCGCCTCGTGGCCGACGCCGAGGCGGTCCGCGACCCCGGGCCGGAAGCCCTCGACGAACACCTCGGCGGTGCGCGCCAGCTCCAGGCAGCGGTCCCGCCCGGCGTCGTCCTTGAGGTTCAGCTCGATGCTGCGCTTGCGCTGGTTGAGCAGGTCGAAGTGGCTCCGGAACGCGCGCATCGGCTCGCCGCCGGGCGGCTCCACCTTGATCACGTCCGCGCCGAGCTGGGCGAGGAGCTGGGTGGCGTACGGCCCGGGGCGCCACATCGTCAGGTCCAGCACCCGCAGCCCGTCCAGCAGTGCCATCGAGGCCCCCTCGCGCGTCGCGGTGATCGCCCCACGCTGCCGTCCCGCCGGCCGGTATGTCAAGCGAGCGCTTGTTTGCCATCGCGGCGGCTCAGGGCCGCCATCGCGATGAGCAGGGCCGCGAGGATGAGCCGGTAGGCGCTGTCCTGCCGGCTGCTCATCGGCAGGTGGAGGACGGTGTTGAGCCCTCCCGGGACGATGTGGATCGCGGCGGCCAGGGCCCAGCGCGGGCTGCGCGTGGTGATGGTGGCGCCGATCCCGGCGAGCAGCAGCGCGCCCTCGACCGCCGCGCGCATCCCCTGCCAGGGCGCGCCGTAAGCGAGACCGCCGGCCGTCAGGGCGAAGGCGAGCACCGGGATCGCCGCCCACCACCACGACCGCGCCCGCAGGTCGCGCGAACCCCGCACCGCCAGGACGGCCGTCCCGGCGGCCAGGATCCAGTAGGGCGTCAGGGAGACCCAGTTGCCGTACGTCGGGCCGAAGAGCGAGCCGCCCGTCCAGAAGGCCCCGAACACCATGGCCCGTCCGGTCGAGAACGTCACGAAGAGCGCCAGAGGGAGCGCCACCCTCGTCCAGCCGCGCATCAGCGTCAGCACCAGCGCGGCGGAGACGGCGGTCCATGCGGGGGTCGTGTGGTCGGCGAAGGCGTACGCCAGGTTGGCCACGGCCAGGATGAGGACGCCGAGGTGGAGGCCGTCGGCCCACCAGGGCGCGGGCCCTTCGGCCGCGCGCCTCGCCCGGACCGCGAGCCCGCTTCCGACGAGCGCGGCGGTCTCGCGGGGCGACGGCAGCCGCCGTCCGGACGGTGCCGCCTCCATGAGCGCGCCGACGATCTCGGCCCCGTGTTCGGACCGGTGGGCGGACGGGTAGGCGTGCACGGCGAGCCGGTACCACCGCTCCACGAGGGACGGCTCGTGCCCCAGCGCCGCCGTCATGCCAAGACCGCCTTTGTGCCGGGAATGCTCCGCCGGGTGACGACCTTGGCCGCCTGCTCCATCCGCGCCGCCTCGTCGGTGACCGCCTGCCGTCCCGCGTCGGTGATGCGGTAATAGCGGCGGGGCCGGTTCTGGACGGTCTCCTCCCGGTCCACGACCACCAGCCCGCTGCCCGACATGCGGTCGAGGGCGCCGTAGAGGGTGCCCACGGCCAGCCGGATCCCCCCGCCGGACTGGCGTTCGGCCTGCTTGATGATCCCGTAGCCGTGCAGCGGGCCGTCCAGAAGCGCGGCCAGGACGTGGTAGACGGGCTCGCTCATCGATGTCGTCGCTCGCTTGACCATTCGGCGGACGATATATCGTGCAACGAAATATGGGAAGCCCCTCACCCCGCCGCCAGGGTCACCGGTGCTCTCGACGACGAGCCCGCGTGGCCGCTTGTTCCGTGACGGGGCGGGCGGAAGGCTCACCTGGCATGCCCCTTCACGTTCCGTCGCTTCTGCCGTCCCTCCTCGTCCCCTTGGTGCTGGCCGTCTCCGGAACTCCCGCCGCCGACGCTTCGCCGCTGCGCGCGGAGCCGCTGGCGCCGCTGGTCGGGCTCTCCGCCGATCGCCTCGCGCTGGCGGACGAGGTGGCGGCGGCCAAGTGGGGGACGGCCACGCCGATCGAGGACCCGGTCCGCGAGCGGGCGGTCCTGGACGACGTGACGGCGCGTTCGGCGGCGCTCGGCCTCGACCCGGACGCCGCCGTCCGCGTCTTCCGCGACCAGATCGAGGCGGGCAAGCTCGTCCAGCGGGGTCTGCACCGGCGCTGGACGGCCCGTCCCTCGACGGCCCCGTCCCGGCGCCCGGATCTCGGCAAGGAGGTGCGGCCCGCGCTCGACCGGCTCACCGGCGCGATCCTCGCCGAACTCCAGCGGACCGCCCACGTGCGCGCGAGCGCCTCGTGCGCGCCCGAACTGATCGAGGCGTCCGCCCGCGCCGGGACCGAACGCCGCCTGGACGTCCTGCACCGGTCCGGCCTCACCAGGGCCCTGCCGTCGGTATGCCGAATCAGGTCGTGACCCAAACGGGATTCGGTTGTTTTGTGTCGGAGCCGCGGGTGGGTGATGCTGGGGGCGTGTCAACGGAGACTCTCACCGGCGCGCGACCGAGCGGGGCCGAGCTGCGCGCGTTCCTGCACGGCCTGCCGGGCGTCGACCAGGTCGGCGCCGACGAGCGGGCCGCGCGGCTGGCCACCCGCTCGATCAAGACCTCGGCCAAGGCCCAGGCCATCGACATGGCGATCTCCATGGTCGACCTCACCACGCTGGAGGGCGCCGACACCCCCGGCAAGGTGCGGGCGCTGTGCGCCAAGGGCGCGCGGCCCGACCCGTCCGACCCGGGCGTGCCGCGGGTCGCGGCGATCTGCGTCTACCCCGACCTGGTCGGCGTCGCGGTCGAGGCGCTCCAGGGCACCGGCGTCGGCGTCGCGAGCGTCGCGACCGCCTTCCCGTCCGGGCGGGCGCCGATGGAGGCCAAGCTGGCCGACACCCGGGCGGCGGTCGAGGCCGGCGCCACCGAGATCGACATGGTGATCGACCGGGGCGCGTTCCTGGCCGGCGACTACCTGACGGTGTACGAGCAGATCGCCGCCACCAAGGCGGCGTGCGGTGCGGCGCACCTCAAGGTGATCTTCGAGACCGGCGAGCTGGCCACCTACGACAACGTGCGGCGCGCGTCCTGGCTGGCGATGCGGGCCGGCGCCGACTTCATCAAGACCTCCACCGGCAAGATCTCGCCCGCCGCGACGCTGCCGGTGACGCTGGTGATGCTGGAGGCGGTCCGCGACTTCCGCGACCGCACCGGGCGGCAGGTCGGCGTCAAGCCGGCCGGCGGCATCCGCACCACCAAGGACGCGATCAAGTACCTGGTGCTGGTGAACGAGACGGCCGGCCCCGACTGGCTGTCGCCCGCGTGGTTCCGGCTCGGCGCGTCCAGCGTGCTCAACGACCTGCTGATGCAGCGCCGCAAGCTGGCCACCGGTGTCTACTCCGGGCCCGACCACTTCACCAAGGACTAGCGATGGACTTCGAGTACGCCCCGGCACCGGAGTCGCGCGCCGTCGTCGACATCCGCCCCTCGTACGGGCTGTTCATCGGCGGCGAGTGGACCGACGGCTCCGGCGGCGACCGGCGCAAGACGATCGACCCGGCCACCGAGGAGCCGCTCGCCGAGTTCGTGGTGGCCACCGCCGCCGACGTCGACCGGGCGGTGGCCGCCGCGCGGGCCGCCCACGACCGCGTCTGGGGCCCGATGCCGGGCCGCGAGCGCGCCAAGTACCTCTACCGGATCGCCCGGATCATCCAGGAGCGCTCCCGCGAGCTGGCGGTGCTGGAGTCGATCGACAACGGCAAGCCGATCCGCGAGTCGCGCGACGTCGACCTGCCGCTGGTCGCCGCGCACTTCTTCTACAACGCCGGCTGGGCCGACAAGCTCGGGCATGCCGGGTTCGGCGCCGACCCGCGCCCGCTCGGCGTCGCCGCCCAGGTGATCCCGTGGAACTTCCCGCTGCTGATGCTGGCCTGGAAGATCGCCCCGGCGCTGGCGTGCGGCAACACCGTGGTGCTCAAGCCCGCCGAGACCACCCCGCTGACCGCGCTGGCGTTCGCCGAGATCTGCCGCCAGGCCGAGCTGCCGCCTGGCGTGGTCAACATCGTCACCGGGGCGGGCGAGACCGGCCGCGCGCTGGTCGCGCACGACGGCGTCGACAAGGTCGCCTTCACCGGTTCCACCGATGTCGGACGGCAGATCGCCCGCACCGTGGCCGGCACCCGCAAGCGGCTCACCCTGGAGCTCGGCGGCAAGGCCGCCAACATCGTCTACGACGACGCGGCGCTCGACCAGGCCGTCGAGGGCGTCGTCAACGGGATCTTTTTCAACCAGGGGCACGTCTGCTGCGCCGGGTCCCGGCTGCTGGTGCAGGAGTCGATCGCGGACGAGCTGCTCGGCCGGCTCAGGACCCGGATGGCCACCCTCCGCGTCGGCGACCCGCTCGACAAGAACACCGACGTCGGCGCGATCAACTCCGCCGAGCAGCTCGACCGGATCACCGCACTGTCGGAGGCCGGCGAGCTGGAGGGCGCCGAGCGCTGGTCGCCGCCCTGCGAGCTGCCCGAGCGCGGCTTCTGGTTCGCGCCGACCCTGTTCACCGGCGTCGCGCAGTCGCACCGGATCGCGCGCGAGGAGATCTTCGGCCCGGTGCTGTCGGTGCTGACCTTCCGCACCCCCGCCGAGGCAGTCGAGAAGGCCAACAACACGCCGTACGGCCTGTCGGCCGGGGTCTGGACCGAGAAGGGCTCCCGCGTCCTGTGGACGGCCGAGCGGCTCCGCGCGGGCGTCGTCTGGGCCAACACCTTCAACAAGTTCGATCCCGCGTCGCCGTTCGGCGGCTACAAGGAGTCCGGCTTCGGCCGCGAGGGCGGACGCCACGGACTGGAGGCCTACCTCGATGTCTGAGCCGACGAGCACCGACCCGATCAGCACCGCCCCGACCGGCACCGCCCCGATCAGCACCGCCCCGATCAGCACCGGTCGGATCGGCGTCCGGAAGACCTACAAGCTGTTCATCGGGGGCGCGTTCCCCCGGTCCGAGTCCGGCAGGTCGTACGTGGTGAACGACGCCAAGGGCCGCTTCGTCGCCAACGCGTCGCAGGCGTCGCGCAAGGACGTGCGCGACGCCGTCGGCGCGGCCCGCAAGGCGTTCGGCGCCTGGTCGGAACGTACCCCGTACAACCGCGGTCAGATCCTCTATCGGGTCGCCGAAATGCTGGAGGGGCGCCGCGCGCAGTTCGTGGACGAGCTGCGCGCCGCCGGGCAGGCCAAGTCCGCGGCGTCCACCGAGGTCGACCAGGCCGTCGACCGGTGGGTCTGGTACGCGGGCTGGGCCGACAAGCTCGGCGCGGTGGTGGGCTCGGCCAACCCGGTCGCCGGCCCGTTCTTCAACTTCTCCACGCCCGAGCCCACCGGCGTCGTGGGGGTCATCGCGCCCGACTCGCCGCTGCTCGGCCTGGTCTCGGTGGTCGCGCCGGCGATCGTGTCCGGCAACACCTGCGTGGTGGTCGCGGCCGAGCCCGCGCCGCTGCCCGCGATCACGCTCGCCGAGGTGCTGGCCACCTCCGACCTGCCCGGCGGGGTGGTCAACCTGCTGACCGGACGGCGCGCCGAGCTCGCGCCGTGGCTGGCCTCGCACATGGACGTCGACGCGCTCGACCTGGCCGGGATCGTCTCGGGCGGCGCGGAGCTGGAGGAGGCCGCCGCGGGAAATCTCAAGCGGGTGATTCGGCCGGGTTCCGGCGACTGGTCCGAGGAGCCGGGAACCGCCCGTATGACCGCGTTTCTGGAGACCAAGACCGTGTGGCATCCGGTGGGCGTGTGATCCCAGAATTTGCCGTGTGTGTGTAGAGCGTCACGAAGTGTGGAATAGATCTCCCCGTAACTGATCATCACGGGGGGGAGATCAGTGGCTACCAATGTCGCATCGCGTACGGCCACCGGCCGAGGGACGGCCGCCCGTACGACGCGCACCACAGGCAAGGGCACCACAGCCACCAAGACCGGCGCCGCCAAGAAGACCACGGCGGCCCGGCGGACCAGCGCGGCCGGCAAGAGCACGGCGGCGCGCGGCACGGTCCGGGCGTCCACGGCCAAGCGGCCCGCGACGACCAGGACCGCGGCCAAGAGCACGACCAGGTCCACCGCCAAGAAGAGCACCACGGCGGCGCGCAAACCCGCGACCACCGCCCGCACCACCCGGTCCGGCACGGCGCGTACCAGCGCCGCGTCCAGCCGCGGCGGTGCGGCGGCGGTCACCAAGGTCACCAAGGCCGCGACGCAGGCCAAGGCCGCCGCCACGCAGATGAAGTCGGTGGCGACCAAGGCGTCCTCGTCGGCCAAGGCCATGACCGCGATGACGCGGTCGATGACCAGCGCGACCAAGGCGATGACCGAGGCCGCCAAGGCGATGAACTCGGCGGCGAAGGTCATGACCGCCGCCAGGGCGTCGGCCGCCCGCACCACCGCCGCCAAGCGGCCCGCGGGCACCCGGGTCACGCGCACCCGGACGGCCGCCAAACCCGCCGCGAGGTCGGCGGCCAAACCGTCCACCAGCAAGGCGTCCACAAGCAGGGCGTCGACCAGCAAGGCGTCCACGGCCAGGGCGTCCGGCACGAGGTCGGCGGCCGGCAGGCCGGCCGCGCGGAAGACCACGACGGCCAGGTCCGGTACGTCCCGGGCCGGCACGTCGCGTGCGCGCACCACGGCCGCCACGAGCCGGACCAGGACGACGGCCACGGCCCGTGTCGCCAAGCCCAGGGCGTCGGCGGCGCGCAAGACCACGACCGCCGCCAGGAAGCCGGCGTCCGGCTCCACGACCGCGCGCAGGAGCACCGCGACGGCGCGCAAGAGCTCGTCGACTACGGCGCGGAAGGGGCCGGCCAAGGCCCGGCCCGCCACCGCGCGGAAGACGACGTCGGCGGCGCGGTCGCGGTCCACGGTCAGCAGCCGTGCGACCGGGACCTCGTCCGCGCGCAAGCCCGCCACGGGCACCGCACGCGCACGGGCCGGCCGGACGCCCGCCGGCAGGACGGCGGGCGGCAAGAGCGCCACGGGCAAGAGCGCGGGGGGCGGGAAGTCCCCCGCGCGCCGACCGGCGGCGTCCAACACGGCGTCGTCCGGTCGCCTGGTCGAACCGAAGACGGGCGTACGCTCGATGCAGCACTCGACGAGCTCTGACGGCGGGTTCCTGACCGGCCTGACGGGCGCCGCCGGGCGCAAGTGAGAGGCGGAGCCCGCCGGTGGGGCCCCGGCCCGCGTGCGGGGACGGGGCTCTGCCGGAGTCCGACCAGTCGACGGAGGGGCCGTGGACGACAAGGAGATCCTGGCGCGCATCAACGAGTTCGTCGGGGAGGAGCAGAGCCTGCGCGAGCGGTACCGGCGCGATGAGCTAACCCAGGGCGCGGAACGGCGCCGCCTGGAGCAGCTCGAGGTGGCGCTGGACCAGTGCTGGGACCTGCTCCGGCAGCGCCGCGCCCGGATGGAGGCGGGGGAGAGCCCGGACGGCGCGCGGGTCCGCTCGGCCGGCGAGGTCGAAGGCTACCTCCAGTAGCGATGACCGATTATGGGCGTCCGCCGCGGTTCGGCCTCTTCCTGGCCCCGGACGCGTCCGCGCCGCTGATCCGTACCGCGCAGGAGGCCGACCGGCTCGGACTCGACCTCATCGGCGTGCAGGACCATCCGTACCAGCGCCGGTTCGTCGACATGCCGACGCTGATGGGGGCGCTGCTGGCCGCCACCTCGCGGGTCAGGGTGTTCCCGGCGGTGGCCTGCCTGCCGCTGCGTCCGCCCGCGACGCTGGCCAAGGCGATGGCCTCGATGGACCGGCTCAGCGACGGCCGGGTGGAGCTCGGCCTCGGCGCCGGAGCCTTCTGGGACGCGATCGAGGCGTACGGCGGCGCCCGGCTCGCGCCCGGTGCGGCCCGCGCCGCGCTGGAGGAGGCGGTGCAGGTCATCCGGATGCTCTGGAGCGACCAGCGGGGGCTGCGGTTCGACGGGGCGCACTACCGGCTGGCGGGCGCGCAGCCCGGCCCGCCGCCCGCGCACAAGATCGGCATCTGGCTCGGCGTGACCGGGCCGCGCTCGCTGGAGCTGGCCGGCCGCGTCGCCGACGGCTGGATCGTGTCGTCCTCGCACGTCCCGCCGCAGAAGCTGCTGGAGGGACAGCGGCGGGTCGACGACTCCGCCGCGGAGGCGGGCCGCGACCCCGCCGAGATCCGGCGGCTCTACAACCTGGCCGGCTCGATCGACGAGAGCGGCTCGCAGGGCTTCCTGAACGGGCCGGTGCGGCAGTGGGCCGACCAGCTCACCGAGCTGGCCGTCACCTACGGCGTCGACACCTTCGTCTTCGCCGGCGACCCCGACCAGCTCGGCGCGTTCGCGATGGAGGTCGCGCCGGCGGTCCGCGAGCAGGTCGCCCGCGAACGCGCCGGCTGACTCCGGCGCCCGCTCCGAGTCCTCAGGGCCGTGCGCACCCTGCCGAGCCTCCGGGCCGGTGCCTACATGCGTTCGGGCGTCGGCACACCGAGCAGGTCGAGGCCCGTGACCAGGGTGCGCAGCGTCGCCGCGCACAGCGCCAGCCGGGACGTCCTGGTGGCCTCGTCCGGCGCCTTGAGCACCGGGCAGTTCTCGAAGAATCCGGTGTAGGCCTGGGCCAGCTCGAACAGGTACCCGGCCAGCCGGTGCGGTTCGGACAGCTCGCCCGCCTGCGTGACCACCGCCCCGAAGTCGAGCAGCTTCAGCGCCAGTGCCCGCTCGGCCGGCTCGCCCAGCGTGATCGGGCCCGTCGCCGCCTCCGGCTCCAGCCCGCCCCTGCGGAAGATCGACCGGATCCGCACCGTCGCGTACTGGAGGTAGGGGCCGGTCTTGCCGTGGAAGGAGATCATCCGGTCGAAGTCGAAGACGTACTCGCTGTCCAGCGCCACCGACAGGTCGGCGTACTTGACCGCGCCGACCCCGACCTTCTCCACGATGTCCGCGCGGGTCGCGGCGTCGAACGGCTCCTGGTGATCGATCTCGTCGAACTCCCGGCCGGCCCGCTCGACCGCCTCGTCGACCAGCTCGGCCAGCTTGACCGTGCCGCCCGCCCGGGTGCGCAGGATCTTGCCGTCGGTGCCGAGCACGTTGCCGATCTGCGCGTGCTCGGCCCGCACGCCCTCGTCCAGCCAGCCGGCCATCCGGGCGACCGCGAAGGCCATCTGGAAGTGCAGCGCCTGCGGCGCGCCCACCACGTAGATCATCCGGTCGATGTGCTCGGTGTCGACCCGGTAGCGGATGGTGGCCAGGTCGGAGGTGGAGTAGTTGTAGCCGCCGTCGCTCTTGCGCAGGATGACCGGCAGCGGCTCGCCCTCCCGGCCGGTGAACCCGGGCGGGAACGCGCACAGCGCCCCGTCGCTGATCACCGCGATGCCCTTGTCCTCCAGCTCCTGGACGGTCGGGGCCAGCAGGTCGTTGTAGAAGCTCTCGCCCTTGATGTCGGCGTCGGTCAGCGAGACGCCGAGCCGCCGGTACACCGTGTTGAAGTACCGGGTGGACGCCTCGACCAGCACGTGCCACAGCCGCAGCGTCTCGGGGTCGCCGGCCTGGAGCGCCACCACGCGCC
This sequence comes from Spirillospora sp. NBC_01491, assembly GCF_036227065.1. Classification (GTDB taxonomy): domain Bacteria; phylum Actinomycetota; class Actinomycetes; order Streptosporangiales; family Streptosporangiaceae; genus Spirillospora; species Spirillospora xylanilytica. Next base: position 5,987,473 of record NZ_CP109432.1, read on the forward strand.
GCCGCGACCGGTCGGCGAACTCGGGGTCGCCGTCGAACTTGTGCCGCGCGGCCTGGTAGAACGCGGTCAGGTCGGAGACCGAGGCGTCGTCGCGGGCGGCGGCCTCCTCGCCGAGGTCGAGCAGGTGCTCGATCAGCATGCCGAACGGGGTGCCCCAGTCGCCGACGTGGTTGTCGCGGACGACGTCGTGCCCGGCGAACTCCAGGATCCGGGCGATCGCGTCGCCGACGATCGTGGTGCGCAGGTGCCCGACGTGCATCTCCTTGGCCACGTTGGGCGAGGAGTACTCCACCACGACCCGCTGCGGCGCCTCGACGCGCGGCACCCCGAGCCGCTCGTCGGCCAGGACCTCCTGCGCCTGCCCGGCGATCCACCCGTCGTCGAGCGTCAGGTTGATGAACCCGGGGCCGCTGACCTCCACGTCCGACACCAGGCCGGTGCGGTCGAGGTTGGCCACGATCTCGTTCGCGACGTCGCGCGGCTTTCGGCCCAGCCTCTTGGCCAGTGGCAGTGCCACGTTGGCCTGGAGGTCGGCGAACTGCGACGGCCGGATGACCGGGTCGGCGCCGGCGTGGGAGGGTCCGAAGGCGGCGCCCAGCGCGGCCTGGACCCGGGCGGCGAGTGCGAGTTGCGGATCGGGCATGGCCCAAGGTTATCGGCGTCGAGGTGCAGATCAGTATCGGATTGTCAGGGGGAGGCGCCCGCGTGGCGGCGCGCGTCGCGGACGCGGCGGAGTAGGACGGGGGCCAGACGCAGGAACAGCGACAGCAGCACCGCCGCGCCCAGCGCGATCCCGAGGGCGGTGGCGTCGTTGTCCAGCCCGCCCGGGTGGAGCGCGAAGAACTCCGACAGCCACGGCACCGCCAGCACGAGCACGAACGCGGCGCCCATCAGCCCGACCAGGCCGAGCCGCCACCAGTTCCACGGGCGGGCGATCAGCGCCAGCACCCACAGCGCCAGCACGAACAGCGCCAGCGAGGCGGTGGAGCTGTCCTGCTCGAAGCCGCCGCCGGGGCGCTCGGTGGCCAGCAGGTAGCCGGAGAACGTGGCGATGCCGCAGGCGGCCCCGGCCGGGATGGCGAACCGCAGCACCCGCGGCACGAACCCGGTCCGGGCGCGTTCCGGGTTGGGCGCCAGGGCCAGGCAGAACGCCGGGATACCGATGGTCAGGGAGCTGATCAGGGTCAGGTGCCGGGGCAGGAAGGGGAACCGGACGTGCACCACCCCCACCAGCAACGCCAGGATGATCGAGTAGACGGTCTTGGTGAGGAACAGGTTGGCGACCCGCTCGATGTTGCCGAGTACCCGGCGGCCCTCGCCGACCACTTGTGGCAGCGTGGCGAAGCTGTTGTCCAGCAGGACGATCTGCGCGACCGCGCGGGTCGCGCCGCTGCCCGACCCCATCGACACGCCGAGGTCGGCGTCCTTGAGCGCCAGCACGTCGTTGACGCCGTCGCCGGTCATCGCCACCACGTGGCCGCGGGACTGCAACGCCTTGACCATGGCCCGCTTCTGCTGCGGGCCGACCCGCCCGAACACCGAGTGCTCCGCCAGCACGTCCGCCATCTCCGCGACGCCGCCGGGCAGCGTCCGGGCGTCGACGGGACGGTCCGCGCCCGGCAGGTCCAGCGAACGGGCGATGGCGCCGACCGACACCGGGTTGTCACCGGAGATCACCTTGACCTCGACGCCCTGCTCGGCGAAGTAGCGCAGCGTGGCGGGCGCCTCGGCGCGCAGCCGCTGCCGCAGCACGACCAGTGCGGCGGGCTCGGCGCCGGCGGTCACGTCCAGGGTGCCGGGGGAGGCCAGGGAGCCGTCCGGGACGCGGGCGACGGTCAGCACCCGCAGCCCGGTCGAGCCCAGCTCCTCGGCCCGCGTGCGGGACGGGTCGTCCGCCGCGAGCAGCACGTCGGCGGCGCCGAACACCCAGGCGCCGTGCCCGCCGTACTCGGCGCCGCTCCACTTGCGGGCCGACGAGAACGGCACCGTGCCCGTCGCCTCCCAGCCGGGGGCGGTGGTGCCGAGCCCCTCCCGGACGGCCAGCATCGTCGGGTTCGGGTCCGGGTCGGAGGCCGCGAGCGCGGCCAGCGCCTCCCGTCCGGGCAGGTCCGCGCGCAGCGGCACCACCCGGTCGAGGTCCATGCCGGGCTCGGTCAGCGTGCCGGTCTTGTCGACGCACAGCACGTCCACCCGGGCGAGGCCCTCGATCGCGGGCAGCTCCTGCACCAGGCACTGCCGGCGGCCGAGCCGCACCACGCCGACGGCGAACGCGATGCTGGTCATCAGCACCAGGCCCTCGGGGACCATCGTCACCACCCCGGCGACCGCGCCCACGACCGCGTCCGGCACGCTGTCCGCCGAGGAGAGCTGGCTGGCGAACAGCAGGATCGCGATCGGCACGATCAGCCAGGTCACGTACTTCAGGAACCGGTTGATGCCCGACATCAGCTCCGAGTGCGACAGGGAGAACCGGCTGGCCTCCTCGACGAGCCGGGCCGCGTAGGCGTCGCGGCCCACCTTCTCGGCGGTGAACGCGCCGCCGCCGGCCACCGCGAAGCTGCCGGACTGCACCTGGTCGCCGGGCGTCTTCAGCACCGGGTCGGCCTCGCCGGTCAGCAGCGACTCGTCGATCTCCAGGCCCTCGGACCCGGTGACCGTCCCGTCCACGGTGATCCGGTCGCCGGTGCCGAGCAGGATCAGGTCGCCGAGCACGACCTCCTGCTGGGGGACCTCGCGCTCGGCGTTGTCGCGCAGCACCCGCACCGGCGTCTCTCCCACCACCGCCAGCCGGTCGAGGGTCCGCTTGGCTCGCAGCTCCTGGACGACCCCGATGGCGGAGTTGGCGACGATGATCCCGCCGAACAGCCCGTCCTGCCACTGCCCGAAGATCATGATGAGCACGAACAGCGAGCCGATCAGCGCGTTGAACCGGGTGAGGACGTTCGCCCGGACGATCTCACCGACCGACCGGCTGGTCCGCCGGGGCACGTCGTTGGTCTGCCCGGCCTCGACCCGCTCGCGCACCTGCGCGGCGGTCAGGCCGCCGCCCGGTGCCTGTGCACCCGTCACTTCGCCCCCGTTGGATGCCTGCGTCATTCCCCATGATCGCTAAGGGCAATCCCGGCCCGCCGCCTACCGGGGACCGGTCTCCGGCGCGGGCGGCGGAGCGTCCGGGGGAGGGGCCGCTGGGGGGACGACGGGCGCGAGGTCGGGACCTGACGGCGCGCCGGGACCCTCCGGGGACTCCTGAGCCGCCTCGATCGCCGCCCGGCCCTCGGCGGGCGTCTCGGGGTCTCTGGCCGGCTCCGTCTCGGGTGCCTTCTCAGCGGGCCTCTCGGGTGCCCTCTCGGCCGTCCCGTCGGACGGCTTGCCGGACACCTTCTCGGCGGCCTTCTCGGCGGCCTTCTCAGCGGGCCTGTCGGCGGGCTTGTCGGCGGCGTCGCGGTCGCCGTGCGTCCAGCGGCCGAACCGGGACGTGCGGGTGGCGGCCACCTGCTCGCGGATGCGCTCGACGATGCGTCCCGCGGCCAGCTCGTGGGCGAGCAGGCAGGCCGAGGTGATCGCGCGGGCCCGGGACGCGCCGTGCGCGATGACCACGGTGCCGTTCAGCCCGAGCAGCACCCCGCCGCCGTAGGTGTCGGAGTCGAGCCGGTCCTTGAGCTCCTGGAGGCGGCGGCGCTGGAGCAGCGCGCCGACCTTGGCCGTCCGGCTGCCGGTCATCGCCGACCTGATCTCGGTGAAGGCCATCGCGATGGTGCCCTCCATCGTCTTGAGCGCGACGTTGCCGGTGAACCCGTCGGTCACCACGACGTCGACCGTGCCGGCCAGCAGGTCGTGGCCCTCCACGTTGCCGGTGAACTCGATCCCGTGGTGCCCCCCGGCCAGCAGCTCGTGGGCGCGCTTGGTCACCTTGTCGCCCTTGGCGGGCTCGGCGCCGATGCTGAGCAGCCCGACCCGGGGCCGCTCCAGGCCCAGCCGGATCTGCGCGTACGCGGTGCCGAGCGCGGCGAACTGCACGAGCGTCTCGGGCTTGACGTCGGCCGTGGCGCCGGCGTCGAGCAGCACCGTCGGCCGGGGCCGGGTCGGCAGCGTCACCGCGATCGCGGGCCGCAGCACGCCCTGCTGGCCCTTCAGCCGCAGCCGCGAGGTGGCCACCACCCCGGCGGTGCTGCCCGCCGACACCAGCGCCGCCGCCCGGCCCTGCTTGACCAGGTGGCAGGCGATCGCGATGGACGAGCGCGGCTTGCGCCAGCTCGCCAGGGCGCCCTCGCCCATGTCGAGGGCCTCGTCGGCGTGCACGATCGGGATCTCACCGACGATGCCGTGCCGGTCGAGCTCGCGCCGGATCCGCGGCGCCTGCCCCACCAGGACCGCGCGGACGCCGTGCTCGCGGACCGCCGCGACCGCCCCCGCGATGATCTCCTCGGGCGCGTGGTCGCCGCCCATCGTGTCCACCGCGACCGGCAGCGGACGGGCCGCCGCGGGACGGGCCGTGGCGGAGCGCGACGGCTCGCCATTGCCGGTCATGGCCGCTCCAGGTGGGGTGAAAGTACGCGGGTGCGCCGCAAGAACGCAGCTCATCGCATCGTAGGACGTTCTTTCACCGCCCTGGACGGCGGCGGCCGAGAGTGACGGTGCTCACTCCGCGGCCGGGATCGGACCTCAGTTCTTCTTCTTGTGGCAGTCGGCGGCCAGGCAGGTCGCGTTCTCGACCATGGGGCGCCCGCCGACGAGGATCGTGTAGTAGTTGGCCTTCGTCTCGTCCTCACCGCTGCCGATGACCTGCACCTGCCGCTTGTCGGAGGCGGTGCCGGTGCACATGGCGCGCATCTTGCGCTTGGTCCAGCCCGGCATGTCCCGGCAGCTCAGCGGACCCGTCAGGGTGACGCCGCGGGCGCGCAGCTCGGCGGCGGCGGCGTCCGGCAGCCCGCCGCGCAGGGCCGTCTGCGTCTTGTAGCGCAGCTCGGTGGTGTCGATGAGCGTCACATAGGCCAGGGCGGCGCCCACCGCGAGCACGAGCACGGTGGCACCGCCCATGATCAGGGCCTTCACACGGGTGATCTTCACAGCGGTAACGTCACCCGGGCCGGGCCCGGTCAAGCGCGCCGCGCGCGAGTTTTACCCGGTGCGGACCATGTCGTTACCTGTTCAGGAAGGTCGGCAGCCGGGGCCGAGGCAGTGCGTGCGCAGCGCCTCGCGCCCTCCGACGGTGACGATGTACACCTCCTGCGGGTGCTCGGTGTCGGCATCGGTGGCGGTGCCGGTCACCACGACCGGGACGCCGGCGGTCGTCCGGGCCGTGCAGTGCACCCGCAGCAGCGCGTCGGAACGGGTGTCGGGCATCCTGCACATCGGCCGCGCCTTCAGCCGGACGCCGCGGTCGCCCAACAGCGTGGCGGACCCGTCGGCCACGGCGTTCTCATAGGCGCCGTCGGAGATGCGCTTCATCACCTTGCAGCCCGACAGGGACAGGACGAGCAGCGCGGCCAGCAGCACCGCGGGGACCCGCTTCATCCCTCCTCCCCGGCCTCGCCGCGTCCCAGCACCTCGGCGACGGCCTCGGCCACGACGTCCGGACGGTCGACATGCAGCAGATGCAGCTCGGTGGGCAGCTTGACCTGCCTGCCGTAGGGGCTCATCTCCGCGAGCGTCCGATGGCCCTCGGCCCACTCGCGCGCCTTGGCGGGGTCCTTCACGTCCCCGAGCGCCGTCAGCACCACCAGCGGGACCGGCGGGAACGGCAGCCGGACGCGCAGTGCGGCGAGGTCGGCGGCCATCTCGCGGTAGGCCAGCTCCTCGGCGAGGATCCCGCCAAGCACCGTGCCGCGCCCGTACACCGCGCGCACTTCGCCATCGGGGACGGGCACCCTGCGACGGGTCAGGAACCGCATGGCCAGCCGCCGCCCGGCGGGGGCGGCGAGCCAGGGGATCCGGGTCGCCCCGACCACCGCGCCCAGCGCCCGGGTGGCCGGGACGGCCGCGGCGGAGACCCGCGGCGGCGCCTGGACGCGCGGGGCCGCCGGGTGGGTGGCGACCCGGCTGAACCGGGGCCGCCAGGCCCCGCCGGACGGATCGCGCTCGTAGCTGGGATCGACCAGCACCAGGCCCCGCACCAGGTCGGGCCACTGCCGCGCGAACGCCTCGGCGTGAAAGCCCGCCAGCGAGTGCGCGACCACCACGACCCGGCCGCCCGCCCGCTCGGCGAGCCCGGCCAGGATCGCGGTCTCGCGGCGCAGGCTGGGCGCCGCGCGGCCGGCCGGGCTCAGCCCCAGCCCCGGCCGGTCGAAGACGGTCACCCGGTGGGCGCCGTCCAGCAGGTCCGCGCTGGGGCGCCAGTCGAACCACGCGCCGCCGAGCCCGGAGCTCAGCAGCAGCGGGGGACCGCCCGGGGGGCCGGTCTCGACCACGTGTACCCGTTCGCCGCCGGCGTCCACGACCGTGCCGGCCTGGGGGGTCATGGCGTCGCCTCTTCTCGCTCGTGGCCGGTGCCGGGCTCGGCGCCCGGCCGCCGCCGGTCGCTCCGCGCGGCACGCCAGTCGGTGTACAGCGCCCAGCCGATGACGAGCAGGCCCAGGCACAGGATGCCGATCTGGATGCGCTGGATGATCCCCAGCCACTGGCCGAGCAGCATCGCCAGCAGGGTGGCGAACCCGGCGGCCGACTCCAGCGCGGCCAGCACCCAGCCCCAGCGGGCCAGGAACGGCCACCAGCCGTACCGGTGGGCGGCGATCGACAGGGTGAACAGCGAGGCCACCCCGAACATCACCACCGCGCTGCTGGTGACCGAGTGGAACTCGTGGGAGAACGAGACGTTCTCCGACCGTTCGAGCAGCGCGCAGCGGCTCTCCAGGCTGGGCGCGCAGTCGAGCGGGAACACCGCGTCGCCGATGGCGCAGACGCCGAACAGCATCAGCAGCGTCCAGCCGGCGGTGGCCCACGGCCTGCGCCGCAGCGTCAGCAGGCAGGTGGCCGCGACGATGATGATCAGCAGGCCGGTGACGAAGTCGCCGCCGCTGTAGAGGGCGTCGTAGGGCTGGTCGACGGCCGACAGCTCGCTGACGTAGCCGTTGATGACGTCGAGGTCGGGGCTCAGCAGGTGTTCCAGGAAGAACGTGGCGTAGGCCACCGCCGCCACCCCGTTCAGGACGACCGCGAACCCCGGGACCGCGCCCGGCCGGCCGGCCGGTGACCGCGTGCCCACCTCGTGTGGCCGCGTGCCCACTCGGACCCCCTCCGGATCCTCGGGGGGACGACCCCCCGCTTCCACTGGGCGTTACCGGCGTCCACCCCCCGTGGTCCCCGTGATCGCCCCGGTGCTGTCCCCGCTCAGTATTTCCCCACCCAGCATAGGCACGGCACCGGGGGCGCCCTTTACCTCAGGTAGTCACAGCACGTGGGGCGGATCCCACTTAATCTGGATAAGAATGAAATGTCTTGTTCGGTGTTGACCAGCATCTTTGTACGCTTAGGTGGGTATCTGTGTCACATGGCCGTCGACCGGGCGCTTCAATAGAGTGACCTGGGCCATAGTGATCACTGTCCGTGATGGCGTGCCCCCCGGTACGTCCCCCGCTGATTCAAGGAGTACCAACACGTGACACTGGTGAACGACGCGGCTCCCGCAGTGCGATCGACTGGTCGCAAGTACCGCGCCTTCACGGCGAAGCACCTGGACGAGCTGACCGCGCGTGCGGGGCTGTCGCCCGAGCAGCAGCTCGCGACCCGGGCCGTGGCGACCGTGCTGCCCTTCCGGACCAACGCCTACGTCCTCGATGAGCTCATCGACTGGTCCGCGGCCCCCGACGATCCGATCTACCGGCTGACCTTCCCCCAGGAGGACATGCTGCCGGCCGAGGACGTCGCCCGCCTGTCCGACCTGCTGCGCCGCGAGGCGCCCAAGGCCGAGGTCGAGGCCGTCGCCCACGAGGTGCGGATGAAGCTCAATCCGCACCCGGCCGGGCAGATGGAGCTCAACATCCCGACCTTCGGTGACGGCAAGATCCCCGGGATGCAGCACAAGTACGACGAGACCGTCCTGTACTTCCCCAAGCAGGGCCAGACGTGCCATGCGTACTGCACGTACTGCTTCCGCTGGGCGCAGTTCGTCGGCGAGGCCGACCTCAAGATGGCCGGCGACGACCCGCTCCAGCTCCGCGACTACCTGGTCGCGCACCCCGAGGTGACCAGCGTGCTGTTCACCGGCGGCGACGCGATGATCATGGGGGAGGGAGTGATCCGCCGCTACATCGAGCCGCTGCTGGAGCTGGAGCAGCTCGAATCGATCCGGATCGGTACCAAGTCGCTGGCGTACTGGCCGCAGAAGTTCGTCACCGACCCGGACGCCGACGGGATGCTCCGGCTGTTCGAGCAGGTCTCAGAGGCGGGCAAGAACCTCGCGTTCATGGCGCACTTCACCCACCCGCGCGAGCTGGAGCCGCTGGTGCTCGGCGAGGCGGTGCGCCGCATCCGCGACACCGGCGCGGTGATCCGGACCCAGTCCCCGCTGATCCGGTCGATCAACGACGATCCGGCCGCCTGGCAGAGCATGTGGGGCACCCAGACCCGGATGGGCATGGTGCCCTACTACATGTTCGTCGAGCGCGACACGGGCCCGCAGGACTACTTCGCGGTGCCGCTCGTCCGCGCCTACGAGGTCTTCCGGGACGCCTACAAGAACGTCTCCGGGCTCTCCCGCACCGTCCGCGGCCCCTCCATGTCGGCCACCCCGGGCAAGGTCTGCGTGGACGGCGTCCTGGACCTGTTCGGCGAGAAGGTCTTCGCCCTGCACTTCATCCAGTGCCGCGACGCCGACCTGGTCGGCAAGCCCTTCTACGCCAAGTACGACCCGCAGGCCGTCTGGCTGGACGAGCTCAAGCCCGCCTTCGCCGACCGCTTCCCCTGGCAGTCCTGACCCCGGCGGCCCCGGTCTCGGCCATCACCTCGCGTTGAGGATGCGGCGTGCCGCTCGGAAGGCGGGCGGCACGCCGCGTCCTCAGCCGAGCTCGAACCAGGTGTGCAGCCGGCCCTCGTCCCCCATGAAGTGGCCGAACCGGTCGGCCAGGGTCTCGATCAGCATCACCCCGTAGCCGTGCTCGCGCAGCTCGTCGCCGGTGCGCGCGACCGGCCGGGTCGCGGCGCCGTCGTCGACCACCTCGCACCGCAGCACCCCCTCCGCCTCGTGCAGCGTCAGCGTGATCGTCCCGCCGAAGCGCGACCGGGAGTGCCGCACGCTGTTGGTGCACGCCTCCGATACCAGCAGCTCGGCGGTGTCGGCCCGTGCGTCGGAGTCGAGCACGTCCAGCGCGAACCGCCGCGCGTGCCCGACGCTCTCGGGCGCGCCCGGCAGCGTCACCGAGCCGAGCATGGCCTGGACGGTCATGACGGCCTCGCCTCCATGATCATCACCACCGCCTCCCGTCCGGTGCAGAGGGCTCAATGTCCTCGTAAGTCAGTACGTGCCCCAGTGAGCAGGACAAATGCCACCGGCGCCGATCGCATGTCAGGGCTTGGCCAGGGATGAACCTTGTGCGATCGCCTGATTTCGTACCGTCACCATGGCAGGCTTCGGGCGAGACCTAGACAGGAAGAGTGGCGACATGAGCACCCCCCATGACCTGCCCGGCGTCCAGTGGCGGAAGAGCTCCCGGAGCAGCGGCAGCGGCCAGTGCGTCGAGGTGGCGGCGCTGGGCGGCCTGGTCGCCATGCGCGACTCCAAGGCCCCGGCGGACGGGACGCTGGCCCTCTCGCGGGCCGCCTTCGCCGACCTCCTGGCCCGGGCCGGGCGCGGCGACCCGCGCTGACCGCCCCCTCACCCAAGGGCGCCCCCATAGAGAGCGATCACAGCGCCCCCTACGTCCGTTGGCAAAGGGCTGGGGCCGCCCGCGGTACGGACGGCCCCAGGGGGAACGTGAGGATCAGCGGGCGGTCAGGACCCGTAGACGGGGACGATCGACGCGCGCGCCAGCGTGTGCGCGGTGATGTTGAAGCCCACCACGGCCGGCGAGGTGTCGGAGTCGACGCCGAGCGAGTCGACGTCGAGGGCGTGCACGGTGAACACGTACCGGTGCGGCTCGCCGGGCGGCGGGGCGGCGCCGCCGTACGCCTTGGTGCCGTAGTCGGTGCGGGCGTGCACGCCGACCTTGGTGTCGGCGGTGCCGGCGCCGGTGGGCAGCTCGGTCACCCCGGCCGGGACGTCGAACAGCGACCAGTGCCAGAACCCGCTGCCGGTGGGCGCGTCGGGGTCGAAGCAGGTCACCGCGAAGCTCCTGGTCCCGGCGGGGAACCCCGACCAGCGCAGGTGCGGGGACCGGTTGCCGCCGCTGAACCCCCAGTCGTCGAACACCTGCGGGTCGCCGAGCGTCCGCCCCTCGGCGATGTCGTCGCTCTTCAGGGTGAACGAGGGGACCTCGGGCAGGAACTCGTGCGGAAGTGGCGGCCGGCCGGTCATGACGACTCCTCGATGTTCGGTGCGGTTGGTCTCCCCATACCTATCAGGGGTCGCCCGCCCCTCAGGGGCCCCAGGGCCGGCCGCCGCGCCCGGCTACTTGCCGGACGCCTCGGTGTAGGCGGCGATGACCTCGTCGGGGTCGCCGTCCATATGGATCCGGCCCTCGTCGAGCCAGATGACCCGGTTGCAGGTCTCCTCGATCACGTCCAGGTTGTGCGCGACCAGGAACACCGCGCCGGCGTCCTTGCGCAGCTCGTCGATCTTGGCCTTGCTGCGCCGCTTGAACTTGGCGTCGCCGGTGGCCAGCGCCTCGTCGATGAGCATCACGTCGTGGGTGCGGGCCGCCGCGATCGCGAACCGCAGCCGGGCGCCCATGCCGGAGGAGTAGGTGCTCATCGGATACTCGATGAAGCCCGGCTTGAGGTCGGCGAACTTGACGATCTCCTCGTAGCGGGCCCGGGTCTCCTCCATGTTGAGGCCCATCGCCAGGCAGCCGAGGGTGATGTTGCGGGACCCCGACAGGTCCTTCATCAGCGCGGCGTTGACGCCCAGCAGCGACGGCTGCCCGTCGGTGTAGACGCCGCCGCGCGCGGGCGGGAGCAGCCCCGCGATGGCCTTCAGCAGCGTCGACTTGCCCGAGCCGTTGGTGCCGATGACGCCGATCGCGTCACCGCGGTAGGCGACGAAGGAGACGCCCTTGACGGCGTGGACCTCCTTCATCTGCGGCCGGCCCTCGCGGCGGACGACGCGCATCAGCGCGGTCGCCGCGCTGCCCTTGTTGCCGCCGCCGCCGTACACCCGGTAGACGATGTGCAGGCCGTCGACGACCACGATCGGCTCGCGGGTGGGGTCGAGCACCACCTCGGGCTGGGCGTCGTTCACCGTGGCCTTCTCCTTCAGCGCCTTAGCCACGGCCGTACCTCTCCTCCGCGCGGTGGAAGTACCAGAAGCCCCCGACGAAGGCGATCACGGCCCAGGCGATCGCGTACCACCACAGATGATTGTCGCTCCAGTGCCATCCGGCCAGGTCACCGCGGTAGGACTTGATCAGCGACGTCCGGGCGAGCTCGATGTAGATCGAGCCCGGATTGGCCTTGAGGATCTCGATCAGCCACTGGTGGTTGTGCATCTTCTTGGCCACCTCGGGGATGGCGAAGATGACGCCCGAGGTGTAGAGCCAGGTCCGCAGCACGAACGGGAGCAGCTGCTGGACGTCGGGGGTGAAGGCCCCGACCCGGGCCAGCGCCAGGCTGAGCCCCATGTTGAAGACGAGCTGGAGTGCCAGCGTCGGGATGATCAGCAGCCACTGGAAGCCGAGCGGCTCGCCGAAGCCGAGCACGATGGCGAACAGCACCACCATCGAGATCAGCAGCTGCTGCAACTCGATGATCACGTACGAGAACGGCAGCGAGGCGCGCGGGAAGTGCAGCGCCCTGATCAGCGAGAGGTTGCTGCTGACCGACTTGGCGCCGGCCGTCACCGAACGCTGGGTGAAGGTGAAGATGAACACCCCGGTCACCAGGAACGGGATGAAGTTGCTGACCCCCCGGCTGGTGCTCAGCAGCAGCCCGAAGATCAGGAAGTAGACCGCCACGTTCAGCAGCGGTGTCAGCACCTGCCAGAGCTGCCCGAGGCGGGAGCTGGTGTACATCGAGGAGGTCTTGGCGGACGCGAAGTTCCAGATGAAGGTGCGCCGTTGCCAGACCTGGGTGATGTACATGCGCAGCGAGGGGCGGGCTGCGCTCTGCTTCAGTCCGTTGCGCGCGGCGAATTGGGCCAGCGACTCGCTGCTCATCCCGTTCATGCGAGGAGGCTCAGAGATCGTGCTGACCGGTTCGCCACCCGAGGAGCTGAGCCGTTCCGGGTGACTCATGCGGGGAAGCCTATTGCAGTCGGCGATATGTCAGGGACGTTCGCACGGATGTGACCCCTGATTTGAGATCTTTCGGAGTCATGCCCGCCTCTCAGGGGATACCCCGGTCATGCTGGCGAATCACCGAAAGCGGACCCCGAGATCACGATCCGTGTGCGGAGCGTCGCTGCGAGTCCGGTTCGGGCCCCGTGCAGGCCGGTTCAGGATCGGCCGGTCCCGTACCGGCCGGGGCCGGATCCCGGCGGCGGAACGCGGGCCCGTGCTGCTGCGCCGGCTCGGCCGGCTCGACCGGTGGGCGTTCGACCGGGTGGCCTCCGCCCGGCTCCCCGGGCTGGAGTACGTGCTGCCGAGGCTGTCGCGGCTCGCCGATCACGGTCTGCTGTGGTTCTCCGGCGCCGCCGTGCTGGGCGCGAGCAACCGGGCCCGGCTGCGCCGCGCGTCGCTGCGCGGGTCGCTGGCGATCGCCGTGGCGAGCCCTCTGGTGAACATCGCGGGCAAGCACGCGTTCCGCCGCAAGCGCCCGGTCCTGGACCTGGTGCCCCCGATCCGGATCCGGTGGAAGCCGCCGACCTCGCACGCCTTCCCGTCCGGCCACTCGGCCTCGGCCGCCGCGTTCGCCACCGGGGTGGCGCTGGAGGCGCCGGCCGCGGTCGCGGCGCCGGTCGCCGTGACGGCCGTCGCGGTGGCGTTCTCCCGCATCTACACCGGGGCGCACTACCCGGGCGACGTCCTGGCCGGGCTGGGCATCGGCGCGCTGGCCGGGTTCGGCACCCGGCTGCTCTGGCCCGCGCGCCCGCCGGTGGCGCATGTAACGCGCACCACCACCGAGCCGGTGCAGATCACCGAGGACGGGCAGGGGGTCGTGGTGGTCGCCAACCCCGGGTCCGGGCCGGGTCCGGGGGCGGGGGTGGACGAGCGGAGCGCCGGGGCGACGGCGTTCGTCCCGTCCATGGGGGAGCCGCCCCTGGAGCTGCTGGCGCGTGAGCTTCCGGCCGCCGAGATCGTCCGGCTGGAGCCCGGTGACGACATCGAGAAGGTCTTCGACGAGGCGGCCGGGCGGGCCGCCGTGCTGGCGGTGGTGGGCGGCGACGGCAGCGTCAACGCCGCCGCGCGGGCCGCGCTCAGGCACGAGGTGCCGTTGCTGGTGGTCCCCGGCGGCACGTTCGACCATTTCGCCCGCGCGCTCGGCATCGAGACGGCGGCGGACGCGGTGGCCGCCTACCGGGGAGCGCTGCTCGGCCGGGTCGACGTGGCCTTCGTCCTGCCCACCCGCGGCGGAACCGGCGCGGGCCCGGACGCCGACGAGGCGCTTCCCTTCCTCAACACCGCGAGCTTCGGCGCCTACACCGAGCTGGTGGAGCGCCGCGAGCGGCTGGAGGACCGGCTCGGGAAGTGGCCCGCCCTGGCCGTGGCCGCCGTCCGCACCCTGCGGCACTCCGAGCCGGTCGAGGTGGTGGTGGACGGGCGCCGGCGCCGGGTGTGGCTGGGGTTCGTCGGCAACTGCGCCTACGGCTCGCGCGGCCCCGCGCCCACCTGGCGCGAACATCTGGACGACGGACGGCTCGACATCCGGATGGTCACCACCGGGCACCGGGTGCCCCGTATCCGCGCCGTCGCCGCGATCCTGGCGGGCCACCTGCACCTGACGCCCGGCTACCGCGCCTGGACGGGCGGCTCGCTGGAGCTGGTGTCGCTGGACGGCGGGCTGCCGGTGGCCCGCGACGGCGAGGTCTCCACGCTCTCGTCGGTGCTGCGCTTCGGCAAGCACCCCGGCGGGCTGCCGGTCTTCTGCCCGCCCGTCCCCCGCTGAGCCCCCGGTGAGCTCCCGGTGAGCCCCCGCCGAGTCACCCGAGTACGAGCCGGCAGTCGCGGAGGCCGGTGACGACCGGCGAGCCGTTGTAGGACGGGACGGAGCCCTCGTCCGGGGCGATGTGCCCGTGCCGGGCGAGGAGCTCCTCCAGCAGGACGCGGATCTCCATCCGGGCGAGCGCCGCGCCGAGGCAGAAGTGCGGGCCGTGGCCGAACGCCAGGCCCGCCGCGTCGGCGCGGCGCGCGACGTCGAAGCGGCCGGCGTCCGGGCCGAACGCGGCGGGGTCCAGGCCGGCCGACCCGTAGAGCAGCATGACCCGGTCGCCGGCGGCCAGGTCCGTCCCCTCCAGCGTGACCGGACGGGTCGCGGTGCGCAGGAAGTACACCACCGGGGAGGTCCAGCGGAGGATCTCCTCGACGGCGCCCGGCATCAGCTCGGGCCGGGAGCGCAGCGCCGCCCACTGCGCGGGGTCGCGCGCGAACGCCAGCAGCCCGCCCGACAGGGCGTGCCGGGTCGTCTCGTTCCCGGCGACCAGGAGCTGGATCAGGAACATCACCAGTTCCAGGTCGGTCAGCCGGTCCCCGTCCGGTTCGGTGCGCGCGAGCTGGGAGATCACGTCGTCGCGCGGGGCCGCGCGGCGCTCGTGCGCGGTGCGGACGAGGTAGCCGCCGCACTCGGCCCGCAGCGCCTCGCGGTCCGGGTCCGGCAGGTCCGGCGCGGCGCCCGGGACGATCGCCTCGGACCAGCGGAAGAAGCGCGGCCAGTCGTCCTCCGGGATGCCGAGGAGCAGGCAGATCACCTGGAGGGGGAGCGGCACGGCCAGGCCGCCGACCACGTCGAACGGCCGTCCCGGCTCGACCCGCCGGAGCAGCGCCCGGGTCCGGTCCCGGACCGCGCCCTCCAGCCGCCGCATCGCCGAGGGGCGGAACGCCGGGGCGACCAGCGCCCGGTAGCGGGCGTGGTCCGGCGGATCGGTGTGCATGATCGTCGGCGGTGCGGCGTAGGCGTGGCCGAGCTCGCCGAGCAGGATGCCGGCGCCGGACCGGAAGGCCGCCGGGTCGCCGGCCGCCGCGCGCACCGCGGCGTGCGTCGCGGCGACCCACAGCGCGCCCCCGGTGCCCGGCGGCGGAGCGGGATGGCGGACGGGGCCGCCGTGCGCGCGGATCCGCTCGTACAGCGCGTGCGGGTGGCCGTGCGCGAAGTGCCCGTTGGGGAAGTCCGCCGGGAGCGTGGGGTCCATGAACAAACGCTAGGTAGGTGGACGGTCTGGCCGCAAGTCCCCCCGCGATTCGTCCGCCGGGCAGCGGGTAAGAGACCGGCCGACCGCGGCTGGAGGGTGTGAGACATGACGGCAGGGAACGATCCGGGCGTGCTCAGTGACGAGGATCTGCTCCGCGAGCTGGGGAGCCTGTACGACACCAGGCTCGACGCCCTGCGGCACGCCGCCGATCAGGCGTACGCCGAGCACACGCGGCGGATGAACCAGCTCGAGGCCGAGTACCTGCGCCGCCGGCCGGGCCGCGAGATCGACCCCGCGCGGCTGAGGGAGGGCGCCCGCGCCCGCTGATCCGGCATGGCCGTACCCTTGCGACGGGCATGCGAAGGTCAATGAAGTCCTCACTTTAGGTAAAGCCGGGCGTCAATCCTCTGCGCCCGGCCCCCCACCCCTGTAAGGATCGGCTTCGCAGTCCCGGACGCGCGGGTCCCCGAGCCAGACGGGACCGCACCGCGCCCGCCGGGAGCGATGGCCGATCTTGGGGGTGTGGTCCGTGGGGCGAGGCCGTCCAGCCCAGTGCGCTCGGTACGACCGCCGCGACGGCCAGCCCGGACTGGTCGAGTGCGCGCGCCGCTGGTGGCCGTTCGTGGTCGGATCCCTCGGTGTGACGGCCGTCCTGCTCGGGGCGTACCTGATGGTGCCGCGCGAGACCGGGGCGGCGGCGGCCGAGCGGCGGACCGAGCCGCGGTTCGACGCGCGGCGGGCGGGCGGCGCCGCCGCGGCGGTCACGCCGCAGATGCGGGCCCTCGGCATCACCGGCCGGATCAGCGCCTACACCACCCGCTACACCGCGGGCGAGCCGCGGGTGCGCAACATCGAGCTCGCCGCGCGGGCCCTGAACGGGCAGGTCGCCTCGCCGGGCAGCACGTTCTCGTTCAACCGCGCCATCGGGGCGCGGACCAAGCGGCGCGGCTACGTGCCGGCCCCGACGATCATCGGCCGGCGGCTGGTGGACGACGT
Source organism: Spirillospora sp. NBC_01491 (assembly GCF_036227065.1). Classification (GTDB taxonomy): domain Bacteria; phylum Actinomycetota; class Actinomycetes; order Streptosporangiales; family Streptosporangiaceae; genus Spirillospora; species Spirillospora xylanilytica. The sequence goes on from NZ_CP109432.1 coordinate 6,003,839, forward strand.
GGGCGGCGGCATCTGCCAGGTCTCCACCACGCTGTTCAACGCGGTCTTCGACGCCGGCCTCGACATCCGCGACGCCCGCGCGCACACCCTGTGGATGCCCGAGTACCCGCAGGGCCGGGAGGCGGCGGTGGCGTTCCCCGACCTCGACTTCACCTGGCGCAACGACACCGGCCGGCCGGTGATGGTCACGACCGAGTTCACCGGCACGGCGCTCACCGTCGCGCTCTGGGGGACGCGGCGCTACGAGGTCCGCTCCCGGTCGTCGCGGCGCTACGGCCTGACCGCGTACGGGTCGGAGGCCGACCGCGGCCACGCCTGCGTCCCGATGCGGGGCGGGCAGGGCTTCCAGATCGACGTGTGGCGCGTGCTGGTGCTGGGGGGCCGCGAGATCAGGCGGCAGCGGTTCCACACCGAGTACGAACCCCAGCTAGAGGTCACCTGCGCCTGACGCCCGCGCCTCCGCCCGCGCCCCGCTGAGCGCGCCGTCCAGTGACCGCGCCCGCGCGGCGCGGCGGAACTGGTCGTCCAGGCTGCGCGGGAACGGGAGCATCCGGTGCCGGTCCCGCCACGGCGCGAACTGCCGGACGGCGTTGAACCCGGCCGCGGTGACGATCCGCTCGGCGCGCGCGGCGAGCGGCCAGGCCGGGTAGCGGTCCAGGTGCGCGATCCCGCCGGGCAGCCCGGCGGGACGGCGCGGGGCGACCAGTGTCAGCCGCGGACGGACGCCTTCCAGCGCCGCCATGTCCTGCGCGTAGGCGGCGAGTTCGAGGATCTCGGCGTCCGGCCCGGCGTGCACGATCAGCCAGCCGCCCGGCCCGCCGTCCGGGGCGTCCGCGGCGCCGTCCGGGGCGTCCGGGGGCGGGTCGGTGAGGTCGTCCAGGACGGTGACCGAGCCGGACGCCGCGCGCAGATACGCGGCGTGCTCCGCCGCCAGCGGTTCGAGGACGAGGGTGCGGTCCAGGCGCGGCGGGGCGGCGGGGAGGAGGCGCGAGTACGCGTCCCAGCGCAGCAGCCGGGCCAGGTGCGTCACGGTCGTCCCAGGCGGCACGGAGCCGGCCGTGAGCTCGCCGCGCAGCCCGGCCGGGAACGCGTCGATGATCAGCTCGCGCGGTGCCGTCTCCGCCAGCGTCGCGGCCGTCCAGCGGGTCAGGCCGGCGCGGTCCAGCCCGGCGGGCGCGCGGCGCACCGTCCAGCCGCCCGCCACCCGGGGGTCGGCCGCGAACGGCGACGGGGTCAGGACGGTGACCGGGGTGGCCCCTTCGTGCGGGCCGGTGGTGTGCAGATACGCGCGGAGCCGGGTGAGGTGGCCGAGCCCGCCGCCGCTCGCGTAGCAGGCGATCAACGACCGGCCGCCTCCGCGAGGACCGCCAGGTAGCCGGCGGTCTCGGCGGCCGGGGTGAACCGGTCGCGGACCCGTGCCGCGCCCGCCGCGCCGAGCCGGGCGAGCTCGGCGCCGTCCGCCCGCGCGGCGCGGTCGATCGCGGCGCGGCAGGCGTGCGCGTCGCCCGCGGGGAAGGCGAACCCGATCCCGTCGCCCGCCACGTCCGCGAGGCCCCCGGCGTCCGAGGCCAGCAGCGGGACGCCGAGCGCCGCCGCCTCCAGTGCCACGTTGGGCATCCCGTCGTAGAACGAGGGCAGCGCGACCAGGTCGCACGAGGCGTACACGGCCGGCAGGTCGTACCGTTCGAGGAACGGCAGGAACGAGTGCGGCACCTCGCCGGCCCGGTCGTCCAGCCAGCCGGTCACGGCCTCCTCGACCTCGCCGACGAGCAGCAGGTGGAACGCCCCGGCGTGGCCGGACGCGTGCAGCGCGCCGAGCAGGAACCCCACGCCCTTCTTGCTCTTGAGCTGCCCGATGATCCCGATCGTGCGGCGCCCCGCCGCGACGTTCGCGGCCCGCCACCGCTCGCCCCGCTCCCGCTCGGACGGCAGGACGCGCCACTGCGCGGTGTCGACGCTGTTGGCCACGAACGTCACCGCGGCGTCCGGCGCTAGCGCCTTGACCAGCGGCGCGTGCGAGCGGGCGACCACGCACACCCGGGCGGAGGCGCGCAGCGCGTCGGCCAGCACGCCCCGGCGCCGCATCGAGAACGCGCCGACGTCGATGTCGTTGCCGCGCAGCAGCGTGACCAGCGGCGCCTCCAGCAGCGCCGCCAGGACGGGCGCGGCGAGCATCGAGTGCGTGCCGCCGAACGCGACCACGTGGGTGTACGCGGCGTTCTCGGCGGTCAGCGCGGTCCACAGCCGGCGCAGCGCGTGCTCGGGATCGTCCTCCAGGGGTGCGGTCAGCAGCCGGCCGCCGTGCTCGCGCTCGACCTTCCACGGCCGGGCCCGCCGGGTCAGGTGGGCGACGTCGACCTCGGCCCCGGCCGCGCGCAGCCCGCGCACGATGCGGTCGCAGGACTCGGCCATCCCGCCCTTGCCCGGCGGGTAGTGCTCGGTGATCCACAGGATCCGCGCCATCAGCTGTCCACGAAACCGGTGTCGTCGTCGTCGAAGTCGCCCTCGGCGAAGGAGTGGTCGCCGCCCCGCTCGAACGCGCCCCGGTCGTAGGAGTCGAACGAGGAGTACCAGGCGCGGTCCTGATAGGTGGACGAGGTGCTCTGGTAGAAGTGGCGCCGGTAGCCCCCGGCCCATCCCGGGTCGTGCGCGTCGTGCGACCCGTACCCCTGCGCGGCGGCGCACTCGGGGCAGAGCCCGTTGGGTCCGGCCGCGTGCTCGTCGCAGACGGGACGGGCGCACTGCGGGCACGCCGCGACGGACGGCCGTCCGCAGCGGCCCAGCACGAAGAAGCCCGTGGTCACGGTGCAGCGGGTCACGCGGTCCTCCTCTGCGCGCCGGTTCCGGGCGGTGTCCACCGGAACAGCTCGGTCGACACGGTCAGGATCGGCTCGACCAGCGCGCGCTCGTCGGCGGCGGCCGGGATCTTCGCGGTCGCGCGGATCACCGGCCGGGGGCCGTCCTTGACCCGGACCACGATCCAGCCCGGGGGCGGGCTCGCGGGCCGCCGCACCGCGGCGGCCTTCGCCAACCGGCGGGTGGCGTCCACGCGCAGCACCTTCTTGGTCTTGTACTTGACCTTGATCTTGCCGCGGGGGTTGCGCTTGCGGATCCGGCGGTACCTGATCCGGTCGGTGACCGCCAGCTCCAGCACGCTGCCGTCGCGCAGCTCGGCCCGCAGCCGCAGCCAGGGATCGACGACGAACCACTGCTTCATCGACGTCACCGGCCGCTGGACGGGCATCTCGTGCCTGGGCCCCGTCTTCTCCGGGAATTTCGGCCCGCGCAGGTCCAGCGCGACCGACAGCACGCCGTCGGGGCGCATGTCCTCGGTCAGCACCCGCACCAGCGGCACCAGCGCCGTGCGGGTGCGCGCGGGGAGCCGCCACCTGCGGCGCCGCACCACCGACTCGTGCCGGGCCAGCCCCCGGATCAGCGCGTCCCACTCCGCCGGCCGCATCGACACCGAGAAGCTCCGATGCCAGATCAGCGATTGGTGCAGGGGGTGGAATCCTTCGATGGCCGCACGTTGCTTGCGCCAGAACATTGGACGGAACACCATCAATCGGTCAGGTCGGGTCGGGCATGTGGTCTTCGGCGGGACGGCCCTCCGGCGTGGGCGCCGGCCGCGATGGCGCGACCGTACGGTAGACCTCGGCGAGCCGGGCGCGCGAGTGCGTCCAGGTCAGCCCGTCCTGGACGCGGCGCCGGGCCCGTCCGCCCATGGCCGCGGCCTCGTCCGGGTACTCCAGCAGGATCCGGACGGCGCGGGCCAGCTCGGCCGGACGGTCGGCCGGGACGAGCCGTCCGTGCTCGCCGCCCGCCATCAGCTCGCGCACCACCGGCAGGTCCGAGGCGACGACCGGCACGCCCGCCGCCATCGACTCGATCACCTTCAGTGGCGCGCAGCCCTGGTCCAGGTTCCGGGCGCAGCCGGTGAGCGGCGCCACCGACGCCTCCGCGTGCGCCAGCCACGCCGCGACCTCGTGATGCGGCAGCGTGAACCGCCAGTCGACCCGCTCGGCGACGCCGAGCCGCTCGGCCATCCGCCGCACCGGCTTGGCCCGCCGCTCCGGCACCGACGCGCAGATCACCAGGCGCAGATCGTCCAGGTCGGCCAGCCGCGCGAACGCGCGCAGCAGCACGTCCAGGCCCTGCCAGGGCTGGAAGGCGCCGACGTAGATCAGGTAGCGGCCCGGCGCGTCCGCCGGGCGGGCCGGCCGCGGGACGACATCCGCGCCGTTCGGCACCAGGTGGACCCGCCCGGCCGGCACGCCCAGCCTCCGGACCGCGTCGCCGATCACCGCGGACGGCACCACCACGGCGTCGCTGCGCTCCAGGCAGAACCGCTCCAGCTCGCGGATCTTCGCCAGCGTCGCGGGCGCGGCCCACGGCCAGGTGTGGCTCATCTCGATCGACGGCAGCCCGTTCACCTCGTACACCACCCGGTGCCGCCGCCCCTCCGCGGTGACCACGGGCAGGGCGCTCCACGGGTCGCGGACGTGGCAGACCTCCAGCGTGTCCAGGTGCGGCGCCAGGTGCCCGGCGAGCCAGCCCGAGAACGCCTCGGCCCGGTCGATCAGGTTGGGGATCCGCGCGTCGAACCGGGCGATCTCCCGGCCGCCCTCCCACTGGTAGCGCGGCAGCCCGCCGCCGAGCACGCCCAGCAGCCCGCCGCCGAACCGGTCGAACAGCTCGTCGGCCATCTGCGCGATGTGCACCGCCGACCCCTTGCTCGACGGGAACCGGTCGAACGCCGCGTACGCGGCGCGGTGCCGGAACGGCGGCCTCATCCGGCCCGCACCTCCTCGTGGACGCGCAGTCCCCGGTGCCAGGAGATCTGGTCGGCGAGGCCGCCCGCCAGTGCGGTCTGCGCCGTCCAGCCGAGGAGCCGCGCGGCCCGTCCCGGATCGGCCCAGGTCCGCGTCGCGTCCCCGGCGACCGGCGTCTCGCTGCGGATCTCCGCCGGGACGCCCAGCACGCCGGTCAGCAGTTCGATCGCCGCCCGCACCCGCACCGGCTCGGGATGCCCGACGTTGATCGCGATCCCGGGCGGCAGCTCCGCCGCGACCGCCGCGAGGGTCGCCGCCGCCACGTCCCCGACGTGCGTGAACGACCGGGACCGCCGCCCGTCGCCGAACACCGGCAGCGGACGCCCGTCCAGCACCGCCTCCACGAACCGGTGGAAGGCCATGTCGGGCCGCTGCCGGGGCCCGTACACCGAGAAGTAGCGCAGCAGCACCGTGCGCAGCCCGTCCCGCGCGGCCTGCCGGGTGAGCCGCTCCACCTCGACCTTGCTGACCGCGTAGGGGCTCGCGGGGTCCAGCGCGTCGTCCTCCCGGTTGGGACGGAGCCCCGCGGACCCGTACACAGAGGAACTGGACGCGACCACCACGCGTGGCCGCAGCCGCGCGGGCCGTCCGGCACACGCTTCCAGAAGGCGCCGCGTCGCCGTCACGTTGTCGCGCTCGGCCAGGGCCCGCCCTGCCCCCCACGAGCTGCGGACGCCGGGACGTCCCGCCAGGTGGACGATCGCGTCGGCCTCGACCAGCCCGGCCAGATCGTCCAGCGCCAGATCGGCCTCGATCCGGGTGACGCCGGGCCGTCCGGCCAGCCGGGCCCAGCCCGGCCGCGCCGCGTCCGGGCACAGTGCCCGTCCCGGCGCGTCGACCGCGAGGACCTCGTGCCCGGCGTGCGAGAGCGCATCGGTCACCTGCCCCCCGATGAACCCGGCCGCCCCCGTCACCACTACGCGCACCAGAGCACCTTACCCAAAATCACCTAAAACGGGCAGGTCAGGGGGTCGGTGCCTGACCGATGCCGGACGCCGGGGCAACCGCCGGGCCCGATCGGGCGACCGCGCGTCTACCGCCTTCCGGAGAGCGGCGTCCCCCACTGGCCGCAACCGGGTCCGCCGCCATCCGCCGGAGGCGACGCGGCGTCTTCCCGGTGCATCGACATTCTGGGAGGCCCCCTTGCCCAAGCGTCTCGCCCTACTCGTCGCCGCACTGGCGACCGTGCTGTCCGCGGCCGGATGCGGTGCCGGCACCCCGACGGCGGCGCCGACCTCCGAACCCGTGGCCGAGTCGTCCATCCCGTCCACGGAGCCCCCGGCCGAATCGCCGACCCCGACGGAGTCCACGCCGACCGCCACCCCCGCACCCACCCGCGTGAGGCCGGCGCCGACGCGGACCCGTACCCGGCCGACCCCGAAACCGAGCCGCCCAAGAGCGCGGCCCAGGACGCCCAAGAAGGTGAAGCCCGCTTACCCGGCCGGCGCGACGGCGGTCTGCCGTGACGGCAACATCTCCTATTCGGCGCACCGCCGAGGAACGTGCAGCCACCACGGCGGCGTAGCCCGCTGGCTCCGCTCCGTCCCGTCCTGACCGACGGCGCGACCCGAAGCGGTCAGCGGGGGCGGGTGACGCGGGTCTCGTCCCAGACGGGGTCGGGGGACTCGTAGACCGAGCCGTCGGCGCCGAAGACCAGGAAGCGGTCGAAGGAGCGGGCGAACCAGCGGTCGTGTGTCACCGCCAGGACGGTGCCCTCGTAGTACTCCAGCCCCTCCTGGAGGGCCTCGGCGCTGGCCAGGTCGAGGTTGTCGGTGGGCTCGTCCAGGAGGAGGAGGGTGGCGCCGCCCAGCTCCAGCAGGAGGATCTGCAACCGGGCCTGCTGGCCGCCCGACAGGGTCTCGAAGGGCTGCTCGGCGCAGAGCTGGAGCTCGTAGCGGGCCAGGGCGTTCATCGCGGCGTTCTGGAGCCGTGCGTGCTCGGTCATCACGATCTCGCACGGCGTCCGTCCGGCCAGGTCGGGACGGGCGTGGGTCTGCGCGAACAGGCCCGGGACGACGCGCGCGCCCAGGCGGCCCACGCCGGTGTGCGCGACCGGCTCGACCGGGGTCGCGCCGCGCGGGAGGGTCTCGGCGACGCCGGCCAGCAGGCGCAGGAAGTGCGACTTGCCCGAGCCGTTGGAGCCGAGCACCGCGACGCGCTCGCCGTACCAGACCTCGGTGTCGAACGGCCTCATCAGGCCGGTGAGCTCCAGCCCCTCGCAGACCACCGCGCGCTTGCCCGTCCGGCCGCCGCGCAGCCGCATCTTGATGCTCTGGTCGCGCGGCGGGACCTCCGGCGGCCCCGCCTCCTCGAACTTGCGCAGCCGGGTCTGCGCCGCCTGGTAGCGGGAGGCCAGCCCGTCGTTGAAGGTGGCCTTGTTCTTGAGCATCATGACGAGCTGCCTGAGTTTGGCGTGCTCCTCGTCCCAGCGGCGGCGCAGCTCCTCCAGCCGCTCGTTGCGGTCCTGGCGGGCCTCGGCGTAGGTGGCGAACCGGCCGCCGTGGATCCACGCCCGGCCCGCCTCGACCGTGACGATGCGGTCGGCGGCCCGGTCGAGCAGCTCGCGGTCGTGCGAGACCAGCAGGACGGTCTTGGACGTCTCGCGGAGCCGCTCCTCCAGCCACAGCTTGCCGGGCACGTCGAGGTAGTTGTCGGGCTCGTCGAGCAGCAGGACCTCGTCGGGGCCGCGGAGCAGCGCCTCCAGGACGAGCCGCTTCTGCTCGCCGCCCGACAGCGTCCCGGCGTCGCGGTAGCGGCACTTGTCGTAGGGGACGCCGAGCGCCGCCACGCAGCACGCGTCCCACAGCACCTCGGCGTCGTAGCCGCCCGCGTCGCCCCACCCGGTGAGCGCGTTGGCGTACCGCATCTGGGCCGGCTCGTCGTCGCGCTCCATCATGGCCAGCTCGGCGGCGTCCAGGACGGCCGCGGCCTCCCGCACCTGGGGCGCAGCGGTGGTCAGGAGCAGGTCGTGGACGGACGAGGCGTCCCGCACGTTCCCGACGAACTGCCGCATCACGCCGAGCCCGCCGCTGTGCGCGACCGTGCCGTCCTGCGGGGTGAGATCACCGGCGACCAGGCGCAGGAGGGTGGTCTTCCCGGCGCCGTTCGGGCCCACCAGCGCGGCGGTGACCCCCTCGCCCACGCGGAACGAGACGTCGTCGAGCAGCACCCGCCCGTCAGGGAGCGTATGGCTGACGTGCCCCGCCTCAACGTGCCCCACCGGTTCCTCCTTGCCGACCGCCGTCCGGCCTTCGAGTCTCCAGAAGGCCCGCCGACCCCGTCAAACGCATTTTCAGGCGACAACCGAGGATACGGCTGCTTCACTCTGCGCATGCGTTCTGACGATCATGGCGATCCCGTCACGGCGGTGGCGATCTCCCCGGACGGACGGCTCGGCGCGACCGGCTCGCGGTCCGGGGAGGTCCGGTTCTGGGACCCGCCCGGGGGACGGCTCCACGCGTCTGTCGGCGGCTTCGGCGACGAGCCGGTCGCCGGTGCCGTCCTCGCCGGGACGAGCCTGATCACCACCGGTGGCGGTGCCGCTCGCTGGACGCTGCGCGGCGACGGCCTCGAAGGGCGGCGGATCAGCCACGAGCCCGGCTCGCGGTCGCCGGTCCTCGGGCACGGCGGGCGGTCCGTCATGGTCGCGCAGGACGGCGACCTGCGCTGGTGGAGCCTGGACGGCTCCCAGCACGGCCGGTTCCAGTGGTTCGGCAGACTCGACGCGCTGGCGCTCTCCGGGACGGGCCTGATCATCACGGGCGGCGACGACGGCGAGGTCGGGGCGTGGCGGATGCCGCCGCTCGACCGGTGGTCCGACCCCGAACAGGTGTGGACGTTCCGGGAGCGGGAGCCGTCCGGCCAGCGGCTGATGCGCTGCTGCGACCGGGGACGGCTGGTGGTGTCGCCGCGCCACGGCCGCGTGGCCGTCCTCGACGCCGAGACCGGCGCGCCCGTCGCCTCGTTCGTCCCGGACGGGCGGCCGACGGCGATCGCGGCGCACCCGGACGCGCCGCTGGTGGTCCTCGGCGATCGGGACGGCTCGCTGACCTGGTGGGACGCGTGCACCGGGCATCGCTTGGGACGCATCGCCCGCGCGCACACCGGACGGATCCGGGCCCTGGCCCTCGCCCCGCGCACCGACCTGGTGCTCTCCGCGTCCGAGGACGGGACGGCCGCGCTGTGGCGCCTGCACGGCCGCGGACCCGTCGCCCGTTTCGCCCCCGCGCCCCGGTACCGTCCCGCCGTGCCGCACGGCCACGAGGACCCGTGGGCGCTCACTGCCGCCACCGGAACGCCGGACGGACGGCACTGGCTCATCGGCGGCGCCGGCGGCCAGGTGCACCTCCTGGAGGGCGCGCTCGTCCCGCTGCGCACCGGCAGCTCGTCCGGGCCCACCGAGGCCCTGGACGCGGAGACGCTCATCGACGACGTCCGCGGCCACCGCTCCGACGCCCGGGCCGCCGCCCGCGCGGCGCGCGTACTGGGGACGCCGGGCGGCGTGGAAGGGCTCGTCGACCAGTCGCTGCGGACGCGGGCGGTCGACGCTCTCAGCGAACTGGTCGTCGTCGCCGAGGAGCGGCACATCAGGGAGACGGCCGCGATCGCCCTGGCGGAGGTCGAGAGGGACACGGCCACCATGAGACTCAGCCAGATGTTCAACCGGCACGGTCCCGAAGGAGGTGGAAGGCTGCTGGCCCACTTCACCGGCGAGACCGCGCCGACGACGGAGGCGCTCATAGCGAGCCTCCCCGCCCTCGGCAATTTCCTCAGCCGGCTGACCACGGCGGCCTTGGCCGAACGAGGCGCCGCGGTGGTGCCCGCCCTGCACGACGCCCTGCGCGCTTTCCCTTTCCCGGCGCAGGACGACACAGGACACTGGTTCCGCGACGAGTCGACCAAGTACGACCTGATGAGCGCCCTCGCCTGGGTCGGCCCGGCCGCGGCACCGGTCACGCCGACCCTGCTGGACGTGCTGGAGGACGAGGAGATCTACCGCGACACCCGCCACCAGGCGAAGCTCACCCTCCGGGCGATCGGCCTCCCGGAGACCGCCGACGTGATCGCCGCTGAGATCCGACGGCGTGCCGAGGCCGACCCGGGTGACGAGGACGCCTGGGACTACACCATCCTGCTCGACGTGCTCGCCGGGATGCCCGCCGAGGCGCTCGCCGCCGCCCCCGAGGTCGGGCCCGCGCTCACCGCGATCCGGCGCGAGCACGGCGACCAGGCAGGCGACCAGGAGGAGGACGGCGAGGCCCGCGCGTTCCCGCCCTACGAGGTCCGTCTCGCCGAACTCGTCTCCGACAGCCTGGCGAGCCGCCACGTCGACCCCATCCGGTGACCCCGGCGCCGCCTGGGCCCGGCTACAGCCCGAGCAGGCCCCGCACGTGCGGGACGACCTCGTCGAGCGCGATCTTGACGGTCTCCCCGGTGGACCGGGCGGTGACCTCCGCGACGCCGTCCGCCAGCCCGCGCCGTCCGACCGTGACGCGGTACGGGATGCCGGTCAGCTCCACGTCGCGGAACTTCACCCCGGCCCGCTCGGCCCGGTCGTCGATGATCACCTCGACGCCCGCGGCGCCGAGTGCGGCGTAGATCTCCTCGCCCGCGGCCGTGACCGCCCCGTCGTCGGACTGGGCGAGCACGACCGCCACGTGGAACGGCGCGACCGCGACCGGCCACACGATCCCGCGCTCGTCGTGGTGGATCTCCACGATCGTCGCCATCGCCCGCTCGATCCCGATGCCGTAGCTGCCCATCACCAGCGGGACGAGCTTGCCGTCCGGGTCGAGCACCTCGGCGCCGAGCGCCCGCGCGTACTTGTCGCCGAGCTTGAAGATGTGCCCGACCTCGATCGCCCGCTCGACCTGGAGGGGCTCGCCGCAGCGCACGCACGGCTCCCCGGCCGCGACCTCGCGCAGGTCGGCCCAGGTCCCGACGGCGATGTCGCGTTCGACGTCCACGCCGCGCAGGTGCGTCCCGTCGACGTTGGCGCCGGTGAACATCGACCGGCGGCCCCGCAGCGCCTCGTCGGCGATCACCGGGAGCGCGGTGACGCCGACCGCGCCGAGGCTGCCCGGCAGCGCGCCGAGCGCGTCGCGGATCTCCTCGGCCGTCGCGGCCCGCGGGTCCGCGGCGCCGGTCGCGTCGACCAGCTTCTGCTCGTTCAGCGGATGGTCGCCGCGCAGCAGGATCAGGGTGAGCGCGCCGTCCAGGACGTACACCAGGGTCTTGATCTGCCGGTCGGCCGGCGCCGCGTACCCGGTGGCGAGGTCCTCGATGGTCCGCACCCCGGGCGTGCCGAACGGCTCGGGCGCGGCTGGCCCGGCCTCGCCCGCGGCCTCGCCCGCGGCCTCGGCCTCGGCCAGCCGGGACGTGGCGCGCTCGATGTTGGCCGCGTATCCGCAGGCGGGGGAGTGCACGACGAGGTCCTCGCCGATCTCCGCGGGGCACATGAACTCGGTCGACCCGGTCCCGCCCATCATGCCGCTGGACGCGTCGACCGCCAGGGCCGGCAGCCCGAGCCGCTCGAAGATCCGCGTGTAGGCGCCGTGGTAGGTCTGGAACGAGGCGTCCAGGCCCGCCTGGTCGATGTCGAAGCTGTAGGCGTCCTTCATCGTGAACTCGCGCGTGCGCATGAGCCCGCCCTTGGGACGCGGCTCGTCGCGGAACTTGGTCTGGAACTGGTACCACTGCTGCGGCAGCCGCTTGTACGAGCCGAGCTCCTGCGCGACCGTCGCGAAGATCTCCTCGTGGGTCATGCCGAGCGCCATGTCGGCGCCCCGCCGGTCCCGCAGCCGGAACATCTCCTGGCCCATCTGGTCCCAGCGGCCCGACCTCCGCCACGGCTCGGCCGGGTGCATCTCGGGGAGCAGCATCTCCTGCGCGCCGATCGCGTCCATCTCCGCGCGGACGATGCCGATCACCTTCGCCCGGACCCGTACCGCCAGCGGCAGCATCGAGTAGTGGCCCGCCGTGAGCTGGCGGATGTATCCCGCGCGCAGCAGCAGCCGGTGGCTGGCGGCGTCGGCCTCGGCCGGATCGTCACGCAGGGTGGGCACGAACATCTGGGACCAGCGCATTGGCGGACCTTACACCGGCCGGAACGATGAACCGGTGCTGACCGGGGTGTCGCTGTTAGTACCCTCGTCAACGTGAGTCGAGAAGGTGTGACGCCGCAGAGCGAGGATTTCTCCGCCTGGTACAACGAGCTGGTCGTCAGGGCGCAGCTCGTCGACCGTGGCCCGGTGCGCGGCACGATGGTCATCCGACCGTACGGCTACCGCGTGTGGGAGCTGCTCCAGGCCGACCTGGACCGGCGGATCAAGGATGCCGGGCACGACAACGTGTCCTTCCCGATGTTCATCCCGGAGTCCTACTTCAAGCGCGAGGCCGAGCACGTCGAGGGGTTCTCCCCGGAGCTGGCCGTGGTGACCATCGCGGGCGGCAAGGAGCTGGAGGAGCCGCTGGTCGTGCGGCCCACCTCCGAGACCGTCATCGGCGAGTACATGGCCAAGTGGATCGACTCGCACCGCGACCTGCCGCTGCTGCTCAACCAGTGGACCAACGTGGTCCGCTGGGAGATGCGGCCCCGGATGTTCCTGCGCACCACCGAGTTCCTCTGGCAGGAGGGCCACACCGCCCACGCCGGCGAGGACGACGCGATGCGCGAGACGCGCTGGGCGCTGGACGCCTACGCGGCGGTGTCCCGCGACCTGGCCGCGATCCCGGTGGTGGCGGGCGAGAAGACCCCCGGCGAGCGGTTCGCCGGCGCGGTCCGCACGTACACGATCGAGGGCATGATGCGCGACGGCCGCGCCCTCCAGTGCGGCACCTCGCACTACCTCGGCACCAACTTCGCCAAGGCGTTCGAGATCAAGTACCAGGACGAGGGCGGCGAGCTCACCCTCGCCCACACCACCTCCTGGGGCATGACCACCCGCATGATCGGCGCCGTCATCATGACGCACGGCGACGACAAGGGCCTGGTGCTGCCGCCGCGGATGGCCCCGCACCAGGTGGTGATCGTTCCGATCGGGCGCAAGGAGCAGGGCGAGCAGGCCGCCGCCGAGGCGCGCAAGCTCGGCGCGGCGATCAAGTCGATGGGCATCCGGGTGCACGTCGACGACAACCGGCCGCAGCTCTCCCCGGGCTTCAAGTTCAACGAGTGGGAGATGCGCGGCGTCCCGGTCCGCATCGAGCTCGGCAAGCGCGACATCGAGGCCGGCGTCGCCACCCTGGTCCGGCGGCTGCCGACCGCCGAGGGGCAGGGCAAGGAGCAGATCCCGCTGGAGAAGGTGCCCGAGCTGCTGCCCGGCATCCTCGCCGACTTCCAGTCGTTCCTGCTGGCCCGCGCCGAGACGTTCCGCGAGGAGCACACGGCGACGGCGGACACCTGGGAGGCGTTCGCCGAGCAGGTCGGCACCGGCTGGGCCCGCTCGTTCCACTGCGGCCGGACCGACTGCGAAGACGAGATCAAGGCCGACACCGCGGCCACCCCGCGCGTCATCCCGGCCGAGGCGCCCGAGGAGACTGGCGCCTGCGTGAAGTGCGGCGAGCCGTCCGCCTACGGCAAGCGCGTCATCTTCGGCAAGGCGTACTAGAGCACGTCCCGCGACTGGAGCACGTCTCCACCTGGGCACGTCTCCGCCCCGGCCGCCACCACCGTCACCGGTGCCGGCGGCCGTGGCCGTGGCCGCGTGAACGGGCGTCAGGTGAGCGACTTGGGCAGCACGCGCAGCGCGAGCATCGACACGTCGTCGCGCAGGTCGCCGTCGCAGAACTCCAGCAGCGTCCGCTCGACCGCGCCGAGCATGTCCTCCACCGAGTCGCCGGCGTGCGCCGCCAGCGACTCCAGTAGCCGCTCCTGCCCGAACTGGTGCCGTGCCATGTCGCAGGCGTCCAGCACCCCGTCCGAGTGCAGGAACAGCGTGTCGCCGACACTGAGGGCGAGCGTGTCGTGCCCGGCCTCGAAGTCGTCGAAGAGCCCGAGCGGGACGCCGCCGCGGGACGCGGTGCGGATCACCCCGTCGGCGCGGACCACGATCGCCGGCGGGTGCCCCGCGGTGCCGAGCGAGACCGTGATCCCGTCGGCGTCCGGCTCCAGCCCGGCCAGCACGGCGGTGACGAAGCGGTCCTCGTCCAGCAGCGTCTCGTTGACCATGCCCAGCACCTCGCGGGGACGCGACTTCCAGCGCGAGGCCAGCCGCACGCAGTGCCGGGCGGTGGCGGTGACCGCGGCGGCGTCCTCGCCCTTGCCGCACACGTCGCCGAGCACCAGCCCCCATCCGTCCCGGGTGCGGAACACGTCGTAGAAGTCGCCGCCGACCTCGGCGCCGTGCGTCGCGGTCATGTACCGCGCGGCCAGCGCGAGCCCGGGGATCGACGGCAGCTCCTTGGGCAGCAGGCTGGCCTGGAGCGTGTCGGCGACCTCGGCGCGCCGCCGGTAGAGCCGGGACGCCCGGATGACCAGCGCCAGGTACCGGCCCAGCCGTTGGACGACCGCGAGGTCGGTCAGGTCGAACGGGCCCTGCTCGCCGCTCCCGGCCAGGGTGATCGCGCCGATGCAGCGGTCGCCGTCCTCCACCGGGACGCACAGCACCGACGTCGCGCCGATCCGCGCCAGTACCGGCTGCCCGTCCGGGAACCGGCCGAGCAGGTCGAGGTCCTCGACGTGCGGGCGCAGCGCGCTCTGCCGGCTCGCGTAGACGGTGTACGGCAGCGTGTCCCGGTCCGAGACCAGGTCCTCCAGCGTCCGGGCCGCCTCGTGCGCGTGCTCGCCCTCGGGGCCGATCACCACCTGCCGGCGCAGCGCGGCGGGACCGGTCCCGCCCGGCTGGACGGGCTGCCCGAGCGGGGCCGGGCCCGGGGCCAGGTCGATGAACGCCCAGTCGGCCAGCTCGGCGGCCAGCAGCCGGGCGCAGCGCCGCATCGCCACGGTCTCGTTCAGCACCGGCTCGTCGAGCAGCAGCTCGCTGGCGGTCGCGAGCACGTCCATCCGGTGCACGATCGTCGCCACCGCCTCGTCGTCGCCCGGGGACGGCGCGTCGCCGCGCCGGGCCGGTGGCTCCTCGGTCGGGGTGTCGGTGGACCCGGCCGCGGCGACGACCATCGGGTCGGGCTCGCCGCGGATCCACACCCGCGCCAGCGTCACCACCGCGTCGATCGGGTGGTCGCGGCCGAGGAACCGGACCTGCGCGCGGCGCCGCCGCCCGGTCCGGACGACCGCGGCGAGCTGGGACCGGAGCGCCGCCCGCGTCGCCAGGTCGCAGAACGCGGTGAACTGCTTGCCCGACACGTACCCGGGGGAGGTGCCGAGCAGCGCCGCGGCCTGCTTGTTGACCCGCCGCACGCCGGCGTCGCGGTCGAGCAGGAACAGCGGGACGGGCGCGTCCTGGAAGACGGTGCGCAGCACCCGCCGCTCGGACTCGGCCGTCGCCGACAGGCCCGCCGAGGCGGTGTGGTCGTTGCCCATGGTGCGCAGCGCCGTCAGGGTGAGCTCCAGCTCGACCAGCGCCGCGTCCAGGGTCGCCCGCAAGTCGGGATCGGGCATCCCGGCCGCCTGGCGCAGCTCGCCGATCCTGCCCTCCAGGTCGGCGATCTCCCGCATGACGGTCTCGGGTTCAAGCTGATCCGGCTGATCGGGCATCCAGACTCCCTGTGGTCCGGGGGGCACGGGTGAGACCAGACCCGGTGGCGCCCGGATCTAGCAGTCCCGCGGTCACCAGGACCGCCGTGCGAAGCTTATGCCCTGATCGGAGCCGACGGCCTGGTTCGTGACCTAAGACAGTCCCTGGTCACCGATGATGCGCTGGGCCAGCGCGGTGAGCTTCACATGCCGGGTCTGGGAGATTTTGCGCATCTCCGCGAAGGCCTCGTCGGCGTCGCAGCCGAGCGCGTGCATCAGGATGCCCTTGGCCTGGTCGACCAGCGCCCTCGCCTCGACCGCCTCCTGGAGCTGGACGGCGGTGCGGTGCACGGTGTCGTACTGCAAGGAGTTCGACACCGCGGCGCTGCCCTGGGCCACCAGCAGCGCCGCCAGGGCGTTCTGCTTCGGGTCGAGCGCCCGCGGCGTCACGCCGTACAGCGTCAGCGTCACCAGGACTGGCGGGTTCAGGTGCGGGGAGGTGGTGAAGCAGCGCACCCCCCGGCGGAGCATCTCGGCCATCGCCTTGGGCCAGCGGGTCTCGGCGAGGATGTCGCCGGAGTGGACCGGCTGCCGGCTGCCGACCACGTCGAAGACCGGGCCCTCCCCGCGGGCGAGCTGCCGGTCGACCAGCTCGGCGAGGTCGGGGTGGCTGGACGCGGTGGCGAGCGGCTCGGGACGGTCGTCGCCCCCGGCGGGCAGCGCCCACCGGATCCCGGACGCGCCCGCGCAGCCGGGAACGGTGCGGGAGGCCAGCTCGGTGACGCGGTGCAGGGTGCCCGCGTCGGAGGATTCCCCGACGAGCCCGAGACGGGCGATCTCCAGGGCGAGCTGGTCGGTCAGGACGGCTTCGACGGGCGGCACGCCACCGAAGGTATCCTGCGCGGCGCGCTCGACGTACGCGCTTGGCGGACGGTCCGCCGTACCGTCCGCGCACGCGTGCGCGCCTGGCGCCCGGCATCCCGGGATCCGATCGCGTCCTTCTCGCCGCCCCATGGCCGCCTCAGTTGTTGGGCGGGGCCTTGCTGATCTCGGCCATGCGCCCCACCTCACCGTTCGTCGTGGCCTAGGCGCGCTCTACCCACAGTGAGCGGGCCTATGCGGGTTTGCGCATAGTGCCCGTTCAGAAGGCGAAGATGGCACCGGTGCTCGCGTGCAGCGCGCAGTCGTTGGCGTACTCGGCGCGGAACCGTGCCGGGCGCCCGCGCCATAGGCCGTCGGCCTTGGCGACGACCGGTGAGTAGATCGTCGTGCAGGCGATGTCGGCCGGCTCGCGGGTGAACTTCCCACCGGAACGGCTCAGTTGCGCGCACGCCCGCGCCGCCTCGGGATGGCTCCCTCCAGGCGGGTCGCACGACAGCGTGACGCTCCGCGTACCGGACGCGGCGGCGCCGGGGTAGGTCAGCGTGAGGCGCAGCGAGGTGCCCGCCGCGGGCAGCCGCCCGACGGCCGCGGGCGCGGTGGCCGGCCGGGTCGCGGCCCCCGCGGGGACGGCGGGCAGCAGGGCGAGTGCGGCGCCGGCGAGGGCGGTGGCGACGAGGTGCGGCATCGATACTCCCGATGATCGGTACGGATCATCGCTCAATGTATCCACATGACTACACGCGGTGCCCGCGGTTTGGTACGCCACGCGCGCGGCGTGCAAGGGGTCACACGGCGCGCGTGGCTAGGCGGCTATATGGCTGAGGGACTACGCGGCGAGCGTGTGCGCCCGGTGGTGGTCGGCGAGCGCCTCGCGCAACTGCTTGCGGCCGCGGTGCAGGCGGGACATCACCGTGCCGATCGGGGTGCCCATCATCTCGGCGATCTCCTTGTAGGCGTAGCCCTCGACGTCGGCGAGGTAGACCGCGTCCCGGAAGTCCTTCGGCAGGGCGCGCAGTGCCGTGACGACCTCGGTGTCCGGGATCCGGTCCAGCGCCTCGGACTCGGCGGAGCGGAAGCCCTCGGCGTGCGACTCGGCACGGGCGATCTGCCACTCCTCCAGCTCCTCGGAGCCGGCCCGCTGCGGCTCGCGCTGCCGCTTGCGGTAGATGTTGATGAAGTTGTTGGTGAGGATCCGGTGCAGCCACGCCTTGAGGTTCGTGCCCTCCTGGAACTGGTGGAAGTTCACGTACGCCTTGGTCAGCGTCTCCTGCACCAGGTCCTCGGCGTCGGCGCTGTTGCGGGTCATCCGCACGGCGCTGATGTAGAGCGGGTCCGCGAGCGGAAGCACGTCACGCTCGTAACGCCGGCTGTTCTCGGTGTCCGCAGGCGCGGTGACAGTGTTCATCTGCGCTCCCCCGTTGGTCATGGCCCCGCAGGGCCGGTTGCTGGCGTGCGCCGGGACGCACGCGGGCCGGGCGGACGGGCCGCCCCCCGTGTTCAGGTCGTTCCACCGCTCCCGACGGGTTCGGCTCCGGTTCATGACGCGGCCGAGGCGAAATACCTGTCGCGGGCCGTGACGTTCCTTACGGAGCGGACGCTCCGGGAAGCCGGTGGTACCGGGTCTGGACTCGGCCGCGCTTGGAGGGTGGGCCGAGCGAGTGGCGCCGGTGGGCTTCGCCAGGGCGACCCCGTTGGTCCGGGACGTCGCGGGCCTTGCCCGGTCGGGCGCCTTCACTCGTCAGTGGTGTTCCCGCTTAGTAAGACGCACGATGCGCCCCAAGGGGTTGCGTGACGTCACTCACAAATCCTGGGCAAATGTCCGTCCAAGCCCGCGAATGACGGTATAGGCGCCGTTCCGTCACGGTAACGGGCGATCTCCGTGACCGAGGTCACCCCAGGGTCATGTGAGGTGGCCGGCCAGGACCGTCCGGACCAGCCCGGACGCGAACTCCTGGTGATCGGCGGGCAGTCGCGCACCCTCCGCCACCGCCTCCGCGCCGGCCAGCCGCGTCAGGAACGCGTGCTGCTGGCACCCGCCCAGCAGGGCCGCGGCCATGAACGCCAGTGGCGCGTCGGCCGCCATCCGTCCGGCGCACTGCTCGGCCTCCAGGTAGCCGATCAGGCCCGCGTGGCCGAGTATCGGCCCGCTCGCCGCCCCGGCCCGCGCCATCGCCCCGCCCGCAGGGCCTGCGGCCGGAGCGCCTCCGCCCGGAGCGCCCGCTTTGGCGGGGCCGTCGGCGCGGAGCCAGGCGATCAGATCGGGATCGGCCAGGACGGGCCCGGTCATCGGGAGGAGCTCGCCATAGAAGGCGGTCATCTCGGCGGCGAGGCGGGTGAGGTTGGCCTCGACGGTGCCCTGCCCGGCCGAGCCCATCAGCGTCATCATCGCCGTCCGCGCGGTCCCGGTCACCTCGCCCAGCGCCGCGGCGAAGAGCGCGGTCTTGTTGGCGAAGTGGTTGTAGAGGCTGCCCTCGGAGACGCCCGCCGTGCGCGCGATCTCCTTGGTGGTCGCGGCGACGATCCCGCGCCCGCGGATCACCTGGATCGCCGCGGTCAGGATCCGGTCCCGCATCGTTTCCGCCACCGGTGCCACCTTGGTTCGCCTCCCCCTGCGCGGCCTCCCGCGCGGGTGGACACTAGCACGGGCAAGTCACTGAGTGAGCGCCCACCCATGCCACCGTCCGGGCGACGCGGCCGGGCGGCGCGGCCGGGGTGCGGCGGGCGCGCCGCCGGGGACGGGCCGCCGTCAGTTCAGCAGACGGCCAGCGACGATCCCTCACCCGGGGTAGCGTCCTCCTTACTGCGGGTGTCGGGCACTCGATTCTCAGCCGCCCAGGGAGGGGTCCGTGTGGGCATCGCTCAAGGTCAGCCGATGGCGTCCGCACAGAAGGCCGTCGGCCCCGGGAGGGGAGAGCCGGCCGGGGCGCGCGGTGCCGAGGCGCCCCCGCCGCGCCTGCTCGAACAGCAGGTGCTCGGCGTCGCGCGCATGGCCGTCATCGCGCTGAACGGGCACGGCCGCATCAGCCAGTGGAGCCAGGTCGCCGACGAGCTGTTCGGTGTCGGCCGGGTGCAGGCGCTGGGCCGGTCGCTCACCGCGCTGCTCAGCCTGCCGCCCGAGCACCGCGGCGTGTTCGAGCCCGAGGCGTTCGGGGCCGTGTGGTGCGGCACCTGCGCCGTCCCGCGGGTCGACAACGGTCAGCACGCCGAGGTCGCCTGGTGGGTCTACCCGATCGAGCGGCCCGGCGGCGACGCCACCGAGTGCGGGGCGCCGGGCGCCCCCGGCATCCGCGTCCTGGCGCTGGCGGCCGATCTGCGCCGGCTGCGCGACGAGGGCCTCGGGCTCGGCCTCGGCGACGTCCTCGTGGTCCCGCCGGGCCGGGACCGGCGCGAGGCCGCCCCCGCCGCCCGGGTGCTCCGGGCCGATCCCGCGCTGGTGCGGATGGCCGGGCCGGACGCCGCGCCGCTCGGCCGCCGTCTCGCCGAGATGCTGCCCCTGACCGGTCCCGTGGCGGCCGAGCAGGTCACCGCGCGCGTCCTGGAACTGGGCTACCCGGCGCTCAACCTCAGCCTCACCGTCCGGCTGCCCATCGTCCCGTACTGGGGCGGCATGCCGCGCGCCCTGCGGCTCAAGCCGCGCGTCACACGCGTGCCGGTCCCGGCGCCGGCGCCGCCCCAGCCGGACGCGGGCGCGGCCAAGGGCGTATACGCCACCCGCCGTTCCCCAGAAGGCTCGTGTACATCGCCGGGCCCCCCCAGACAGGAATCGGAGGCGAAGGCCGTGCCGGATCGATTCACGTTCCTGGGTGAGGCCGGACAGCAGATCGGCAGTTCGCTCGACCATCTTCAGGCCGCGCGGACACTGGCCGAGGTCCTGGTACCAAGGCTCGGCGACTTCGCCGAAGTCGAACTGCTGGAGCAGGTGGCCTCGGCCGACTGGGAGCAGCCGTCCCGCACGGTGGGCGAGACGACCCTGATGCGCCGGATCGCGGTCGTGCACGATGACGAGCCCGGCCGCTGGGACGACGCCGTCCCCGAGGGGGAGCTGCTCTACCTGGCCGAGCGCACGCCGCCCGTCCAGGCGATGCGCACCGGCCGCGGCGTGCACATCCCGCGGATCGGGAGGGAGCGCGCCGAGGAGCTCTCCGCCTCGCACGGCGACCGCGACCTGCGCCCGCTGCTCGCCGGCCGGGCCATGCTGATCATGCCGCTGATCGCGCGCGGGCAGGTGCTCGGCACCTTCCGGCTGCTGCGCAGGTCCGACCGGCCCGGCTTCGACGAGCCCGACCTCGCCCTGATCGAGGAGCTCGCCCGGCACGCCGCGCTGTGCATCGACAACGGGCGGCTCTACCGGCGCGAGGCGCAGACGGCGCAGGAGTTGCAGCGCAGCATGCTGCCCACCGTCCCGCCCGAGATCGCCGGGGCGCGGGTCTGCTTCCGCTACCGGCCGGCCGGGCAGACCGCCCAGGTCGGCGGCGACTGGTTCGACGCGATCCCGCTGCCCGGGTCGCGGCTCGGCATCATCGTCGGCGACGTGATGGGGCACGGCGTCACCTCCGCCGCGATCATGGGCCAGTTCCGCACCGCCGTCCGCACCCTGGCCGCCCAGGACCTGCGGCCCGACCGGCTGCTGCGCCAGCTCGACGGCCTCGCGCAGCGGCTCGGCGAGGGCTACCTGGCCACCTGCCTCTACGCGGTGTACGACCCGGTGGAGCGGCGCTTCCGGTTCGCCAACGCCGGGCACATCCCGCCGGTGCTGGTCTCGCCGTCCGGTGAGAGCCGGGTGCTGCCCGCGCCGTCCGGGGTGCCGATCGGGGTGGGCGGCGAGCCGTTCGAGACGGTCGAGGTCCAGGTCGAGGACGGCTCCCGGCTCGTCCTGTGCACCGACGGCCTGCTGGAGCGCCGCGACCGCGACATCGACGAGGGCCTGGAGGAGCTGCGCGCCCATCTCGCCGGCTCCACCCAGCCCCTGGAGAGCACCTGCGACGCCGTGCTGGACGCGCTCACCACCGCCGTCCCCGCCGACGACGTCGCGCTCGTCGCGGTCGGCCTCGACGGCATCGCCGCGGGCGACGTGGCGGTCTGGAACCTGGACGCGGAGGCGAGCATGGTCCCGCGGGCCCGCGCCCAGGTCGCCGACCGGCTCGCCGAATGGCGGCTCGCCGACCTCACCGACAGTGTCCTGCTCATGGTCAGCGAGCTGGTCACCAACGCCCTGGTGCACGGCGCGGGCGCCATCGGGATGCGGCTGATCAAGGGCAGCGCGCTGCTCTGCGAGGTCTACGACGACGGTCACGAGCTGCCCCGGCTGTGCCACGCCGACGCCACCGACGAGTCCGGCCGCGGCCTCCAGCTCGTCAGCCACCTGGCCGAGCGCTGGGGCACCAACCGGACCGAGCACGGCAAGGTGGTGTGGTTCGAGCACCCGCTGGCCGGCTGACGCGGCACCCCGCTCGCGAACGTGGTAGGGGATTGTCGCTTCTGCGACAGATACCGTCCAACGTCCTTTTCGGCTCTGATCGAGGGTGTCGGATCGAGGGACCCGGGCCGGGCCGGGTCCCGGGGCGGGGTCGGGGGACGCGTTGGGTGAGTTTCTGACATTGCCGGTTCCAGAGACGCTTCACGCCACCTATGCGGTCGCCTTCGCCGCGCCCCCCGCCGACCCCCGGGAACTCGCCCGCGAGCAGGTGACCAGGCGCGTCGCGGCGCCGCTCCGCGACCTGGTCCTCGGCATGCTCGACAGCCCCATGGTCACCCTCGACCTGCGCCCCGCCGCCGGGTTCCCGCCGCTGCCCGCCGACCTGCTGGCCGCCTACGGTGCCGCACCGGCCGAGCTCGCCGCCATCGAGTCCGCCTCCCACCTGCTGGCCGTCCGCGCCGCTTACCGTCCCGGCTGGCCCCCCGCGCACGAGTGGGCCACCCGGGCCATCGCCGGGTCGATCGCCGAGCACGTGGTCGACGTCTTCACCCCGCAGACGCTCACCCGCGCCGAGGTCTACCGGTCGCTGCCGGGCCCGGACGGCGCCGTCCGGCTGACCGACTGGATGCTCCTGCCGCACACCGCCGGACCGCGCGGCTTCTGGTTCACGACCAAGGGCCTGGCCCGGTTCGGCCTGCCGGAGTTGCAGACCGAGAACGTCCCGCCGCGCCTGCTCGAACCCTGGGGGAAGCTGATGAACGGCCTGGCCCGCCGGGTGCTCGACCTGTGGCTGGCCGAGCTTCCGGCCGGTGAGCAGCGCGTCGTGGTCGACCTCCCCGCGATCGTCTCGGTCTCCCTGCGGGACGTGGCCGCCGCGCAGGGCGCCGGGGAACATGGCTCGGAGCAGGCATCGGAACGCGGCCTGGAGCGGGGCTCGGAGCGCGGCTCGGAGCGGGCGTCGGGGCGGGTTCCGCGCGAGGTGCGGGTCCGGCTGAATCCGGCCGCGTCGGGCGCGCTGACCGTCCAGGCCGCCGACGGCGGGCCCGACCGGCTGGAGGCCCTGTGCACCGGGCTGTTCGGTGCGTCCTCAACGGGCGCCGCTGACCTGCGACCTTGCCGATGATCTTGTTCTCGGCGCAGGATCGTGCCCGTGAGAACCGGCCCGCGTGACCGTCCGAGCCCTGAACCCGAGGACCCCCGCGACCCCGAGGACCCCCGTGGCACCGGCGATACCGGCGATCCGCGGGGGGCCCGCGACTTGAGCGACCCCCGCCAGGCCCCCCACCCGGGCGACGTCCATGTGGCGGGACGCCGCAGACCGGCCGAGGAGCCGCCGCCCGCCGGCCCCACCGGCGCACCCGGGGGGCCCGGAGTTCCCGGGGCCCCTGGAGGACCTGGAGGCCCCACAGGGCCAAGGGCCCCCGCAGGGCCGACGGAGTGGGTGCACGTACAGCCGACGCATGGCGGCGAGACCGAGGCGCCCGCGCCCCCGCCGCCCGCGCCTCCGCCGCCCGTACCTCCGCCACCGGTGCCTCCGCCACCCGTGCCTCCGTCGTCTGCGCCCCCGCCGTCTGCGCCTTCGACGTTCGGGCAGTCCGGTCCGGGTCGCTGGCAGGGGCGTGAGACGGGGGCGGACGAGCCGTTCCTCCCAGGGAAGGGACTGGCGGCCGAGCCGCCTCGATCTGATTCGCCCCCGGCCGAGCCCCCTCCGCCTGACCTGGCCTCGCCCGGTCCGCCTCTTTCGGACACGGTTCCGGACCTGCCGCTGCGTCCCCAGTGGTCCGAGCCTGCACGGCCACCGATGCCCCCGCGGGGACTGTCGGCAGATCGGCCCGCTCCGGCGCGGCCTCCTGCGGAGGTACCGCTCATCAAGTCGACGCCTCCAGTGGTGCGTCCTCCGAATCCGCCCCGTCCCGAGGGGCCGGTGCAGCGGAAGGCACAGGCGGACGCGTTCGTCGCGGAGTTCGTGGCCAGCACCACCTGGCGGGCCACCCTGGCGGTTCTCGAAGGGGCCTTCCCCGGGCTCGGGATGGCGGCGACCCTGTCGCGCCGTACCGATGAGCTGTGGCGCAACATGGACGGCCTCGACCGCGCGGGCGCGAAGAAGCTCGGCCTCCCCGTATGGCTCGACGCCGCGGGCATGGTCTTCGACCTCAGCGCCCACCTGAACGGGCGCGAGTCCGTGGGCGGCTCCAGGGTGGCCGCCCCACCGCGCGCGTCACGCCCGTACGCGGGCGCGTTCGTCGTCGACACCCTCGATCCGCTCCGCTACCACCGTGCCGTCGGCGGTCCGCTGGCGCCGGGCGAGGGTGACCTCACCGCGCCCCGGGCGCCGGTCGGCGAGGAGGACGACAGCGGCGTCGTGATCGTCGCGAACCTGACCTCGGCGGGCGTGCGGGTGCTCGACTCGTCCGCGCTGTGGCGGTACGCGGGGCGGGTGGTGGCGGCGACGCTGCATGAGCCGGCGCGGCCCGAGACGCGGGCCCGCGCCCGCCGCGCCCTGCGGGCGCTGCGGCGGGTGGTGCTCGTCGATCCCGAGCTGGGGCTGGGCGTGTGCCTCCAGATCGACTCGGCGCGGACGCCGCGCTGCCTGCTGGCGTTCGGCGTCGACGCGACCGAGGTGGGCTCGCCGCGCTTCGTGCGGCCCTAGGTCACTCCTCCGTGCGGAGCCAGGAGAGGTCGATCCGGCCCTCGCCGGGGAGCTCGCGAAGCTGGGAGGCGAGCTCCCATGGCTCGCCGGGCGCGGCGAGGTCGTCCGGCAGCACTCCGCAGAGCAGCGAGTTGGGCGTGCGGACGATGGTGAAGGAGCCGAACCGGGCGATGCCGCCGCCGCGCAGGTGCGCCAGCTCGATGAGCAGCGCGCCGAGCGCCGAGGGGTCCTGCTGGTCGTACATCCCCTGCACGTAGGAGAACAGCTCCTCGGTGAGCGCGCCCGGACGCCGTCCCGACAGGCGGTAGGACGTGCCCCAGTAGCCGCCGTCGGCCGCCTCCGCGGAACGCTGGTCGCGGATCCGGACCCGGAGGCCGTACTCGGACGCGCAGCGCTCGTACGCCTCGGCGAGCAGGGCCTCGGCCTCGCCCCCCTCGCTGAGCAGCAGCCCGGGGACCACGCCCTCCTCGCGGTCGAGGCGGTCGAGCATCTCGCGGTGCAGTTCGCGGATGTCCTGCTCGGCCGAGTCGAGGGACCGTGCCAGGGCGCGCTGCGCGTCGCGGTCGAGCTCGAGACCGGCGAGCTCGGACGAGACCTCGCCGATCTCCTTCTCCAGCCGGTCCACCCGGCCGCTCAGCGCGTCGATCATCTGCACTGTCCCGGCGGGCACGGCCTCGCTCTGGAGCGGCTGCGGGATCGGGATCCCGGACGGCTCGTTCGACGCGGCGACCTCGGAGGACAGGGCGTTCTGCCGTTTGGACAGGTCGGCCACCTGGGTGCGTAGCTCGCGCAGCTCCGCCTGCGCGCGGGGGAGTCGCTTGTCGGAGGCCAGGTAGAGCTCGCGTCCGGCGATCGCCAGGCAGAGCAGGACCAGGATCACGGTGGTCATGTAGCTCCTCGGGGGGCGGGCTGCGCTCTCGACCCTAACCATCCGTGGCGGCCTTGGCGCGGAGCCGCCGCATCTCGTCCGAATGACCCGTCATATTCCGGCGGGACGATCGGGACCTCCGGCGGCGGGTTCAGCCGAACAGCCCGCCCAGCAGCCCGCCCAGGACATCCGCGGCGCCACCTGCGATGTCTCCGGCCACGTCGCCCGCGAAGTCACCGGCCATGCCGCCCGCCACATCGCCCGCCACGTCGCCCGCGAACCCGACCGCCTCACCGGCCGCGTGCCCCATCGCGCCGGCGGCCAGGCCCCCGGCGATGCCCACGGCGGCGACCCCGCCGACGACTCCGGCCGCGGCGGCGCCCCCGGCCCAGCCGTGGCCGTGGTGACCGTAGTGCGCAGGAGGCCCGGTGTGATGCACATGAACGGGCGGCGGAGGCGCGGGATGCCCGATCGGCGCGGGCGGATAGGCGGTGGGCGGATAGGCGGCGGGCGGGTAGGCCGCGGGTGGCGCGGCCGGAGGCGCCGGAGGGATCCCGCCATACGCGGGAGGCGCACCATGCGGGTAAGGGGCGGGCGGTGCACCATACGAGTACGGCGGCGGCCCACCCGGCGCGGGTGGCGGAGCCGGAGGAGGGAAGGCTCCCTGGCCCTCCGGGGGAGGCGGTCCGCCGTGGAACGACTGGCCAGGGTGAGGCAGCGGACCGGCCTGCGGCGGACCGGCCTGCGGCGGACCGGCCTGCGGCGGCGGGCCACCGGGCGGCGGGCCACCAGGGTGAGGTGGCGGGGCAGTGTGGTGGGAGGGCGCGGGAGGGAGGGCCGCCGCGGCTTCGAGCCACCGGCCGATCTTGGCGTTCCAGTCGGTCTCGCCGGCCTCCTTGTGGCCGCTCTGGAAGACGCCGAACGACTCGTCCGACGGAGCGGACCGGTCTTCCGCGCGCAGGACGAAGGCCATGGTGTTCGGGCTCGCCACGAAGCTCAGCCCGACCTGGTCGAGCCGCCCCTGGAACGCGGGCGGCGGGACGAGGTGGATCTCCTGGTGGAACGGCAGCCGCTGGGCGACGCCGCGCAGCGTGCGGGACTCGAACGTGACGTTCTGGATCCTGAAGCCGAGCCGGGCGATCGCGGTGAGCACCCACTGCTGGGAATCGAGCGGCTCCACCGAGATCCGGTCGACGTCGCCGGGGTCGGGCCGCCCCTGGACGTCCACCTCGGTGCACAGGCCGATGGTGAAGCCCGGCAGTTCGCGGCCGAGCACCGTGGTGAACGGCAGCTCGTACGGAAGCGGGATGGAGAAGGGGAGGGCGTGGTCCGTCCCGGCGTCGAGCCGGAACGGCCGGGTGAGCGCGCCGCGGTAGATCTCCGGCCCGGCGCTCTCGCCGCCGTGGCCGGTCTGCATGCGCGGCATGAGCGCCAGCGTCACGTGCCGGATGTCGAGCGGCCGGTCGCCGCCTCGAAGGTGGACCTTGCCCGAGACGACCCCGCCGGGCCGGCAGTTCGGCTCCGCCAGGATCGCGTCGACGGAGGGACCAGCCGCTCCGTACCCGCCCATCTGCCCGTAGGACACCGGTCGTTCCCCTCTCCCGACGGAGTCCACCATCGGATGGAATCCACCATGCCATCGGTTCACGCCGACAGCGGCACATCACGGGCAGAAGTTCACGCCGTTCCGGACGCGGACGCGGACGTGTGGCGGCCCGTTCGTCGCAGAACGGGCCGCCGCACGAACGGCGTGGGGCGGCGCTACTCGGCGGCGGCGACCGTCACGGTGGCGTAGCCGAGCTTCTCCAGCGGTTCGCGGATCTGCTCGGCGTCGCCCACGGCGATGATGGTCAGCGCCTCCGGGTCGATGTGCTCGCGGTAGGCGCGGGCGACACCGTCCGGGGTGGACGAGCGGACGGCCTCCAGGTAGCGGCTCGGGTAGTCGGCGCCCAGTCCGTTGGCGGAGACGTCGGCGAGTTCGGCGGCGACCGCGCGGGCCGTCTCGTACTCTGCGGGCGCGCGGTCGGCGAGTGCCCGTACCGACGAGCCGTGCTCTTCGTCGGAGATGCCGCGGGAGACGACGCCGCGCAGTTCGGTGAGCGCGTCGGCCACGGCGTCGGCGGTGACCTCGGTGTGCACGGCGCCCTGGGTGATGAACAGGCCGCAGTGCCGCAGCCTCAGCAGCCCGGCCCGGACGCCGTAGGTGTAGCCCTTGTCCTCGCGCAGCACCGCGTTGAGGCGGGACGTGAGCCCGCCGCCCAGCACGTGCGAGGCCACCATGAGGGACGGCCAGTCGGGGTGCGACCGGTCGGGCACGCCGTGCCCCAGGCTCAGGTACGTCTGCACCGATCCCGGACGGTCGACGACGACGATGCGCGCGGCCGACGACGGCGGGATCGTGTCGGCGGACGGCAGCGCGGCGGCGCCCGCCCCTCCACAGCCCTTCAGGGCCGCGGTGAGCGCCGCGTCGGCGTCGGTCCCGGAAAGGTCTCCGGCGACGACCGCGGTCGCCTCGGCGGGGATCACGGAGCCGTAGAAGGCGCGCACGTCGGCGCCGCCGAGGGCCTCGACCGCCGCGCGGGATCCGCCCGTCGGCCGCGACGCGCGCGACTCGTCCGGGAACATCACCGCGCGCAGCTCGCGCATGGCGCGGCTGCCCGGGTCGGCGTCCTCCTGCGCGATCTCCTCCAGCCGCTCGCGGCCGAGGCGCGCGACGTCGGCGTCGGCGAGCGCGGGGTCGCGCACCACCGCGGAGAACAGCTCCAGCGCCGGACCGAGCCGGGTCACCGGGACGTCCAGCGCGATCCGCAGCGCGGTGAGGTCGGCCGACGCGTACAGGCTGGCGCCGAGCCGCTCGAACGCGGCGGTCAGCGCGGTGCCGCCGCCGGGCTCGGTGCCCTCCAGCAGCGCGTGCGCGGTGAGCGCGGCGACGCCCTCGGCGCCGCCGGGCTCGCGTCCGGCACCGGCCTTGAGGATCAGCCGGACGGCCGCCAGCCGCCGTCCGGGCAGGTCGCAGCGGAGCGTCGCGGGGCCGGACGGGATCCGTCCCGCGTCGCCGGCCGGGAACGCCCACGCGGGGACCGGGCCGGGGACGGGACGGGGCTGCAAGGCCGGGCCCGCGCCTGGGGACTGGGTCACGAGGCACCTCCGTAGATCAGCGCGGTGCGGGAGCCGGGTGCCATCCACCGCTCCGCCATGTCCTTGATCTCGCCCGCGGTGACCGCGGCGGCGCGGCCCGGCGCGGTGAACACCCGGGACGGGTCGCCGAACTGGGTCGCGTTCTGCGACAGCGCGTTGGCGAGGCCGGTGACGGTCTCGGTCTGCTCCAGGAAACCGCGCTCGGCCTGGGCGGTGGCGCGGGCGGCCTCGTCGGCGTCCGGGCCCTCGGTGGCGAACCGGCCCAGCTCCTCGTCCAGCACCTCGGCGATCTTGGCCGGGTCCGGCCCGACCGCGTCCACGATGGCCAGCGACTGGCCGGAGGCCAGCCGGGTCACCCCGGCCCAGACCTCGGTGGCGATCTCGTCGCGGCGCACCATCCGGTCGTAGAGGCGCGAGCCCGAGCCGCCGCCGAGGATCTCGACCGCCAGCTCGGCGGCCTCGATGTCGCCGCCGCCGTCGGACGGCAGCGGGAACATCGCGAAGTACGCGGGCGACGGCACGTCCTCGTCGACGTCCTCGGCGGTGACGCCGCCGAGGGGCCCGAGGTCGCCGGGACGCGCGGGCGGCGTCGCCGGTCCGGTCGGGAGTCCGCCGAAGTAGCGCTCGACCGCCTTGACGGCCTGCTCGGGGTCGACGTCGCCGACGATCGACAGCACCGCGTTGCCCGGCGCGTACCAGGTGCCGAAGAAGTCGGTGCAGTCTTCGAGCGTCGTCGCGTCGAGGTCCTCCATCGAGCCGATGGGGGTGTGCGCGTACGGGTGGCCCGCCGGGAAGGTCAGCCTGCACAGCCGCTCGAACGCGGTGCCGTACGGCTGGTTGTCGTAACGCTGGCGGCGCTCGTTCTTCACCACGTCGCGCTGGTTGTCGAGGTTGGCCTGGGTGAGCGCCGCGGGCAGCGTGCCCATCCGGTCGGCCTCCAGCCAGAGCGCCAGCTCCAGGTGGCTGACCGGAACCGTCTCGTAGTAGTTGGTGCGCTCGAAGGAGGTGCTGGCGTTGAACGCGGCGCCGGCGCTCTCCAGGAGCGCGGCGTGCTCGCCCTCGGCGACGTTGGACGAGCCCTGGAACATCAGGTGCTCGAAGAGGTGCGCAAGCCCGGTGCGGCCGGCCCGCTCGTGCCGCGAGCCCACGCCGTACCAGATGTTCACGGCGGCCAGCGGTACGACATGGTCTTCACAGACCACCACGCGCAGGCCATTGCCGAGCGTGTGCTCATGCAGCGGCTGTTCTGCCACGGAGCGCTCCCGTCCGGTCGATGATTCGGTTGACGGAACAGCACCGCGCGCGTGGGCGGGACCGTGTTCAGGACGGGAGCCCGGCGGCGGGCTTGATCTCCGTCTCACCGTACCGGGTCGTCCGGGGCGGGAAGCCCGTCAGCGAGAGGCCCGCGGCCCCTGGGCGCGGGTGTCCGGGCCGGACCCGGCGCCGGCCTCGTGCGCGGCGACGGCGTCCTCCAGCGACCGGTGCAGGACGAAGATCTTCGTGAGCTGGGTGACGTGGAGGACCCGGCGCACCCGGTCGTTCACCCCCATGAACGACATCGAGCCGGCGCGGGCGCGGAGCCGGTGGTAGACGCCGACCAGCACGCCGAGCCCGGTGGAGTCGAGGAAGGTGACCTCGCCGAGGTCGACCACCAGGTGCGTCCCGCCGCCGTCCATGATGTCGAGCAGCATCTCGCGCAGCCGGGGGCTGGTGAAGACGTCGATCTCACCGCTGATCTTCACGACGGTGAGGTCCTTCTCGACGCGATGCTCGACGGCGAATTCCACCGGTCACTCCCTGTCGGCTGCTCATGGGAAGGGCCCCATACCCGCGGGCCCGGCCGTTATCCGCGTGGGCGGATGCGACCTCGGCCACACGCGCCCGCGCGTACGCCGTCCATCACGGCCCGCGTCCCGCCGTCCATCACGGTGTGCGGAACAGCGCCCAGACGACCTTGCCGTGGGCGAGGCCGCGCCAGCCCCAGCGGACGCTGAACGATTCGACCAGGTGCAGGCCGCGCCCGGTCTCGGCGATGTAGTCGGGCTCCTTGCGCCGGGGCGCGGCCGGGCTGGCGTCGATGATCCCGCAGAGCACCCAGGGGGCCTCGTGGACCAGCCGCAGCCGGATCGCGGACGGCGCGGAGCCGATCGGGTCGGTGGGGTCGGCGAACCGGTTGGGCTGGTTCGGCTGGTGTGCGGGCCCGGACGGCCGCTGGTGCGCGGGGCCGTTCGAACGCTGGCGGACGGGGGAGCCGGGCCGCCGCCACCGCGCCACGCCGCCGCTGTGCCGCAGTGCGTTGGTGACGAGTTCGGAGACCACCAGGCCGACATCGTCGACGAGGGCGCCCACGCCCCATTCGCAGAGGCGGGAGATGGTGAAGTGGCGGGCCTCGGTGACCGACTCGGGGTCGGGGAGGACGGTGAAGGTGACGGTCGGCCCGGACGGCTCGGTGAGCGCGGTCAGCGCGGTGTCGAGGCGCGCGGGCAGATCACGTGACTCGGGTATGGGCGTCGAGTTCACGGCGTGGTCCTGTGGGTCCGCCGGTCCCACGACGGGGCCAGCTCCCCACCGCGTGTCCTCGTGCGCGTGGCGTGACGTCATTCCCCGGACCCCGCAGAGTGATCTCGTTGTGCAGCCATGGCTCGGAAGTCTCGTGCGTTATCCTGCGCATCGTAGCGTGCGAATGCAAGGCCCAATGCACGTGCATCCGACTCGTGCGGATGCCGGGCAGCGCGCTGCGGGTGGAAGATCGGAGGTATCCGCAGGACACGGAGGCCAGTGGCACACTAGGTTCGCTGTCCGCCATTTAGCCGGGAGGTTGGGCGTGGCTCCAGAGACGCCGGGGACCGGGTCGACGGTGCGTCGGATCCTGCTCGGTTCACAGCTCCGTCGCCTTCGAGAGGCGCGGAGCGTGACCCGTCAGGAGGCCGGTTACGTCATCCGCGCGTCAGAGTCCAAGATCAGCCGCCTGGAGCTCGGGCGGGTCAGTTTCAAGGAACGCGACGTTGACGACCTGCTCACGCTGTACGGCGTCGGCGACAAGACCGAACGCGAGGCGCTGCTACAGCTCGCGCGGGAGGCCAACACCCCCGGATGGTGGCACCGGTACAACGACGTTCTGCCCGGCTGGTTCCAGACCTACGTCGGTCTGGAGGAGTCGGCGGCGCTGATCCGCACGTACGAGTTGCAGTTCGTCCCGGGACTGCTGCAATCGGAGGGGTATTCGCGTGCGGTGATCCGCCTGGGCAACGCCGGCGCCACCGAGCAGGAGCTCGACCAGCGGGTCGAGTTGCGCATGCAGCGGCAGGAACGGCTCACGGGCCCGGAGGCGCCGCGCCTGTGGGCGGTGCTGGACGAGGGGGCGCTCAGGCGTCCCATCGGGGGTCCGGAGGTGATGCGGGGCCAGTTCGAGCATCTCATCGAGATGTCCAAGCTGCCCAACGTCACCATCCAGATCATGCCGTTCAGATTCGGTGGCCACGCCGCCGAGGGTGGGGCTTTCACGATCCTGCGCTTTCCCGAGCAGGACCTGCCGGACGTGGTTTACGTAGAGAACCTCACCGGCGCCATGTACCTGGACAAGCGCGACGACGTCGACACGTACCTCCAGGCGATGGAACGCCTGTGCGTCGACAGTGCGACCCCGGAGCGCACCGTCGAGCTTCTCGGTGATCTTCTCAGAGAGACATGATGCTCAAGACCGATCACGGCCAGTTCAAGGCCGGTCCGAACACCTACGACAACGGGATGCCCGCGACCAAGCTCCACGGAGCGCGGTGGCTGAAGTCCCAGCGAAGCAACTCCCAGGGGAACTGCGTCGAGATCGCCGAACTGCCCGGCGGGCGAGTGGCGATGCGCAATTCCCGCCACCCGGAGGGCCCGGCCCTCATCTACACCCGTCCTGAGATCGAGGCCCTGATCCTGGGGGCCAAGGACGGCGACTTCGACCATCTCATCGCTTCCCGCAACTGACCGTCCGCCCCCCGCTGAACGGGCCGCCGCGGGATTCCCCGGTTCGACTCCGGAATCCCGTCCGGCCCGCCGCGCGGCTCGTCGGGTCGCGGCGAGCCGGCGCTCCCGACGTCGACTCGCCGCAGCTCTCGGGCGTGGTACACCCCGTCCGGACGGGGTGCGCGGCATGGAGCGGTCTATCGCTCCGAGCGATCGCCGCGTCCCCTACCGGCCCGTCAACAGCCCGCGGCGTCGAGCCGCGCAGTACGGCGCCGTCCCGCCACGGAACCGCCGCCCCAGGTCTGAGTGACCCTCCGCGCCTGCGAGCGGCTCAGTGCGGTGCTCAGCCGCAGTTGCCGTAGGGAGCGGTGCCGCCGTCGCCGCCGAAGCGGACGCACTTCTTGGCCGCCGACACGTAGACCGGCCCGGCGTACCAGGCGAACGATCCGCCGTCCTTGATCTGGCCCGAGCCCTGGCGCTGGATCCACACCGACACCGGGGACGCCTTGCCCACGCTCTTGGTCTTGAGCGTGACGGCGCAGTTGTACCCCGAGCTGTTGTAGAGCAAGTACGCCGTTCCGCCCGAACCGGCCACGGAGCGCTGCACGTAGTAGCCGCCTCCATGGCCGCCGGAGTTGCACACGCTCTGCGGCGAGTACTTGTTGGCCGGCTCCTTGGGGGGCGGTGCGCCGCCTCCCTTTGCAGGAGGCTGGCTGGTGCCGGGGGCCTGGGGCTGGCCTGGCCGGGAAGGCTGTCCCGAACCGGGCTGCTGCGAGGGGGAGGGCTTCCCAGGGGTCTGCTTCCCCTGCGGCTGCCCGGTGCGCTTCTTCGGGTCCTTGTTGGCGGGGTCGCCCGGAGCGGCTTCGGCGGGACCGTCGTTAGCGGCCGGGCCCGCGGCGGCGGGACCGCCGTCCTCCGCACCGCCCCCGGAACGGGTCGCGGCCCATGCCGAACCGGCTCCCACCACGGCGAGCACGGCCACTGCGGCGATGACCGGCACCAGCCTGTTGTGGCCCTTCTGACGCGCGCCCTGGCCATACGGTCCGCTGGGGTTGCCGTGCGGAACGGCCCCATGGCCGTTGTGGCCGGAACCGGGTAGAGGCGGTCCGTGGGGGCCGTTCGGCTGCGGCGCCATGTCGGGGGACGACGCCGGCTGCGGAGCCGTCCGTCCACGGACGCCGTTCGCGTCGGTGATCTGGTCGGGCGGCAGGACGGCACCGGCCATGGCGCCGGGGTCGGTCGAGCCGCCCAGCGGCACCGGCATCACCGGCGCCGCCCCGGGTGCGGGAGCGCCTCCTCCGCCGAACGCCGGGAGCGGCGCGAGCGGCTGCACGGCCGGAGGCCCGCCGGTGGCCGCGCCGACCAGGCGTTCCTGCGCCTCGCGCGCGGTGGGCCGTTCCGCGGGCTCCTTGTGCAGGCAGGCCAGCACCAGGTCGCGCAGCGGGCTCGGCAGGTCGCCGAGATCGGGGTCGGCGGTGATGATGCGGTGCATCACCGAGGCCATCTCGTCGTTCCCGAACGCGGGACGCCCGGTCGCGGCGAACGCCATCGTGGTGCCCCAGGCGAACATGTCGGTGGCGGGACCGACCTCGCCGCCGGTGAAGTGCTCGGGCGCCATGTAGGCGGGCGTGCCGACGTTCTGCGTCTCGCCGGCCGCGCCGAGCGCCCGCGCCACCCCGAAGTCGATGACGCGGGGGCCGTCCGGGCCCATCATCACGTTGTGCGGCTTGAAGTCGCGGTGCACGATCCCGGCCTGGTGGATCGCCATGAGCGCGGTCAGCGTGCTGATCGCGAGCCGTTCCAGCGCGCCGCCGGTGCGCGGGCCCTCGTGCCGCACCACCAGGTGCAGGGACAGGCCCGGGACGTACTCGCTGATGATGTACGGCTGGTCGCCCGCGACGTCGGCGTCCAGCACCTGCGCCGTACAGAACCGCGCGACCCGCTTGGCGACCTCGAGCTCGCGGACGAACCGCGCCCGCGCCGAGTCGTCGCCGGTGAGCCCGGCGTGCAGCAGCTTGATCGCGACGTGGTCGGCGGTGCGCGCGTCTGCGGCCTGCCCGGTGCGGCGGGCCAGGAACACCGCGCCCTGGCCGCCCTCGCCCAAGCGGCCCAGGATCTCGTATCCGCTCAGCTGGGTCGGATCGCCCGACCGCAGCGGATGGGCGTCCGGCATCGTCCTGTCCGTCACACCACTCGCTCCCCGTCGCTACTGGCACATGCCCCGCAAGCCTATGGCCAGAAGATGGTATTTGCTCCGAAATGTGAGGAAGCGTCGGACGAAGACGTCCGCACATCCTCTCATCCCGGCGGGCGCGGTGCGGCATCGTCCGGACGGCGCGGCCAGCGGTACGCCGCGCAGGTCGGCAGGCCCGGACGGCCCCGCGGCCATGCTCAGGGATCTTGGTCGGGGGCGGCGCCCGGCCCTCGCGCAGCTTCGGGACCGCCCGCCGGCGCCCCGGCGGCGGCGCACCGAAAGCCCCCGCGGCGATCACGGAGCCGTGATCGCCGCGGGGGCTTCGCGCACGGTCCGGCCGGATATGGCCATCCGGGGTTGTGCGGGGGGTGTCGTCAGGCCGGGTCGGGCGTACGCCGCGAGGGACGGTGCGCCGCCCGGCCGCCCCCATGGCCCGGGGGACCCTCCGGGGCGTGGCGCTGTTCGAGTCGTGCCGCGACCGCGAGGGCGCGCAGCGACGTGGTCTTCACGTGCTTGCGTCCGGTGTGCGGTCGTGGCCTGGGGATGCTGCTGGGCACGGGTACCTCCGTGGTCGGTGCCGGGGGTGGGTGATCCGGATTCCAGATCTTGGATGCGTTAGTTGCAACCGCAAGATCCTTCGCCCTATTCCGAGTGATCGTTCTATTCGTGACTACATAGGTTGTATTTCTAACTAGCTTGCTCTACCGTTTAGATCGTTCAGGCGACGATGCGCGTCGGCGCACGACCGGAAGCGGCGGAACGATGCAGATCACCCCGGACTTCTCGCCCCTCGGACTGGCCCTGGCCGCCCCCCTGGTGGCCTACCTGGTCATCGTCGAGTCGGTGTACGGCAAGCGCTCCTACGAGCGGCTCCGCCGGACGCGCGACCACGACCCCAGGGCGCTGACCAGGATGTTCACCCGCTGGATCGCGGACTCCTGGGCGCTCACCGGGGTGGCCGCCGTCATCGTGCTCGTCTCGCCCGGCGTCCGCGCCGCGGATGTGGGACTGGCCCCGCCGGACGACATGAGCGCTGTACTCGGCATGCTCACCGGTCTGGCACTGATGGTCGTGATCACCGCGGTGCTGTTCCACCTGCGGGCCCGCTCGGGGCGGGCGGCCCCGGGCCAGGGCGCCTACGCCGCGATGCTCCCGCGGACCCGCGCCGAGCGCGGCGCCGCGCTCGCGATGTCGGTCACCGCGGGCGTCTGCGAGGAGCTGGTGTTCCGCGGCCTGCTCATCGCTCTCGGCGTGGCCGCCGGCCTCGACCTCACGACGGCCGCCGGGGCGGCCCTGGCGGTCTTCGTCCTCGGGCACCTCTACCAGGGCTGGAAGGGCATGCTCGCGGTGGCCGCGCTCGGCTACCTCTTCACCGCGACCTACCTGGCCACCGGCAGCCTGCTGGTGCCGATCGTCGCGCACATCCTGATCGACGTCCGCGGCCTGGTCGTCATGCCCGCCCCCGCCCGCCCCGTGCCGTCCCGGCCGGTCGATGCCGTCCCGCAGGCCGGCTAGATTGCGGCGCTACCTGGATGACTGTGAAGATGAAGCTCATGGCCACTGACCGTCGTGCGAGCTGGCTCAAGGGCGTCCTCGATCTGCTCGTGCTCTCCAGCCTCACCGGGGGCGAGAGCTACGGCTACGAGATCGCCAAGACGCTGGCCGGATCCGGACTCGGCCAGATCAAGGGCGGCACCCTCTACCCCGTGCTCAACCGGCTCGAAGAGGCCGGCCTGGTCTCCGCCGAGTTCCGGGTCGCCGACCGGGGCCCCGGCCGCCGCTACTACCACCTCACCCAGCAGGGCCGCGACACCCTCGCCGAGCAGGGCGGCCTCTGGCTGGCGTTCGACGCCTCGGTCCGGTCCGTGCTCGCCCAGGGAGGAATCTGATGACCGCCGCCGGCTACTTCGACGAGCTGGCCGCACGCCTCCGCGACTGCGGCGTCCCCGCCGCCGAGGTGGCGGGCACCGTCGACGACCTGGCCGCCTACCTCGCCGAGTCCGGGACGGCCCCCGAGGACGAGTTCGGCCCGGTCGCCGACTTCGCCGCGGAACTCGCCGCCGCGCCGGACACCGCGCCGGACGGCACGCCGGGCGCCCCCGACCCGGACGCCGAGACCTGGGACTTCCACGCCGACGCGTTCAACGAGGTCGGGAAGCTCAACGAGTTCGGCGGGCAGGGCTGGGAGGTGCTCTCCTACGACGCCAAGGCGGGCTTCGCCTGCCGCCGCTCCCTCGACCGGCCGCAGCGCTGGGAGTACCGGCGCGAGATCGTCCCGCCGCCGCGCCGCCGGGCGGCGGCCGAACGGCTCGCGGACGACGGCTGGGAGGTCGCCGCGGCGTGGACGATCTGGCTCTACTTCAAGCGTCCCGCCGCCGCGACCGTGGGGCCCGCCGCCGAAATCGACGCCCCGCCCGACGCCCCGCGCCGCCGCATGTACTGGAGCCGTGGCCTGGCCGTCTACCTGGTCCTTGTCATCGCCGGTGTCGAAGCGCTCGTCTTCGGCCTCAGCGTGCTCACCACCGGAGAGACCCCCGGCCACGGCGCCGTCCGGGGGTTCCTCATGGGCTTCCCGGTCGGTTCCCTGCTGGGACTCGCCCTTCTCGCCGTCGGCATCACCCGCCACCGGCGCAAAGCGGTCCGCCGCGGCTGACCCGCTCGGTCGCGGCTGCCTGCGCGGTCGCGGCTGCCTGCGCGATCGCCGAGTCCGGGCGTCATCCCCTAGATTCGTGCGCTGAGCCGAGCCGGCCGCACAGAGCCGAGCCGGGCCGATCGCCCCGGGGAGATGGCCGATGCGCGGAATCGCACTCTTAGCGTCGATGGCCGCCCTGGCTTCCGCCGCACTCCTCCCAGGAGCGTCCGCTGCGTCCGCCGCGTCCGGGCTGCCGGCGCGGCCTGGGGCGGCGCCGACCCCTCACTCGCCCTCGACCAAGCCCTCGACCCAACCGTCCGGCAAGCCCTCCGGTTCGCCGTCCCCAGCGGCTGCCCCGCCGTCCGCGGCCGAGTGCAGTCCCGAGCGCGCCGATCCGGGGCCGGTGGGGGAGTCCTGGGCCCAGAAGCGCCTCGGCTTCCAGCGGGCCTGGGGCCTCACGATGGGGCAGGGCGTGACCACGGCCGTGGTCGACAGCGGGGCCGATTCCGGCCATCCGATGCTGTCGGGCCGCGTCCCGGACGCGCTCGACCTCACCGGCACCGGCAAGCGCGACTGCGTCGGGCACGGCACCGGCGTCGCGGCCCTCATCGGCGGACGCGACCTCTCCGCCGGCGAGGTCCCGCTGAGCGGCGTCGCGCCGGCCGTCCGGCTGCTGATCGTCAAGCAGCAGAACGCCGACCGCGACGACGGCGGCGGCGACCGGCTGCCCACCGCGATCCGGAAGGCCGCCGACGCCGGCGCCCAGGTGATCAACGTGTCCATCCGCACCGTCCCGTCGCCCGCGCTCCTGGCGGCCGTCCACTACGCGCAGGGCAAGGACGCGGTGATCGTGGCCGCCGCCGGCAACGCCAAGAAGAAGAACGGCGATGATGGCCCCGCGTACCCGGCGAGCTACCCGGGCGTGCTCTCCGTCGCCTCCCTCGGGACGGGCGGCGGCAGGGTCGAGAGCTCCAGCCTCCAGTCCAGGGTGGACCTCGGGGCCCCCGGCCAGGGCGTCCCCGTCGCCTGGACGGGCGGCGGCTACAAAGCGGGCGCCGAAGGCACCAGCTACGCCGCCGCGTTCGTCTCGGGCGTGGCCTCGCTCGTGCGCTCCTACCGTCCGCGGCTCGACCAGAAGCAGGTCGTCCAGCGGATCCTGGCGACGGCCGA
Organism: Spirillospora sp. NBC_01491; assembly: GCF_036227065.1. Classification (GTDB taxonomy): domain Bacteria; phylum Actinomycetota; class Actinomycetes; order Streptosporangiales; family Streptosporangiaceae; genus Spirillospora; species Spirillospora xylanilytica. The sequence goes on from NZ_CP109432.1 coordinate 6,042,202, forward strand.
GGGCAACGTCGGGGCCGGCACCGGACGCGGGATGGTCAACCCCGTCCAGGCCGTCACCGCCGTCGTCCCGGACGAGAACGCGGCGCCCACCGTGGCGCCGCGCCCGTCCGCGAGCCCCGCCCGGCTGGCGGCCCCGGTGCCCGTGGACGGCCGCACGCGCGGCATCTCCATCACCGTCGCCGCGGGCGCGCTCGGCACCGCCGGCGTCGCGGCGCTCGCCGGGGTGGTGGTCCCGCTGGGGCGCAGGCGCGGCTGGCGTCCCGGCCGGGTGGTCCTCAGCGAGCGGCCCATCGAGGACGACCCCGTCCCCGAGGGCCCCGACCGGGGGACCATCGGCGCCCCGAACTGACCGCCCGTCCCGGCAGGCCGCGGCGCCCCGAACGAGCCGCCCGTCCCCGCAGGGACGGCGCCGTCACGCGTCGAGGGCGGCGGTCTGGATCAGGCGGGCGCCGGCGCGCCGGTCGGTGAGGGTGCCCCGGCCCGCCGGCAGCGGTCCCGGGCGGACCTCGCCGAACAGCGGCCCCTCCTCGCGGCTCCCGGACATGATCAGCGCCGGCGCCGCCATGTCCTTGAGCTGCTGGATCACCGGGTCGTACAGCGCCCGGCCCATCCCGCCCATGGTCCGCGACAGCACCAGGTGGACGCCGAGGTCGCGCGCCTGGGGCAGCAGGTCGAGCAGCGGGAGCAGCGGGTTCCCGGCCGTCGCCACCAGGTCGTAGTCGTCGACGAAGAGGAAGACGTCCGAGCCCTTCCACCACGACCGGTCGCGAAGCTGCTCGGCCGGCAGGTCGGCCGGGGGCAGCCGGTCGTTCAGCGCCTCCACCAGGTCGGCGACCAGGTCGGCGGCGGCGGACGGGGAGGCGGCGTATCCGATCCGGTGCTCGGTGTCCGCGGTATCGAGCAGCGCCCGCCGGTAGTCGATCACGATCAGCCTGGCCTCCGCCGGGGTGTGCCCGGCGACGACGCTCTCCGCGATCACCCGCAGCAGGTTCGACTTGCCGCACTCGGTGTCGCCGACGACCACGAAGTGCGGGTCGGCCGCGAAGTCGAGCCGGACGGTGGCCAGCGCCGCCTCGTCGATCCCGATCGGCACCCGCCACCGCTCGGCCGGCTCGTCCGCGAACGCCGCCACGGGCAGCAGGTCGGGCAGCAGCCGGACCGGCGGCGCCACCGGACCGGACCAGGCGGCGGTGACCGCCTCCACCAGCCCGGCCACGCCTTCGGTCAGGTCCTCTGTCCCGCCGCGCCCGTCCAACCGCGGCAGCGCCGCCAGGAAGTGCAGGCCGTCGCGAGTGAGGCCGCGTCCGGGCCGTCCCTCGGGCACGTTCTCGGCGAGCCGCCGGTCGATCTCGGACTCGTAGGAGTCGCCGAGCCGCAGTTCGAGACGGGTGCCGAACACGTCCCGGATGCCCATCCGAAACTCCGACCACTTGCCCGCCGTCGCCACCACGTGCACGCCGAACCCGAGGCCGCGCGCGGCGAGGTCGGTGACGACCTCCTCCAGCCGCTCGTACTCCTGGCGCAGCGTCATCCAGCCGTCCACCACCAGGAACACGTCGCCGAACCCGTCGCCGGGCAGCTCGCCGGACGCGCGCAGCCGCCGGTAGGTGGAGATCGAGTCGATGCCGCGATCGGTGAACTCCCGCTCGCGCCGCTCCAGCAGCGTGGACACCTCGGCGACGGTGCGGCGCACCCGGTCGGCGTTCAGCCGGCTGGACACCCCGCCGACGTGCGGCAGCCCGGCGAGCGAGCTCAGCGTGCCGCCGCCGAAGTCCAGGCAGTAGAACTGCACCTCCTCGGGGGTGTGCAGCAGCGCCAGCGAGGTGATCAGCGAGCGCAGCATGGTCGACTTGCCGGTCTGCGTCGCGCCCGCGATGCCCACATGCCCGGCGGCGGCCGACAGGTCCACCCAGAACGGGTCGCGCTGCTGGTCGAACGGCCGGTCGACGATCCCGACGACCGCCGCCAGCCGGCCGCGCCCCTCCCAGCCCACGGTGGTCAGCCCGAGGTCGGGGGTGGCCGACAGCGGCGGCAGGAGCAGGTCGACCGACGGCGGGACGTCCAGCGGCGGCAGCCAGATCCGGTGCGCGGCGGGCCCCTGCCCGGCGACCTGGTCGATCATCGCGGTGAACAGGCTCTCTCCGCCGCCCTGCTCCTCCGGTGTCTCGGACGCGGGCCGCTCGGACGCCGGCGGCGGGATGAACGCCGTCCCGTACGGGAGGATCTGCCGCCGCGTCGCGGTCCCGCTCGCCCGGCCCGGCGCCCGCGCCTCCTCGCTCACCGGGCCGGACACGTACGCGGCCTTGAACCGCACCATGTCGCTGACGTCCACCTTGAGGTAGCCGTTGCCCGGCTGGGACGGCAGCTCGTACGCGTCGGGCACTCCGAGGACGACCCGCGACTCCATCGCCGAGAACGTCCGCAGCCCGATCCGGTACGACAGGTGCGAGTCGAGCCCGCGGAGCTTGCCCTCCTCCAGCCGCTGCGAGGCCAGCAGCAGATGCACCCCGAGCGACCGGCCGAGCCGTCCGATCATCACGAACAGGTCGGCGAACTCGGGCTTGGCCGACAGCAGCTCGGAGAACTCGTCCAGCACCACGAACAGCGTCGGCATCGGCGCGAGCCGAGCCCCCTGCTCGCGCGCCTTCTCGTAGTCGCGCAGCGACGCGTGGTTGCCCGAGGCGCGCAGCAGCTCCTGCCGCCGGATCATCTCGCCGTGCAACGCGTCGTACATGCGGTCGACGAGGGGGAGCTCCTCCTCCAGGTTGGTGATGACCGCCGACACGTGCTGCAACCGCTCCAGCCCGAGGAACGTCGCGCCGCCCTTGAAGTCGACCAGCACGAAGTTGAGCGTCTCGGACGAATGGGTGACCGCCATCGCCAGCACGAGCGTGCGCAGCAGCTCGGACTTGCCCGACCCCGTCGCCCCGATGAGCAGCCCGTGCGGGCCCATGCCGCCCTGCGCCGACTCCTTGATGTCCAGCTCGATCGCGCGGCCCTCGGAGTCGACCCCGATCGGCACCCGCAGCCGGTTCCGCGGCGCCCGCGGCTGCCACGAGGCGCGCAGGTCGATGCCGTACGGGTCGCGCAGCCCCAGCAGCGACGTCAGTGTGAGGTTGCCCGCCAGCGCGTTCTGGTCGGGTTCCTCGTTGGCCCCCGCGCGCAGGGGCGCCAGCCGCAACGCGAGACCCTCCGACTGGACGGGCGTGAACCGGTCGGCGCGTCCCAGCGGGCTGGACACGTCCTTGCCGGTGTGGTCGCGCTCCAGCATCTCCATGCCGTCCGGCGTCACCTGGAGCCGCAGCATCGTCGCGTCGGACGTCGGCGCGACCGCCCCGGTCAGGTCGATGACGCACACGCCCTTGATGCCGTCCGCGGCGAGCTGCGAATCGGGCGGGACGATCCCGTCGTCGACGACCACGACGAAGAACGGCAGGTCCTGCGTGCCCGTGCCGGGGGAGAAGCGGGGACGGTCCTTGAGATCGTCCTCCAGCAGCGGTTCCAGGTCGGTCAGCGAGTTCGCGATGAGCCGCACCGGTCCCGCCGCGTCGTGCGCGGTGCCGTGCAGGCAGTGCGGCAGCCACTTCGCCCACTGCCAGTCGCGCATCCGCTCCGGCGACGCGCACACCGCGACGCGCACGTCGTCGGGCGTGTGGAACGTGACGAGCTGCGCGACCAGCGCCCGCACCATCCCCCGCACCGCCTCCGGGTCACCGGTGGGCACGATCCGCGCGAACGCCGGCAGCGACACCGCCACCGGCAGGTCCGGGACGGTCGCGTGCGCGCGCAGGAACCGGCGCAGCGCCCCCGCGCACATCGGCTCGAGGTCCTCGATCGGCTTGGTCTCCGGTGTGATCAGCTCGACCGCGAGCCGCTGCCGGCCGCGGCCGAGGCGCACCTGCCCGAAGTCGGCGTCGGCCGGCCGGCGCTCCCACAGCCGGTTGCTCATCGCCAGCGACCACAGCGTCCGCGGCGCCGGCCCGCTCCACTCCAGCGCCTCCCGCTGCTGCGCCGCCGCCTTCCGCACCCGCGCCCTGATCTGGTCGAGGTAGCGGTAGTAGTCGCGACGGGCGCCGTTCAGCCGCTGCTTGCGCTCGCCCGAGCCTTGCCCCATCTGGCCGAAGCCCATCCCGACCATCGACAGCACGAACAGCCCGCTCGCCACCCACATGATCGGGTTGCCGCCGCCGGCGCCGCCCGCGCCGCCCATGAACATCAGCCCCATGGCGCCGCCGCTGGCCGCCATCGGCAGGTACATCAGCGCGTTGGCGAACCCCTGGCCCACCGTCTCGGGCAGCTCCGGCGGCGGCTCCAGCATGATCTCGCCCTCGGGCAGCCGCGGCGGCGGGCGCCGTTCCGGCCGCCTAACCAGAACGATGCCCAAGGCCCGATCCCTTCGCCGTACCGGCACTGATCATCATGACCGGAAGTCAATGACGCGTCATCCTAGTGATCCGCGGCTCCGAACCGCGAAGCCGAATTGTCATTCACCCTGCCGCCGCACCGCCATCCGTGGTCGAATCCCGAGGTGGCGGAAAACCGGTACGGCTGATAGTCAAGGTCCGGTCATCGCGAGCGCCCAGGACTCGTTGGTTCAGAAAGACCGGAGGCCGTGTGAATACGACGACTGGGGCCGATCTGTGCCGTGTGGTCATCGTCGCCCCCCATCGCCGTCTCGACCTCTCCCTCCCCGCGGATATTCCGCTGGCCCATATGCTCCCGACGTTGTTGCAGGTCGCCGGGCAGAATCTGGCGAACGCCGGACTCGGCCATTCCGGCTGGATCCTGCAACGCCTCGACGAGGGCCCCCTGGACGAGTCCCGGTCGCTGTCGGCCCTCGGCGTCCGCGACGGCGAGCTCCTCTACTTCCGGCCCGAACTGGCCCAGCTCCCCGAGGTGACCTTCGATGACGTCGCCGACGTCGTCGCCACCGGCATCAACGAGCACGCCGACCGCTGGCGCCCCGAGACCACCCGCCGGTTCGGTCTGCTCGGCGGCGCCGCCGTCCTGGCCGCCGGCGCCGCCGGCATCGCCCTGACCGGACCGCCCTGGGGCCTCCTCGCGATCGCCGCCGGCGGTGTCGCGATGCTCCTCCTCGTCACCGGGACCGTGCTGTCACGCGCCCTCGGAGACTCCGGCGCCGGCGCGGTGCTCGGCTACAGCTCGCTCCCGTACGCGTTCCTCGGCGGCCTCCTCGCGCCGGCCCGTCCCATCGCGATCCTCGACCTCGGCGCACCGCACCTGCTCGCCGCCCTCGGCGCCGCGACGCTGGCCGCCGTCGTCGCCGCCTTCGCCATCGCCGAAGGGCTCCCGACCTTCCTCGGCGTCGCGTTCACCGCCCTCCTCGGCGTGATCGCCACGGCTTTCGTGCAGGGCCTCGGCCTCGCCCCCCAGGGCGCGGCGTCCCTCGCCTCGGCGCTCTGCCTCGCGCTGACCGCCCTCATCCCGTCGCTGGCCTTCCGGCTGGCGAGGCTGCCCCTGCCGCCCGTCCCGGAGAACGCCGAAGAGCTCCGCGGCTCCCAGACCTTCGACGGCCCGACCCTCCTGCGCCGCACCCGCGAGGCCGACCGCTTCGCCACCGGCCTGGTCGCCGCCGTCGGCCTCGTCAGCGTCGGCGCGCAGCTCGCCCTGGTGACCTCCACAGGCTGGCTCGCCCTCACGATGAGCCTCTGCATCTCGCTCGTCCTCCTGCTCCGCGCCCGGGTCTTCCTCAGGCGCCCGCAACGGCTGTGGATGCTGGGCTCCGGCCTCGGCGGACTCACCCTCCTCGCGCTCCGCGGCGCCGCCACGTCCGCCCCGGGCACGACCCTCGCCGCCGTCGTCCTGCCCACCCTGGTCGCGGTCACCGTCATGATCGTGATGGCGCTCCGACTGCCCGCGCACAAGCCCTCGCCGTTCTGGGGACGGGCCGGCGACATCGTCGACCTGGCCCTGATCGTCGCCCTGTTCCCGCTGGCCATGGGCCTGCTGAACCTCTACTCCTGGCTCCGCGGGCTGGCCGGCTGATGCAGACCCGCAAGGACCTCTACCAGGCCCACCGCCTGATGACGCAGCGCGTCGCCCTCGCCCTGCTCCAGGGCCGCCCCGGCGCCGCCGAGTCGCCCCTCCGCCGCACCGGCGTCGGCGCCCTCTGCGGCGTCATGGTCGCCGTCCTGGTCGCCGCGGGCTTCGGCATCTCCGGCCTGCTCTTCAAGGGCGGCGCCCGCAACCTGGAGAAGCCCGGCGTTCTGATCATCGAGAAGGAGACCGGCGCCAGCTACGCCTACAGCGCCGACAGCGGCAAGCTCACCCCGTTCCTCAACTACACCTCCGCGCGCCTGGCGATGTCGAGCACCTCGATCGAGCGCAAACTGGTCTCCGCCAAGTCCCTCGCCAAGTACGGGCGCGGCCCGATGACCGGAATCCAGGGCGCCCCCGAATCCCTCCCGGACCCCAACAAACCGGCCAAGGCCCCCTGGTCCCTCTGTGTCCGCGACACCGGCGCCGTGAACGGTTCCCGCGTCTCCCTGGTCGGCGGCCGTGACGTGGGCGGACGCCCCCTGGGTGAGGGGCAGGGACTGGTCGTCCACGGCGGCGCCCAAGCCTGGCTGATCTGGCACAACACCCGCATGCGCATCTCGCCTAAGGCCGCCCGCGTCCTCAGCCTCGACCAGCCCGTCCCGGTCGACGAACGCTGGCTGAACGGCCTCCCGCAGGGCCCCGACTTCGCCGCACCGCCCATCCCCAAATGGTCGACCCGCGTCCCCGGCCCCGACGGAACACCGTCCCCCGTGGGCCAGACCTACCGGGTGGCCGCCGTGGCGGGCACCGGTCAGCGCTACTACGTCCTCCTGGCGGACGGCGGCCTCTCCAGCATCTCCGAGAGCCAGGCCCGCCTCCTCCTGGACGAGGCCGGCGCGGGCCCCAACGCCCCAGGCCAGCCCCGCGAGATCACCCCGGGCGTAGCGGCCTCGAATCCGTCCAAGACCAACCTGCACAGCCGAGACCTCCCTGAGACACCGCCCAAGATCGTCCCGTACACCCAGACCGACCCCCTCTGCGCCGTCTATCGCGACACCGGCAGGCTGTCGGCCGAAGCCCGCTTCACCATCGGCGGCGCTGTTCCCCCGTCCACCGGGGGCGCGGCCGGCCTGGACGAGGTGTCCCTCCCCGGCGGCGGCACCTTCGCCGGCACCCTCTCCGGACCGGGGCAACGCCCGCAGACCTTCTCCCTGATCACCGACCAGGGTCTGCGCTACCCCGTCCCGACGCAGGACGAAGTGACCAAACTCGGATACTCCACGTCCACCGCGGTCCCCGTACCGGCCAACCTGCTGCAACTCTTCCGAGAGGGCCCGGCCCTGGCCGCCGCGGCGGCCCTCCGACCGGTTCCGGCCACGTGATCTCTTTGTCAAGAACCCTCTTGACAAGCGCAAGGCTGTTCAGCGATCCGCCACCAAAACCACCAGCCCAGCAGGCCGTTCCAAGCCTCTTCTTCCGGTGGACAGCCCTTCCGCCCCCTCTCTACCCTCGACCTTGCTGACAGTCACGGGGAGTGTCGCAATACCGACAGTTTCGCGGGCATTAAGCCGATATGCCCAAAACGCCCACCGTGATGCCATATGTACCGACTCTCTAGGAGGCCAGGGATGTCCCAGCAGTCATCGGTCAACCGGCAGCACATGCAGCAGGCCGGCGCCAAGATCGACGACGCCCACCAGCAGATCGGCAGGCTCAAGGGCCAGCTCAGCAGCTACCACGCCCAGCTCCAGGGTGACTGGAAGGGAGAGTCGGCCCGCGCCTTCACCGACGTCTACAACATGTTCGAAGGCCAGTTCAGCAAGGTCCAGAAGGAACTGGCCGAGATCCACCAGAAGCTCGGTGACACCAAGGTCAAGTACGACGCGTCGGAGCAGCAGCGGACCGACACGGTCAACCGCCTCAGAGGCCAGATCAACGGCTGACCGGTCCGACCGAACACACTGTGAGTGAAGGTGATCACGACATGAGCGAGACCACGTTCGTCCGCTTCGGCGGGATGAAGGACGCCCAAGCCAACTTCCTCAAGGCGGCGCAGCAGTATCGGGCCATCGTCGAGGCACTCGACGCCCAGGTCCGCAAGCACCTCAGCGAGTGGGACGGCGACGCGCGGCTTGCCTACCAGAGGAAGTCGGACGAGTGGCGCAAGGCCGCCGACCACATGCAGGCCACCGCGAACAAACTCGGCCAGGCGATCGGCGACTCGCACGACATCCACGCTGGCGCGGAGCGAGCCAACACCGGCCTCTGGTCATAGACAGAGAGTAACCAGCGGACGGGGAGGGAAGACGCGCGATGGCACCGCAGGACAAGCAACCTGATCTCAACGACCTCCTTCCGGGAGTGCTCCCGCAGGGCCCGCAGATCGACCCCGCCGACCCCAAGACCTGGCCCATCCCCAAGGGCGCTCCAAGCGGTCAGGGGAGCAGGAGAGGGAACACGGTCGAGGTTCAGCGCGAGCAGCTCCTCCAAGTCGCCGCGCAGATGCGCAAGGATCTCGATGAACTGAAGTACTCGCTGACCGCACTCCAGTTGCACGCAGGAAGAATCGGAAACTGGGATGTAGCTCAACAACTAGGAACAAAAGTGGGCACCGCCCACCAGGGAATGCTTCAGGGCATCAACACCTTCTGTGAGTCCTACGATGCGGTGATCCAGCGCGTGGAGATGACTGCGAAGAACTATGGCAAGGCGGAGACGCAGTCCACGGATGCCAGCCGCGGTGCTGGCCAGACAGCGCCGCCCACGCATGTGACTCCTTGGCAGAGTAGGTAGACCGAGCATCATGGACGAGGGGAGTTAGGCCGTGGCGGGCAGAAGGCTCCGGGCGGACGTCAGACCAGGCGCTCTGGGAGACGGAAACCCTGCCCAGTACGACTACGACACCATCGCGGCCTACCTCCAGGGTGCGAACCCGGACTTGCTTGCCGCGGCGGAGCGCGCGTATGCACAGGCCAAGAGCGCTCTCGAGAAGGCCGAAATTGGGCTCGCCCAGCATGTCAAACGGTTGCACTCCGTTTGGCAGGGGGACGCCCAGGAACTCGGGACCGCGGACGTTCGGCGCCTCAACCAGGCTTCGCGCCAGTTGGCTGGAGCAAGTGAGCAGTTCAGCAGGGCGATGGGCGACGCCTACGTCACCGTTAAGACGTCCCAGCGCATGCCCAACAAGACCACTCCACTTGGCGTGCTCACTCACACCGATCCGATTGCGGCTCAGGCCACCAAGACGGCCGACGACAAGCTCGCCCAGCAGCACCTGGCAAAGACCAACGCCGCCCTCGGCTCCGCCTTCAATCAGATTCCGTCCTCGCTCACGATTGAGTTGCCCACAGGAGCGGAGGGTGGGACTCCGTTCGGAGGCGGGGAGGGCGAAGGCGGAAGCGGTGGCCCGACCGGAGGTGGTGGGAGGCTCAACAGTTCACCAGCCCCGAGCAGCGGTGCGCAGATGCCTACAGCAGGAAAGGGGGGTGGATCGCATCTACCCGGACACGAATCTCAAAGTCCGAACTCGCTCACGCCTACTGGTGCGTCCTTGCCGGCGCCCGGGCATGGTCACGGGTCTCTTGCCGCTCCAGCCCCTTCGGATCTAGAACGTGTGCAACCGGATATCCCAGGTGGATCCGGGGGCACCCCACCTCCCCCCGGACTGAGCGGCCCTAACCCTGCTGACGGTGGGGGCCCAAATCAACGAGCGCCAATTCCCAGGATAGATGCTCCGCTTCCCACAGTTGGCAAGATTTCGCCGATGACGGAAGTGTCTCGCCCTACGGCCATTCCAAGTCCGCCACAAAGAGGGCCGGGAGGTCCCAGCTTTACGCCCCTGGGTGGCTCGAGCGACGGGATTCGTCCAGGTGGTGTACTGGGGGCACCAAATGGTGGAACTGTCGGATCTGGCTTGGGGGGTCGCCCGGCCGGTGGGCCCGGGCATTCGAAAATGAGTGGGGGAGTGATACGGAGTGGTGCTGAGATCACAAGGCAGGGAACGAATCGGACTGCTGGCAGTATGCCCATGGGTCGCGGATCAATAGCCGGCCGTAAGAGTGAAAATGAGAGAGAGAGTTGGCTATACGACGACGAAGATCTTTGGACTGATGAAGTGAACGTGGCCCCCCGAGTGCTCGGGGAGCTAGGCTGAACAGCCAACGACCATAGGAAATATTGGCGAGCACAGGAAGACTGAATGAGACCCGGCCGGCGGTTTACAGCATTGGCCCTACTTTTCGTGATCCCCTCATTTCAAATTACCCCCGCCTTTGCGGAGCCGCAGCCCCGTTCCGAAGAGTGGTGGTTCGATGCTTGGCAGATCAGAGAAAAAGTATGGCCGCTTACCCAGGGAGAGGGAATAGTAGTTGCAGTAATTGATACCGGCATAGAGGCTGGGTTGCCGGACTTGAACGGCGTGGTACTTCCAGGATATGAGTACGGTGGCTCCCAAAAAGGTGACGGCCGTCACGACTATGACACCGAAAAGGGTGGGCATGGGACGGCGATGGCCGCACTCATTGCGGGCCAAGGTATCGGATCTGGAATGGTAGGAATTGCTCCCAAGGTCCGAGTACTGCCAATCGCCGCACACTCAGTTAATGATGCATTGACGATCCGTTACGCTGTTGACCACGGAGCTAAGGTCATCAACATGTCTTGGAGCTCAGCCGCCGCACACTGTCCAGTGAGCACCCAAACGGCCGTCAATTATGCACTTCAACATGATGTCGTCATTGTTGCCGCGGCCGGTAATCAGGGCAACTCGCGGGAATCCAGTAATTCACCAGCCAACTGTGCTGGAGTAATGGCGGTCGGGGCGGTCGATGCCGACCTCAATATCTGGGAGAAGTCGACGCCCGGGAGCAATGTTGTGATCGCTGCCCCTGGGGTTTCGGTTGGCTCCATTGGCAAGGATGGAACATTCAATTGGAAGGTCAACGGCACCAGTCAGGCCACGGCTCTGACTTCGGGAGTCGTAGCACTCGTGCGTTCACGCTATCCGAAGATGTCAGCACGTGAGGTCACGCAGCGCGTTGTAGCGACAGCTAAGGACATCGGGCCTAAGGGCTGGGATAGAAGATCTGGGCAAGGCGCACTGATCCCATACCTTGCCCTAGATGCACACGTGCCGGCTAGTGCACCAAATCCCGTGTACAGTCGATTTGACCAGAGAAAGTCATTGCCAAATGCATCACATCCAAGCCCTTCAATGGGAAGCCGTAAGCAGAATGAGGTAAACGACGATGATGACAGGATCCCGGTGGCGTTCGTTGGCGTGCTAGCTGGCCCCGGACTTGTTGCCGTAATTGGATTTTTTGTATGGATGCGAAGGAAAAAATGAATTAATGGAAAGAAGAAAGAACGATCTACGTGCTCTGATTAATGTTCAAACTTCCGAATCGCCCGAAAATGGAGGAGAGAAGATATTGGAACAGAGGGAAACTCAAAAGACGGGAGGGGGTACTGATAAGCAGGTTCAAACTGACCGGCATTCTCCATGTGTTTTTGTGCCAATTCGTCCATCGATAAAAGAGGGAAAGGTGGTCACGGAATATGAATTGCGCGTGCCCGAGAACGATCCACCATATCTCCCTGCATTTTCATCGTTGAGCCTATTGGAAGAAAATTTGGGAATGTTTCAAACCTGGGGGGAGGTCACGCTCCAAGAAGTAATCGAGCTGATTGGAGCGGAGCATATTGAAATAAATCCGGCTTTGGATCAAGAAGCCTGGCGATGGACGGCAGAACGTGTTTCTGATTACGAAAAGTACATGAAGAGGGAGTTGGAAGATGGGTAGTGAAATGCGCGTGATCTTTGAGGACCTTGTCGCGGCATCCAAAACGTTTCATAGCAGCGGCGTCGAGTTTAGTAGAGTTGCCTCAGTGGCGCAGATGGAAGTGCCGATGGTCTTGACCGAAGAACTCCGCGATTCTTTGTCGTCTGTTGTGTCCGCAATAAATCAAGGTCACATTGCCATTGCTGCCGCTATAGATTTGCATTCGACTAAACTTAGACGCGCTCATGATGTCTATCGATACGCGGAGATCACTAGCAAAGAGCTAGCGAGAAACCTGGAAAATCCAGATGCTATTGGAGCGGGAACCTGAAATGCCTGCCGAAAAAAGTCCAAAAATACTGGCGACTAGTTCTGCAGGCAGTCTGGGGGTTGACTTCCAAGGCCTTTCCCGGCTTGCGGGCACCGTCTACAAATATCCACCACAAGGTGAGCGGATCGTCAAAACAATTAACCGTTCTGTGGATGAGATAGCTCATGACGCTGGCTGGAAGGGAACAGCGGCTACTAGATTTCGCGAGGCCTGGGAACAGCATTCAAAAGAAGCTCAAAAGCTCGCCACATTTGAGAACGTGGTTGCAGAAGTGGTAGATGGACTAGCCTATGAACTCTCTTGGATATCTGCCACCTATGATCAAAAGGGCACGGCATTTTATCATGGGGATCCTGTCGACCTGGATCACGAGGCACAAGAAAGCCGCAAACAGATAATTGAAGCAGAAAAAAAGGCTGCCGCATTGCTCAGAAGTCACTATATGGGCAAGGATGGTGGTTGGTCGCTAGCTGAAACCCTCAAGTCGCTATCCAAAAATAGCGATATTCCATCGCAAGTCAGAAAAGATCTCGAGCATAAGCTCAAAGATATTGACAATGCTATTAAGGGTCTAGAGCCCAAGAAGCCAGGGAAGTCGCTTGGTGAAGATATAGGAGACTGGTCTGAAAAAGGTGCGCTATATGGATCTGTGGGTGGATTCTTCCTGGGGGGTGCCTATGGTGCGATGGGTTTTGCCGCGGGTCCGGTCGGTCTGGCAACTGTGAGCGCCAGTGCAGTAACAGTTGGAGGGGCTGGTGCTGCCGCCGGTGCTGCGATAGGTGCAGTCGGTGGGGCCCTAAAGCACTTCCTGTCCTAGGCCCCCATCCTCGGCGGAGCTATGTACCAGATCATTGTCGGAATAATTCTTATATCGTCCGCATTTATGATAATCTTCAGTCCTCGTTGGCCGCTGAACTGGAGCAGCTCAAAAAGGCTGCTATCGGGGGCCGTAAATTTGTCGGCAGGTACATGGCTTGCAGCTGCGGCAGCGTTTCCTCAAATCGGCTCTCTGGCCGCCGCAGTACTTGGTCTCCTTCTTTCTGTCCTGGTGGTTAGCATTTGCCTTGTCAGGGAAAAAATAAGAATTAAAGATTGAGTAACGTAATATCATTTCCTGTGAAAAACCTTTGGAGGACGGGTTGTTGCTCGTCTGAGAAGCGTTTCGGATCAAACTGATGATGGAGATTTCTAGGTTCGGCAGGGCAGGCAGGTGGTGAGGTAGTTGGTCATCTCGTGAGCTGCCTGTTGTAGGTCGGATTTTATGGGGGCCGGGTCAAGGGACGTGTTCTTGGTTTCGGCCTTTTGATTCTTTTCGTTGTAGCCATGAAACCTCAAACTGATGATGACGTTCTTGAAGCGCATTTCGAGCTCGACGAAGGTTGAGCTTCCGTAGATATCTTTCTGGTTCATGTGTTGAAGGTAGGCGCTGTCCCCGAGTTCGGGTAGATTGATCACCGGGTCGTACCGTTCTTCGGTCTTTGAGGTGCCCCGGACCGTAACTGGCTTATCAGCCATATCTTGGGCGGTGCCCACCCGGAACTCGAAATCTGCTCTGGCCCGTGCTTCTCCGTCAGATGCCGTGCTTCCGATGTTGACGTAAGTATCTACTTGTAGCGACCTGGTTCTTAATGGTTGGCCATCTTCGGTGTACGGGGAGGTCATCTCGCAATTGCTGCTTGACATCTCCTCCAGCGAAGCGCCGGACGGGACCAGCCTGGTCTCCGGGCTGGGTACCAGCCGTGCGGCGGTCTCGCTGCGGATGAGGCTGCAGGGTGAGGTGATCTTTCTGATGGGGGTGCTGGGAGTCGTTTGAGCCGGGGCCGGGCGTGACGCGGCTGCCGACTCCTTCGCCGAAGGCTTCTCCTCGTGGAGAAGGGCGGCTGTTCCGAAGACGGCTCCCGCCGTCAGTACAGCTGTGGCCGTGCTCGCGACAGTCGGGATCAGCCAGAGGTTCCTATTGCTGGTCAATTGCTTCCTCGTGAGGTTAGCCGCGGCATTCCGAGCAGGACTCCAGGTTCTTGGTGACATCACCCGCGATCTTTTCGGCGGCCTGCCGGGCGGAGTCGAGGCCGAGGGAGCTCGTTCTGTCGTAGTCCTTCGTTGGGTAGTCGTCGCCTGCGTACCGGATGTCGATCACTAGGTTCGCGTGCTGGAGGATCATGATGGCGCCTCCGATAGCCGGCTCGTTTTGTCGATCCCTGCCGGGATGCTTCCGTTCCATGGTCAGTAGAAATGCATGCGTGGCGATTCCAGTTACCGGGGTCACGGGACTGTAGGTGATGCCTTCGACTTTCTTGCCCGCGCGAGCCTTTTCGACGAGCTCTCTCTTCGTGTAGTCGGTCGAGGCCGCCGCGACACCGGTTTGATTCTCCGCGTCCCTGTGTAGAGTGATCTTCACGTTGAGGGTGCGCGCATTCTGTATGTCGCTGTCGGTCTGGATATCGGAGCTCCAACCACATCCTGTACGAGCCCCTTCAGTGCTGACCTTCTCTTGGGGCACGTTACTGCTAGGCCGGACAATCGCCTCCGGGACGTATTTGTCCGAAGCCTCCTTCGGTACGAGGCTGCAGACATCGGCTACCTTCACGATGCCAGCTGACTTCTTTGCGTTGGCTGCAGAGGTTGACCCTCTGTCGCCCGAGTCTCGGGGGTGATCATCCTCTTGAAGCAGCACGATTGCGGTACTGCCAGCGCCCACGATGAGGGCGGTGGCTACCGAGGACAGGACGGTTGTCAACCAGATCCGTCGTCTGGGGGCAGAAGCGGCAGCGGGGATATCCGACAGCCTGTCTTCACGAGTTGCTGGTGATGCGGGACGGGGCATTGGGGAGAACTGGCCCGGGATCCATTCGCGGCTGATGATGTCGGTTGCCGCGTGCTGGGGGTCGGTGCTGGTGCCGACCAGGCCGGTGAGGAGGGCGTCGGCTCTGGGGCGTCCGGCTGAGGTGGGTGCGAGGGCGGCGCGGACCAGGGGGAGGAGTTCGGCGGGGACGCCGGTCAGATCGTGCTGGCCCTGCTGGGCGCGGGCGGCGAGGGTCGCCAGGTTGCCGGTGCCGTAGGGGTGGCGGCCGGTGGCGGCGTAGGCGATGAGGGTGCCCCAGGCGAAGACGTCCACGGCGGTGCTGACCTGGCCGTCGAAGAGCTGCTCGGGCGCCACCCAGCCGGGGCTGCCGACGAAGCCGCCGGTCTGGGTGTGGCGCTCATCGGAATCGAGGGCGCGGGCGATGCCGAAATCGATGACGCGGGGGCCCGTCGGGGAGAGCAGGACGTTTCCCGGTTTGAGATCGCGGTGCACCAGACGTACGGCGTGGATCGCGGTGAGCGCGGTGGCGACGCCGACGGCGAGACTGCGGAGCGGGCCGGCGGAAAGAGCGCCGTTGGCCTCTACGTAGTCGGCGAGGGACGGGCCGTCGATGTGCTCGGTCACCAGGTATGGACGGCCGTCCAGCTCCCCGTGTTCGAGGACGCGGGCGGTGCAGAACGAGGCGACGCGCTGAGCGTGGTCGACCTCGCTGCCGAATCGGGCACGGAAGGACGCGGTGCCGGCGAGCTCGCGGCGGATCACTTTGACGGCGACCTTTTGTCCTGAGTCGCTGAGGCCCAGGTAGACGGCGCCCATACCGCCTTCGCCGAGCCTGCCGAGGAGGCGGTACGCGCCGATGGACGGGGGGTCTTCCGCGGTGAGCGGATGCGCACCGGGGGACCACGAGGCCGGTTCGGCTTGCACGGATTTCCTCCCGCGGGGCGTCCTGAAGACAAGATCGCGGATGACTTTACCGACTACCGGTCTCTAAGTCATGATTTGCGGCAGGTTGGATGGTGGGCGATGTGAGGCCGCGCGTTGAGTGGTCTGGCTTGGGAATCAGGCGATGTCTGATGAGGGGTTCTGGTGGGGCAGAGCGACGTCAAGAGTGGCTCTGCTGAAGGGCTCAGGGTTGTTCCAGCGCGAGATGTAGTTATGCGTCCTCGTTGTTCTGTTTGATGTGCGTAATGAAGACGGCCCAGGCTTGGTGGGAGAAGACGAGGGTGCCGGCGTTGGGGGCCTTTGAGTCGCGTACGGCGACATGGTCTGAGACTGCGGCCAGTTCGACGCAGTCATCGTTGAGGGGCTGGCTGTAGCTGCTTTTGCGCCATGTGGCGTGGGACAGGTCGGTGGGGGTCATTGGCTTGGAAATTACAGCTCCTTCATGAGGGCGGTGATGAG